>PLYU01000370.1:0-25332 GCA_003153495.1 Myxococcales bacterium
TCGCGAAGCGCGCGGCGACGCGCGCAGCGCGGCAAACGTTGGGCAAGCGGCAGAAGGCTCTGATCAAAGGCGCACCGGCAAAGCCGGCCGCCGCGATCGCTGCCCCTGCCGCGGCGACGGCGAACGCGGCTCCCGCCGCGCCCGCCGCGCCGACGCCCGTCAAGCCGGCGTGACGAACAACCCAATGCAGTAGAGAGCCCGAGAGCGCGCGCGAGCGCGCGATCGGACGACACGCCGCGAGAGACTCTCCCGCGGTCAGCCCCCCGGTTCCGGCGCGCGGAGCCGGGGGGCTTTTTTTAGGGGGGGCCACCTCGACCTCGACCTCGACCTCGACCTCGACCTCGACCCCGACCCCGACCCCGACCTCGACCGGCACCGCACGCGCGGTCCTCGTGCCAGGCGGGAGCCTGGCACTCCGGCCGCAGCTACCGAATCAGCCGGCGTGACTCAAGCAAGGTCTTCGAGGCGCCGGTCAGTGCTACCGCCCCTCGCCGCCCGCCTTGCGCCGCGCCGTCGGCGCGGTCCCGAGCATTCGCAGGGCGCGACACGTCTCGGTGAGGCCCGACGTCGCCACCGTGCGACGGCCACGCGATGGTCCAGGTGCCGTCGTCGGCGTGCGCCAGCATGCTCCCATCGCGCACGTCGGGACCCCGCCAATCTAGGGGGCCTTGAACGAGAGGACCACGTCCGCGACGCCTCCGCCGGAGTCGACCTGCGACTTGTCGACCCGCACGCCGGATGCGGCCGATTGCAGACAGCGCGTGAGCCCGGGCAGGAAGTCGGCGCCGGTCACGATCCCCGAGCGGGCCGTGCCGGTCTCGTCGAACGACAGGCTCAGCGAGGCCACGCCCGTCGAGCGAACGCCTCGCGCGCGCAGCGCCGTCCGGTAGCACTGCGCGAGACCCGCGCCGTGCAGCGCGCCCCGCACGGCGCGATCGCGCACGCCCTGGCCGTTGATGAGGCCCACCTCGACGTAGGCCCGCTCGGGGTCGAAGGTGGGATCGGGGGGTGGGGTCGAGAGCGGGGTCGCGGTCGCGGTCGCGGTCGCGGTCGCGGTCGCGGTCGCGGTCGGGGTCGCGGTCGGGGTCGGGGTCGCGGTCGCAGTCCGGGTCGGACTGGAGAGCGAGGAAGCGGGGGCGGAGGCCTTGGGGTGGCCAGAAACCACAGGCGCGTGGGCGGCGGCGCTGTGCGGCGGCGCCGGCGGGACGAGGGCGGGAACGAGGTCGACCTCCGGCGGAGGCGACGCCGCGAGCGCCGGCGCGAGCGCTGCGGTAGCGGGAGGCGCCGGCTCCGGCACCGGGTGCGAGCGAAGCCGGAGGATGGCCGTCGCGGCCGCCCCGCCGACGAGCAGCCACGCCAGGACGACGCTCGCCACCACGAGGCCGCGGCGGCGGTTGGGAAGGCCGGGGATCGCCGCCGTCGTACCCTGCAGGGTCGGCTTGGCGATCGCCAGCTCGTCGGATCCCGGAGTCCGCGAAGCGCTGGCCATCTCGATCGTCGCGGCGTTCACCGACGAGGGAGACTCGGTCATGACCTGCACGCGGGCGATGCCCGGGCCGGGCGCGCGCGACGCGCCCGCGGCGATCGGGCGCAGCTCGGCTCGCATCTCGCGCGCGCTCGCGTAGCGCTCGTCCCGCGACTTGCTCAGGGCGCGCAGGCAAACCGCCTCGAGGCGCGGATCGACCCCCGGCCTCAGCGCCGAGGGCCGCGCGGGCGGCTCGTTGATGTGCTTGAACACCACGCCGATCGCGCTCTCTGCCTCGAACGGCACCCGGTTGGTCAGCATCTCGAAGAGGATGACGCCCACCGAGTAGAGATCGCTGCGCGCGTCCAGCGTGTCGCCGCGGCCCTGCTCGGGAGACATGTACTCCGGGGTGCCTATGAGGAAGCCCGCGGTCGTCACCGGGGCGGCCGACTCGCGCTCGCCGGTCTTGTAGGCGCGCGGGTCGGTGATCTTCGCGATCCCGAAGTCGCACACCTTCACCACGTCCTTGGGCCGGCCGTCGTCGTCGGTCCCGCGGAGGACGACGATGTTCTCGGGCTTCAGATCGCGGTGGACCACGCCCATGTCGTGCGCGACCGCCAGCGCCGCGAGCGTCTGCATCAGGATGTCGGCGACGCGGAAGGGCGAGAGCGGCCACTCGTCGCGCAACAGCGCGTGCAGGCTCCGCCCGTCGAGGTACTCCATGGCGATGTAGAGCAGGCCGTCCGGCTCGGCGCCGAAGTCGATCACCTGCATCGAGTTCGGGTGGTTCAGGCGCGAGGCGGCCTTGGCCTCTCGGTGGAAGCGCGCCGCGAACGCGGGGTCGTCGGCGTGCTCGCCGTGGAGAACCTTAATGGCGACGGTCTTCTCGAGCGCGACCTGGCGCGCGCGGTACACCGCGCCCATCGCGCCGCTGCCGATGAGGCCCTCGACCACGAACTTGCCGGCGATCGTCCGCCCGACGAGGTGATCGTGATCCGCCCGTTTCATCGACTCTCCTAGTGTACCCGGCGCTCGCCCACCCGCTCCGCCGATTGCGGTCACCCGCGCGGACGCTATAGGCTATCTCACCTTCTCCTCCGGAGTCTCCATGCTCGTCGACGTGATCCTGCCCCAGCTCGGTGAAAGCGTGACCGAGGGCACCATAGCGAAGTGGCTCGTCAAGGAGGGGGACTCGATCCAGAAAGACCAGCCGATCGCCTCGATCGCGACCGACAAGGCCGACAGCGACCTGCCCTCGCCGGTGACCGGCCGCGTCGCCAAGCTCCTATTTTCCGAGGGCGACGTGGTTCCGGTCAAGACGCGGATCGCGCAGGTCGAGGAGGGGGCCGGCGGGGCGGGCGCGCGCGCGCCGGCGAAGGTCGTGCCCCCGTCGATCCCGCCGCCTGCGCCCGTGCCGGACGTGAGCGCGGCGCCCGGACGCAGCGCGATGGGCGGCCCGCTGGCGACTCCGACGGCGCGCAAGGCCGCGCTCGAGAACGACGTGAGCCTCGAGCGGGTGAAGGGCACGGGCGACCGCGGGCGGGTCACCCGCGACGACGTGATCCGCACGGCGAACGCCTCGGGTCCGAAAGAGCCTGCCCCTGCCCCTGCCCCGGCCATCGAGCCGCCGCAGCCGCGGACGACGGCGGAGACGCAGAAGATCGCGCAGCTCATCAACCAGGGGGGCGGCTTCGTGCCGCCCATCCCGGGCGTCGGCTTCGGCGCGTTCAAGGTCCCCGCCTACAGGCCCGTCGACGGGGACAGGGTCGTGCCGTTCACGCGGCGCCGCCGGCTCACCGCCGACCACATGACGTACTCGAAGTTCGCCTCCCCCCACGTCGTGACGGTGGCGGAGGTGGACCTGCACAAGGCGAGCAAGCTGCGCGACGCCAACAAGGAACGCTACAAGGCCGAGGGGATGAGCCTGACGATGCTCGCGTTCGTCGTCGTGGCGACGGCGCGAGCCCTGAGGGAGAGCCCCGCGATGAACGCTCGCGTGCTCGACGAGGCGTACGTCGTCCTGCACGACGTCAACATCGGCGTAGCGGTCGACTCGCCGGACGGCCTCGTCGTCCCAGTCGTGCGCCGGGCGGACGAGCTGGGGGTGCGCGGGATCGTCCGCGCCATCGACGATCTGGCCAGGCGGGCGAAGGCCGGGAAGATCACGATCGACGACCTGAGCGGCGCGACCTTCAGCGTGTCGAACCCCGGGCTCAAGGGCAACCTCTTCGGCGGGGCGATCATCAACCAGCCCAACGTCGGGATCCTGCGGATGGGCGAGATCCAGAAGCGCGTCGTCGTCGTCGACTCCGGGGACGGCGAGGACCAGATCGCGATCCACCCCGTGATGTACGTGGCGCTGTCGTACGACCACCGCGTGGTCGACGGGGTCGCGGCCAACGCGTTCCTGTGGAGGGTGACGGAGATCCTGGAGAAGGGCGAGCTCGAGGTCTAGATCAGCGGTCACGCGCCGGACCCCGGCATGAATGCCGGGGCCCGGCTACCGGCGGGACCGTTCCATGAGAGTGACGCTTGCTATAGGGGCGGCGCGGCCGGCTGGGGGCCGGAATGCGGCTCGCCAGCAACACCAGCGGCCATACCGCGGAGCTCCACTCCGGACGCTGCCATCTCCGCGTGCCCGGACTTCCTGCCGCGCCTGGACGCCCGAAAACCCCCATGCTACAAGCAACCCCATGAGTGGTTCGTCCGGGCCTCCGACCCGCCGCTCGGTCCCTGGAGGAGCGGGCGAAGACTCTTCCGCCGTCGCGTTCGCGGTTTGCCTCGACTGCGGGACGGACATCGACGCCTGGCGGGAGCGCCTGCTCCCGGTCCGCTCGGGCAGGCTCGCCGTCACCGAGCGTGGAGAGCTGGCCATCGACGTCGAGCGCGAGGGAGCGTGCACGGCATGTGGCGGTGGCAGCGCCGAGATCCGGGTGGAGGCTCGTCCGCGGATGCACTCGTAGGCGAGCCCACGACCGGTGTCGATGACGGCGCGTTCAGCCATTCCTGGCGAACGCTGTGTTCTCTCCACGCATCGTGACCGGAACGTAAGTTCCATCACGCCGTGGTCGCTAGGCCGCCGCCGAAAGCACCCGCTCGAACAGCTTGCGCCCGTCCGCGCCGCCGAGGATGGCCTCGGCCATCCGCTCCGGATGCGGCATCAGCCCGAACACGTTCTTCCGCGGCCCGCCGTAGAGCCCCGCGATGCCGTGCAGGCTGCCGTTGGGGTTCGCGCGGTCCTCGAGCGCGCCGCCCGCGGTGCAGTACCGCAGCCCGATGAGCCCCTCGCCCTCCAGGCGCCGGAGCGTCTCCTCGTCCGCCTGGAACCGCCCCTCGCCGTGCGCGATCGGGAGCTTCCACACCTCTCCGAGCCCCTTCGTGAACGGCCCCTCGGCCGTCACCTTCACGAACCAGTCCCCGCACTCGAAGCGCTGGTGCCGGTTGCGTGTCAGAGCCCCCGCGAGCAGCCCCACCTCGGTGAGGATCTGGAATCCGTTGCACACCCCGAGCACGTAGCCCCCCCGCTGGGCGTGCGCGCGGATGGCGCGCACGATCGGGCTGGTCCTGGCGATCGCGCCGCACCGCAGGTAGTCGCCGTAGCTGAAGCCGCCCGGGATGGCGACCAGCTCGGTGCCGGCGGGAAGCTCGGCGTCGGTGTGCCACGCCACCGACGTGGGCGCGCCGCACACGTCGCGCAGGGTGTGAATCATCTCGGCGTCCGCGTTCGAGCCCGGGAAGACGACCACGCAAGCGCGCATGGCGACGACCCTAGCATGAGCGACGTGCCGTCGTGCTACCTGCACGACGGCCTAGACCCTTCCCCGATTTCCCGCTACCTGACGTGGCCAGGCTCCCTCTCCATGAGCGTCTCCAGCGTCCCCAAGGACCCGCCGATCACCCCCGCGCTGGTCGCCCAGCACAAGCTCACTCCGACCGAATACGCCTCCGCCCTCCGCTCCCTGGGCCGCGAGCCGACGTACACCGAGCTGGGGGTCTTCAGCGTGATGTGGAGCGNNGAGCGAGCACTGCTCGTACAAGTCGAGCCGCGTGCACCTGCGCCGACTGCCCACCAAGGGGCCGCGGGTCATCCAGGGGCCGGGCGAGAACGCGGGCGTCGTCGACATCGGCGACGGGTTCGCGGCCGTCTTCAAGATGGAGTCGCACAACCACCCGAGCTTCATCGAGCCGTACCAGGGGGCCGCGACGGGCGTCGGCGGCATCCTGCGCGACGTCTTCACGATGGGCGCGCGCCCGATCGCCAGCCTGAACTCGCTGCGCTTCGGCCGCCCCGACCATCCGCGCACGCCCGAGCTCCTGCGCGGCGTCGTCGCGGGCATCGGCGGCTACGGCAACTGCATCGGGGTGCCCACGGTCGGGGGCGAGCTCGCCTTCGACGAGCGCTATGACGGCAACATCCTGGTGAACGCATTCACCTGCGGCGTCGCCCGCGCCGACCGGATCTTCTACGGACGCGCGACCGGCATCGGCAACAGCATCCTCTACATCGGCGCGAAGACGGGCCGCGACGGCATCCACGGCGCCACGATGGCGAGCGACGAGTTCAGCCAGGGCGGGCCCTCGCAGCGCCCGACGATGCAGGTGGGCGATCCGTTCATGGGCAAGCTGCTGATCGAGGCGTGCCTGCAGCTGTTCTCGGAGGACGTGCTCCTGGGCATCCAGGACATGGGCGCCGCCGGCCTCACGTCGTCGAGCGTCGAGATGGCGGGGCGGGCGAACAATGGCATCGAGCTCGACCTGGACAGCGTCCCCCGGCGCGCGAAGGCCATGACCCCGTACGAGATCCTGCTGAGCGAGTCGCAGGAGCGCATGCTGCTCGTCGCCAGGCCGGGAATGGAGGCGCGCGTCCTCGAGATCTGCGCGCACTGGGACCTCGACGCCGCCGTCATCGGCAAGGTGACCGACACGCAGCGCTGGGTCATCAAGGCCACGCCGGGCTACTGCCCGCTGACCGATCCCGACGCTCCGCGGGCCCCCGCCGTCGTCTGCGACCTTCCCATCGGCGTCCTGACCGACGACGCCCCCGTGTACGAGCGCCCGCGGGCGGCGCGCGGACGGCCGCTCCCGGCGGTCGACGAGGGCGCGATCCCGGTGCCGCGTGACCTCGGGCACGAGCTCCTCGAGCTGCTCGGCTCGCCCAACGTGGGCTCGCGCGCCTGGGTGTGGCGGCAGTACGACCAGATCGTCCGGGGCGGCACCATCGTGCGCCCGGGATCGGACGCGGCCGTGGTGCGCGTGCCGTGCGAGAAGGACGGTCACGTCGTCGAGAAGCTTCTCGCGTTCGCCGCAGACTGCAACGGGCGCATGTGCGAGCTCGATCCCTTCGCGGGCGGAGCGATGGCCATCGCCGAGGTATGCCGCAACCTCGCCTGCAGCGGGGCCGAGCCGATCGGCATCACCGACTGCCTCAACTTCGGCAACCCCGAGCGTCCGGAGGTGATGGACTCGTTCGCGCGCGCGATCGACGGCCTCGCGGCGGCGTGCAGCGCGCTCGGGGTCCCCATCGTGAGCGGGAACGTGAGCCTCTACAACGAGACCGACGGCAAGGCGATCCTGCCGACCCCCACGGTCGCCGCTGTCGGGCTCGTCGCGTCGCTCGACGACATCGTGACCGCGCCGTTCAAGCGCGAGGGCGACGTGGTCCTTCTGCTCGGCGAGGCCGCCTGCGCGGGAGCCCGTGCGCTGGGCGGCAGCGAGTGGCTCGTGCGCAAGACGGGGAAGCTGGGCGGCGACGCGCCGGCCATCGATCTGGAGGCCGAGGCGCGCCTGCAGAAGCTGGTGCTGCGCCTCGCGCGCGCGCACGTCCTGGCGAGCGCCCACGACGTGAGCGACGGCGGCCTCGCGACCGCGCTCGCGGAGTGCTGCACGGCGGGCGGGCCGGGGGTCGGCGCCCGGATCGAGGTCGCGGCGCAGCCGTCGCCGCTCGAGGCCACGGCGGCGCTCTTCGGCGAGGCGCCCTCGCGCGTCGTGATCAGCGTCGAGCCGGGGGCCCTCGCTACCGTGCTCGAGCTGGCGCGCGCCGCCGGCGTCCCGGCCTCCCGCATCGGGGAGACGGCGGGGCGGGCGCTGTCGATCGCCGCTGCCCCGCTGGGTTCGCTCTCCGTTCCCGTGGACGACCTGCGGGCCAGCCGCGACGGCTGTCTGAAAGGCATCGTCGGCGACTGAGCGCGTTGCCAGGCGCCGGCTGCCCGCTGCTATGGTAACGTTCGACGAGCGAGCGGCGCAGGCCGCGGCGGTCACCATGTCCACGAAGGATCCGTCGCCCCTGCTCGGGTATAACAACAACGTTCGCCACAAGCGCAAGGTCTTCCACATCCAGACCGAGGACTCGGGCTTCAAGTACGGTCACGTCATCACGCACCTTTTCATGGACGGCGGCCGCGTCCTCAAGAGCGTGAAGACGAGCTACGCGGAGTACATGGGCGACGCGCGGGTCGTCGACATCGTCCGCGAGATGATGAAGCAGCAGCACAAGGCGATGTTCATCGCCCTGCGGGACGGCAAGTTCGACGCGCTCGTCGAGGCCGGCTCGGTCCCGCCGCCGTCCAGGTCGACGGCGGCGTCGCAAGCGCCTCCCCCCGCCGCCCCCGGGGTCCGCGACGACGAGGAGCGCGAACCGCAGACGAGGCGCCCGCCCGCGCCGGAGATGACGCTCGACGTCGACGCCCTCGAGCGCGTCGCCGCGGCCGCGAGCGCGGCGTCACCGGCCCTGCGCCTGACGAGCGACCTTCCCCCTCCACCGGCCGATTTCATGAAGGAGGGCGGCGCGACGGACAGGCCCGCGCTTCCGGAGGCTCCACCCATCCCTCCGGCGCCGGCACCCGGCGCGGAGCACCGTTATGCCCCGAGCCGTCCCGCGTCGATCTTCGGACAGACGCGCCCGACGACGGCGAGCAAGTCGTTTTTCGGTGGAGACCTCATCAGCGACAAGTCGCTCGACGAGGTGATCATGAGCTACCTCGCGAGCGAGCCGGCGAACGAGAAGAAGTGACGCGGCGCGGCAACGGCCGGGTCGCCGTCTTCGCTCCGGCGGGACACAAATAGACCGCGTCCGGACGACTTTCGTCACCCGGACGCGGGTGGGCTGCGCGGCAGGGGAGGAGCTCGCGCGAACCCTCAAGATGCAGGCCTCCGGCCGCCGCCAGGAGGGGGGCGACGGCAACGGCCCGCACGGTCGACATGCAATCTTCGTCCGATCGAGCCAAAGGGCAAGTGGGTGAGCGTACCTTTTCGACTCGCTCACACCTCGCCGCTCCTCTTTCCGTCCGGGAGCGGCTTCACCCGGACGGCGCACGCCTTGTACGCCGGCTGCCTGGAGCGGCGATCGAAGGCCGCGAAGGTCAGCTGATTCGTGCGCGCGAAGTGCATCGGGACGAAGACCTGCCCGGGCTGCACGGTGCGCGTGATGAACGCCCGGGCCGCCATCTGGCCGCGACGCGACTGGACGACAACGTGGGTGTTGGGCGCTATCCCGAGCGCCGCGGCGTCGACCGGGTTGAGCTCCACGTAAGGGTCGCTCGCACCCAGCTTGCGCAGCAGCGACGACTTGCCGGTGCGGGTGAGCGTGTGCCACTGGCTCGAGCTGGCCCGCCCCGTCAGCAGGGTGAAGGGATAGTCCGCGCTCGTCGCCTCCGGCAGCCGCTCCGGGTCGGCGTGGCAGAACCTTGCCTTGCCGTCGGCGTGGAAGAAGCGCCCGTCCTCGAAGAGGCGCCGCTCGCTCGCGGCCTCGACCGGCGTCCCCTCGGGGAGGGGCCACTGCACGCCGCGCATCTTCTCGATCATGTCGTACCCGGTGATGCCGGTGATGTCGCAGGGCTGTCCCCGCGTCACCTCCGTGAGGAGCCGGAAGACCGCCTCAGGGGACGACCAGCGGCGCAGCATGTCTCCGCAGCCCCACGCCTCGGCGATGAGCTTGAAGATGTAGAAGTCTGCGAGCGCCTGCCCCGGGGCGCGGGCCACCTTCTTCACGAGCCCGATCCGGCGCTCCGAGTTGATGAACGTCCCGTCCTTCTCGCCCCACCCCGCCGCCGGCAGGACCAGGTGCGCGCGCTGCGCGGTCTCGGTCGTCGTGTACATGTCCTGCACGACGAGGAAGTCGAGGCGGCCGAGGATGTCGTGCAGGTCCGCCTGGTTGATCCACGAGTGCGCCGAGTTGGTGGCGACCACCCACAGGCCGCGGATCTTGCCCTTCAGGATCGCCTCGATGATCTGGTCGTAGGCGAGGCTCCCCCTGGAAGGGATGCGCTCGGGGTCGATGTCGAGGGCGCCGGCGACCTTGCGCCTGTGGTCCTCGCGCGTGAAGTCGTGGCCGCCGAGCAGGTTCGTCGTGTTGCTGAAGAGGCGCGACCCCATCGCGTTGCACTGGCCGGTGATCGAGTTCGCGCCCGTGCCGGGGCGACCGATGTTCCCGGTCATCAGCGCGAGCGCGATGATGGCCTGCGCCACATTCACCCCTTCGTGGCTCTGGTTTACCCCCATCGTCCACCAGAACGAGACGCGCTTGCCGCGGTGGATGTGCTCCGCGAACCGCTCGATCGCGCCCCGCTCGAGGCCCGTGGCGGCGGCGACGCGGTCGAGCGGGAAGTCGGCCACCCGGGCGGCGAACTCGTCGAACCCGGTGGTGTGGGCGTCGATGAACGGGCGGTCGATCCACCCGCGCTCGATCAGCACGCGCGCGACGCCGTAGAGGAGCGCGAGGTCGGACTTGGGCAGCGCGGGGTAGTGGTCCGTCGCCGCCATCGCCGTCTCGGTGCGTCGCGGGTCCACCACCAGGATCGCGGGCCGGTGCGGGTTCTTGCAGACGCGGCCCCACATGATCGGGTGCGCGATGCACGGGTTCGCGCCCACGAAGACGAGCACGTCGGACTCTTCGAAATCGCGGTACGTGTACGGCGGCGCGTCGAACCCGAAGGACTCCTTGTAGGCGACCACCGCGGTGGCCATGCACTGGCGGGTGTTCCCGTCCCCGTGCAGGAGGCCCATCCCGAACTTGCCCAGCGCTCCGAGCAGCGCCAGCTCCTCCGACGGCATCTGACCGGTGCCGAGGAAGGCCACCGACTCGTCGCCGTACCTGGCCTGGATGGCCTTGAACCGGGTGACGAACGTGTCGATGGCCGTCGGCCACTCGACGGGGGAGAGCTTCCCGTTCTTGCCCCGGAGCATCGGGCTCGTCGCGCGATCCGGCGAGCGCAGCGGGGTCAGCGCCTCCCAGCCCTTGGGGCAGGCCGTCCCGACGTTCACCGGGTAGTCCACGCTCGGCGACACGTTGATCGCCTCGCCGCGCCGCAGGTGGATGTCGAGCGAGCACCCGGTCGAGCAGAAGCCGCAGATCATGCTGGTCGTCGCGTCCGGCGCGAGGCGCGTCGGCACCTGCCCCAGCCCGAAGCCGCCGGGCACGCGCGCGAGGTCGTCGGTGAGCGGGCCGGTGCGCTGGCGGAAGAGCGCCTGCGCCCGCTCGAAGGCCGATCTGTCGCGCGGGGCGTCCATCACGCGAGCCCTCCCGGCATCCCCGGAGAGCTCTGCGCCGCGAAGAAGAGCGTCCGCTCGGCGAGCTCGCCCGCGAGCAGGAGCACGAGGACGCAGACGGCACCGACGGCCGACAGCGGATGCGCAAGCTGCGCCGCCGCGGCGATGGTGCCGGCCGCCAGCAGAGCGAATCGCGCGCCCGTGTACCCGCGCAGGTCGCGCGTCAGCAGCACCGCCGTGCGCTTCATGTCCGAGTACCGCTTGTCGCGCAGATGGCGCAGCACGGCCAGCTCGCCGACCCCCTTGAGGACGCTCGCCGCGATGAGGACGCGCGTGAGCGCCACGGCCGCCGCGACGACGAAGGGCGTCCGCAGGGACGCGTCGAGAATGGTGGCCCCGACGGCGATGGTGAGCACGCTCGTCGCCAGCCCGAGGATCGCCGCGGACATGAAGAACTTGAAGCCTGTCGCCGCCGCGTTCCAGTAGGCGCGCCGGGTCACGTGATAGATGAGCACCGAGCAGAGAATGCCGGCGGCGCCGGTCGTCGCCACGGCCCCCCTCAGGAGCACCTTGGCCCGCGCTGCCACGTCGGGCGGGAGCGGCGTCAGCGAGAGCATCCGGGCCAGCGGCGCCTGCCAGAAGGACAGCGCGTACAGGATCGCCAGCGGCGCGAAGACCCCGAACGCGAGGATCTCGCGGCTCATCCACGACGTCCGGAGCCCCAGGATCGCGCGGTACGCGTAGAGCGGGCGCCCCAGGTGCAGCACGCTCGCCCCCAGCGCGGCCAGCGCGATCGTGACGGCGACGAGCGAGTGCACGGGGCCGAGCGCCGCGCCCACCCCGGGCGGGAGGAAGCCGGCTCCGGCGGCGTCGACGAAGAAGGCCCCGGCCGAGAGCTGCGTGAGGACGAGCATGACGACCAGCGGCGTGTGCTGGTGCGACGGCGTGACGGAGTAGAAGTTCGCCGGGAGCAGGTTGCGAGGGAGAGCGCGCTTGGTCGAGTACACGGTGGACGGCGCCGTGATCCCCGGCGACGGCGCTCCGGGGACGAAGGCGTCGCCCTGCGCGTCCTCGAGCACCTGCCGGCGGTCGACGACGGTGATCGCGATCGCCTCGTTCGGGCAGGCCTGCACGCACGCCGGGGCCTCGCCGACGGCGAGCCGGTCGCTGCACATGTCGCACTTGCGGACGATCCCTCGAGCCGCGTTGTACTGCGGCACCTCGTACGGGCAGGTGAAGGTGCAGTACTGGCAGCCGATGCACTGGTCGTCCAGGTGCTTCACGATGCCGGTGAGCGGGTCCTTCTCGTAGGCGCCGACGGGGCAGCCCGTCATGCACGCCGGATCGAGGCAGTGGTGGCACGCGGTCGTCACCCACTGCTGCACCGACGACGCGACGCTCCCCCCGTGGAGCAGCCCCACCGCGCGCCAGGCCTCGCTCTCGTCCAGCCCGTTGAGGTTGTGGCACGCGGTCACGCACGCCTTGCAGCCGGTGCACGAGTCGAGATCGACCTGGAAGGCGTACTGCTGGCCCTCGGCGGGCGGCGAGGCGGGCAGCAGATCGCGGTAGTAGCGCTCGAACGCAGGGCGCACCGCGTCGTCGTGGCGCTGCGCGAACCGCTCGACCGCGCTCAGCTTGCCCTGCTCGCGCAGGTAGTGCTCGACCAGCGGCAGTCGCCTCTTGTCGTCGCGGGCGTCCGGGCCGGCGAGGGACGCGACGGCTTCCGGGGCGAGGGAGGTCACCATGTCCCCCTAGCTCGCCATGGCTTCTGCGGCGCAGGCCGGCCGCGGCTCGCAAGCCGCCGGCGCCAGCTCCTCCGCGGGCGGGAGCTCGATCCAGACGTCCTCGCCCTCGACGCGCACCGGGAAGGTCGCGATCTCGAGGTCCTCGCCCGACAGGCACGCGCCGGAGGTCAGGTCGAACGTCTTCTTGTGCATCGGGCACGCGACCTTCGGCACGCCGGCCTGGTCGCCGACGATGCCCCGGGCCAGGACCATCTGCTGCTTGTGCGGGCAGAGGTTCTGGGTCGCGTACCACTCTCCCCTGGAGGCGACCCGGAAGAGGGCGATCTGGGCGGCGCCGTGCCGGACGGCGATGCCGCCCTCGAGAGGGACGTCGCTCACAGACGCGACGCGCACCCACTCGCGACGCAGGACGGGCAGCCGGCGCACGCTCGCGATCGGGTCGCGCCGCGGGGTCAGGTCGGGCTTGCGCTGGCCGCGCTCGGGCACGAATCGCACCGCGTCGTCACCGCCCCGGTCGTTCGCGAACGTGCGGAAGAGCGCACGCCGGGCCGGGTCGCGCACGACGTCGGTCCACTCGCACGAGAAGGTGGCGACCAGCTTCTGCATGTCGCGCTCGAGGTCGGCGGCGATGCCGAGCGAGTCGTCGACGACGATGGCGCGGAGCTTGGCGATGCCCCCTTCCATCTTGTCGAGCCACACCGACGTGCGCGTCAGCCGGTCCGCCGTCCGGATGTAGAACATGATGAAGCGGTCGAGGTAACGGACGGCCGTGTCCTCGTCGACGTCGGCGACCAGCAGGTCGGCGTGGCGGGGGGACGCGCCCCCGTTGCCGCAGACGTAGACGTTCCACCCCTTCTCGGTCGCGATGAGGCCGAAGTCCTTGCTCTGGGCCTCCGCGCACTCGCGGACGCACCCGCTCACGGCGCTCTTCATCTTGTGAGGCGAGCGGATGCCCTTGTAGCGCTTTTCGATCCGGATGGCGAACGAGGTCGAATCCTGCACGCCGAACCGGCACCAGGTCGACCCAACGCAGCTCTTCACCGTGCGCAGCGCCTTGCCGTAGGCGTGCCCGCTCTCGAACCCGGCGGCGATGAGCTCTTCCCAGACGTCGGGGAGCTGCTCGACCCTGGCGCCGAAGAGGTCGACGCGCTGGCCCCCCGTGATCTTCGTGTAGAGGCCGTACTTCTTGGCGACCTGCCCGAGCGCGATGAGCTGGTCCGGCGTGATCTCGCCGGCGGGCACGCGGGGGACGATCGAGTACGTCCCATTCTTCTGGATGTTGGCCAGGAAGCGGTCGTTGGTGTCCTGCAGCGTGCGGTGCGGCTCGGCGAGGATCGGCTCGTTGTGGAGGCTGGCGAGGATGCTCGCGACGGCCGGCTTGCAGATCTCGCAGCCAGCGCCCGCGCCGTGCTCCGCGAGCAGCGCGGCGAAGGTCCGCAGGCCGCGCGCGGCGACGATCTGGAAGAGCTCCTGGCGCGTGAAGGCGAAGTGCTCGCAGAGCCGCGGCTTGACCGCGCGCCCGCTCGCCTGGAGCTCTGCCTGCAGGATGTCGGCCACCATCGGCAGGCACCCGCCGCAGCCCGTCCCCGCGCGCGTGCACGCCTTGACCTGGGCGACCGTGGTCAGCCCGTCGGCATTCACCTTGGCGCGGATCTCCCCGGCGCAGACGTTGTTGCAGGAGCACACCTGCGCCTCGTCCGGCAGCGCCCCGGAGGGGGCGCCCTTGCCGCCCAGGCCCAGCTCGTCCAGCGTCTCGGAGAGGACGGTCTTCGAGCGCGCCATGTGGAGCAAGGACCCGTAGGCCGCCGCGTCTCCGACCAGGATGCCGCCCAGCAGCTGCCGGCCGTCGTCGCGAAAGACCAGCTTCTTGTACGTCCCGTGGACCTGGTCCTCCATCGCGATGACGCGCGTCCTGGCCGGGTCCTGAAACGGATCGCCGAAGGTCGCGACGTCGGTCCCGAGCAGCTTGAGCTTCGCGGACGAGTCGGAGCCCGCGAACGCGGCCTCGCCGCCCGTGAGGTTCCTAGCCAGCGCGTCGGCCATCTCGTAGCCGGGCGCGACGAGCCCGTAGATGGTGCTGCGATGCAGCGCGACCTCTCCCACGGCGAACACGCGCTCGTCGCTGGTCCGCAGCCGATCGTCGACGATGACCCCGCCGCGCTCGCCGATCTCGATCCCCGAGGCGCGCGCGAGCTCGTCGCGCGGGCGGATGCCGGCAGACACGATGACCAGGTCGCAGTCGACCGTCTCGCCGCCCGACAGCTCGATCCCGGTGACCGCCTCGTCGCCGGCGATGCGCGCGATGCGCGCGTCCAGGTGCACCTCCACGCCGAGGCCGCGGATCGTCTGCTCGAGCAGCGCCGACCCCACCGAGTCGAGCTGCCGCGGCATGAGCCGGGGCGCCACCTCGATGACGTGCGTCTTCAGGCCCGAGTCGAGCACCGCGCGCGCGGCCTCGAGGCCGAGCAGACCGCCGCCGATCACCGCGGCGCTGCGCGCGCCGGCCGAGTAGGCGAGGATCCCCTCGAGGTCCTCGATCGTGCGGTAGACGAACACCCCGCGCTTCTGGATCCCGGGGACCGGCGGCACGAAGGGCGACGACCCGGTGGCCAGGACGAGCCAGTCGTACGCGAGCTCCGCCCCGTCCGCGGTGATGGCGACCCGGCGCGCCCGGTCGATGAGCTCGACCTTGGTGCCGACGCAGAGGTCGATGCCCTTCTGGGCGTACCACTCGCGGGTGCCGATCTGCAGGGCGTCCGCCGAGCGCTGCGTGAAGTACGACGTGAGGTGGACGCGGTCGTACGCCGGGCGGGGCTCCTCCCCGACCACCATGACGCGGTAGCGGCCCTCGCGGTCGTACTCGACCATCTTCTCGCAGAAGCGGTGGCCCACCATGCCGTTGCCGATGACCAGGACGAGCGGGCGCGCCGAAGCACCGGCGCCGTGCAGCGCGCCGCTAGCCAGAGGAGCTCGGACGTCGAGGCCGTTCACGATGCCGTGAATCATGACCCACCGCCCATTTCGGCTGCGTTTCGGTTGCGCTTCGCTCGAGCGCTCCCCGGGGCGCAGGGGCCCGTCAGGTCGGCTCGTAGAGCCCGAGCGCTTCGTTGGCCTGGTACTTCACGTCGCGGGCGACCGTGTCGGCGTCGCTGGCGTCCTGGCAGAGCGCGAGGATTCGAACGAGCGCTTCGCGGCTGCTCCGCAGCTCGTGCACGAGCCAGAGCACGTCCGCCTCGGTCTCGTGCCCCGACTGGCGGTAGACGCGCTCGATCTCTCGCAGCCTCCACTCCATCCGGGTGCTGTGGCTCAGCTGCTTGCCCGCTCCGAAGCAGTCCGGACACGCCTCCGGCCCGGCCTCCGTCACGGTCTCTCCGGCGCCGTAACACGTCAGACATTGCTCTGCCTTGGACATGGCCTGACCTTCCGCGGGGAAGGATAGGCGAGTTCGATTCATTCTCGGGCCTAGAAGGTGACGGGGATGTCGAGCTGCACGATGTGGTAGTTGGGCGTCGCCAGGGCCATCGGCTTGTCGAAGCCGCGCGCGTAGGCGATGCCGGGGTGGACCTTCACGCTCCCGCCGAGGGGTAAGTGGAAACGCGGGCCCAGCGCGGCGGTCCAGTTGTCGACGAGCGTGTTCGTCTTGTCGTTGTCGATCGCGATGGGAGCGTTGAGCCAGCGCTGGTAGCGCACGTCGAGGCCCACCGAAACCTCGGGCACGATGTAGTATCCGGCGTGAATGCCGGACGTGAAGTTCGTCTTGCTGGCCTCGGGTTGTTTCGTCGCGCCGCGCACGCGCATGAGCTGAAGGAGCGTCACCTCCGCCTGCAGCGTGAGCCCGCCCGAGACCCAAGCGATGTCGGCGCCGGGGATCACCGTGAGGTCATTGACCGCGAAGAGCGCGTTGTCCATGTGCGACCGCGCGGGCAAGCCCGCCTTGCGCGCGTCGGCTTGCCCCGCGTCGGGCGTGTCGCCGCCGCCCATGCCGATCGGGATCGTGACGCACAGGGAGAACGCCGCGCGCAGGCTCGAGCCCAGGTCGGTGGCGTAAGTGGCGCCGACCAGGGGGTTCACGATCGCCAGAGCGCCCGGGACGTAGGCGCCCGGCCTGGAGGGCGGCGCGTCGTTGACGGCCATCAGCCGCACGAGCGGCGCCAGCCCCTGCCACTTCTCGCCGGTGCCGGGGATCTTGTAGCTGACCAGCAGCGACGTCGCCTCGGTGAATCCGCCGTTCGAGGCTGCGTTCTCGTACTTCGCGAAAGCCGTGTCCGAGCGCACCGCGGTCGTGGCGGCGGCGGGGCGGAGCTGCCACGGCAGCGAGTAGGGAGCCGGGGCCGGAGCGGGAGGCGGAGGCGAGGCCGGGGCCGTCTCGGGGGCCGGCGCCGGGGCCGGAGCCGCCTCGGGAGGCGGCGCCGGCGATGCGACGTCGTCCGCGGACGCGGTCGACCCGACCGACGACGCCGCAGCGACCAGCGCTGCCGCCACCGAGTATCTCGAAACGAACGAACGGGGCATGGATCTCCTTCTCGCCGGCGCCTCCTCGGACGCCGCGAATCGCGGCTAGTGCTGCTCCTGCGGAGCCCGGACGGCGGCCGGGATCCTGTGCGCCGAGTGGCGGTCGAGGTACCGCATCAGCGTGACGATGAGAGGCCCCATCTTCGGGTGCTCGGGCATGACGTGTACGTCGACGCCGTGCACCTGGAGGATCGCGTGGCAGGTCGGCCCGACCGCCGCGACGACCATCCGCTCGTTGAGCGTGCGAACGAGGTCGCGCTCGAGCCCCAGCCGCTGTGCGATCTGGAAGAGATGCCGGAACTGGATCTGGCAGGTGATCGCGAGCGCGTCGACGCCGCCGGCGACGATCGTCCTCACGAGCTGCTCGAGCTCCGCGGTGTCCTCCGGCAGCCGCCACCGGTAGAGCCACTCCTCCTCGACCAGCGCCTCGCGCGCGATGAGGGTCTCGGTGAGCGAGTCGCTGCGTTCGCCGTAGTGGAAGAGCAGGACGCGCTTGCCGGCGAGCTCGATGCCCGCGAGCGCGTCGATGACCTCGGCGGAGGTGTACGCCTCGCGCGCCGTCAGGGTCGGCACCACGCCGAAGCCGCGCAGCGCCGCGGTCGGCTTGGGGCCGCGCGCCACCGTGGTCACCCGGCGGAGCCCCGCGACGAGGCCGGGGCGGCGGCCGATCTGCTCGCCGAGGCCGAACAGCATCGATACGGCGACGCCGGTCATGAACACCGCGATGTCGTACTTGCCGTCGGTGAGCCCCGTGATGAGGCGGCCCGCGGCCTCCGGGCCGAGCTCGTTGCGCTCCCGGATCGACGGAACCTCTCTGACGGCGGGAACGCAGAGCGGCTCGCCGCCGTGCTTCTCGACGAGGCGCGCGAGCTCGCGGCTCATCCGCGACTCGAGCAGCACCACACGCGGTGAGGACGTCACCATGCGACGGACCTCGGGTCGGGTATCCATGCGATCACTCCCAACACGCTGAGCAATTTCGGCGCCACGTGCGCGCGGCCACCACGAAGTCCCCACGAACGTGCGAGCCCGGACACGACGAAACGTCTGCGACATCGACAGGCAATCGCCCGTTGCTCCGAAATCGCGCGAACGGGCCGCAGCCACCCGACAAAATTGGAGGCGCCTCCAGCACTGGCCAGCCGGAGCTCCGGGAGCGAAGAAATGGCCTTCATTTCGGCCACGGCGCGCGCATGACGCTCCGGCGGCGAGTCGTTGCGGTCGTGCGACATCTGTCGGAAACGACAATTGTGGCGCCGGCCCGCCGGGTCCCGCGCGGGACCGGCGCGCACGCCGTCGCGGTCGTTCTCGCTGCAGCGCCCGAGGGATCGGGGCTGGTCGCGGTTCTTGCATGGTGTGCCCGCAAGGACGGGAGAGACGCATGACCCACGAAGTCGGCTCGAAGTGGATTGATCACTGGGAACCCGAAGACCAGACCTTCTGGGCGCAGACGGGCAAGAGGGTCGCTCGACGCAACCTGATCTGGTCCATCGTGGCCGAGAACCTCGGGTTCTCCATCTGGCTCATCTGGAGCGTCTCGGCGACCAAGCTGCCGAAGATGGGCTTTCACTACAGCACCGATCAGCTCTTCAACCTGGTCGCGCTGCCCGGCCTCGTCGGCTCGCTCATGCGCTTCCCCTACTCGTTCGCGGTGCCGAAGTTCGGGGGCCGCAACTGGACCATCGTCAGCGCCGCGCTCCTCTTCGTCCCGACGATCGCGCTCGCCGTGCTGGTCAACCGTCCGGACACGCCGTACTGGCTCATGGCCACGGCCGCCGGCTTTGCGGGGCTCGGCGGCGGGAACTTCGCCTCGAGCATGGCCAACATCTCCTTCTTCTACCCGGACCGCGAGAAGGGTTTCGCGCTCGGGCTCAACGCGGCGGGGGGAAACATCGGAGTGAGCACCGTCCAGCTGCTGGTCCCCATCCTCATCACTTGCAGCTGGGTCAACCTCGGCACTCTCCAGCCGACGAACGGCCTCTACCTGTCGAACGCGGGCCTCATCTGGCTCCCGTTCGTAGCCATCGCCGTGTTCGGCGCCTGGCGTTACATGGACAACCTCTCGACGGCCCGCTCCAACTTTTCCGAGCAGCTCGTCATCGCGAGGCGCCGGCACACCTGGATCATGTCCTGGCTGTACATCGGCACGTTCGGCTCGTTCATCGGCTACTCGGCGGCCTTCCCCTTGCTGCTCAAGACGCAGTTCCCCGAGGTCACGGCGAACCTCGCGTTCCTCGGTCCGCTGGTGGGCTCCCTCGCCCGTCCGCTCGGCGGCAAGCTGGCGGACAAGATCGGCGGCACGAAGGTGACCTTCTGGAACTTCGTCGCGATGGGGCTCGCGACCATCGGCGTCATCCAGGCGGTCAAGAACCACTCGTTCGCCGGCTTCCTGCTCATGTTCCTCGTTCTCTTCGTGACCACGGGTCTCGGCAACGGCTCGACGTTCCGGATGATCCCGGTCATCTTCAGGAACGAGAAGCTGAAGCAGCTCGCGCTGAGCGGCTCCGAGACGCTCGAGGCCGCGATGAGGACGGCGCGCATCGAGAGCGCCGCGGCGATCGGCTTCATCTCGGCGATCGGCGCGTGCGGCGGCTACCTGATCCCGCGGGCGTTCGGCGCGTCCCTCAAGGCAACCGGCGGGGTGGGGGTCGCGCTGACCACGTTCGTGGTGTTCTACGCCACCTGCATCGGCCTCACCTGGGTGTGCTACATGCAGCGCCGGCCGGTGCCCTCGGCCGGCGGCGTGCAGGGCCTGGAAGCCCAGATCTGAGAGAGGAGAGTCGCCAAGCTGTTAAGTCGCCAAGGGTGAGATTTGTTTCCAATCCCTTGGCGTCTTTGCGGCTTGGCGGCTCTCCATTCTGCGTTCCCGGTGCTAGCAGCGGCCACCTGCGCGAAACATTGGCGACAAGGGCGGACGGTACACTCAGCTTTGGATGACCATCGAGGCGACGCTGCAGGGGGGCGTCGGTAGGCGCTTGAACCCGGAGCGTCTACCCGCATTGCTGCCCCCCGAGCAGCTCGCCGCCCTGGCCCACGTCGGCCAGGAGCTGACGTCCGGCGCCACCGTCGCCGAGGGCTTCCGCCGCGCCATGCGCCTGCTCGACGAGCGGCTCGGGGTGAAGCGCGCGGCGCTCTTCATGGCGGACTCGCGGCACCGGGTCCTCACGATCGAGGCCGCCTACGGGACGTCGACGGACGACTTCCGTCCCCGCTACGGCCAGGGGGTCGCGGGGCGCGTGGCCGAGTTCGGCCGGCCCATCGTGGTGCCGTCGGTTCGCCAGGAGCCGATGGCGCTGTCGGAGCTGGTCGACCTCGAGGGCTGGTACGGACAGCACCTGAGCCTCGTCTCGGTGCCCCTCTCGATCCGGGGGCGGTCCACGGGCGCGCTGTCGGTCTACTTCGCGTTCGATCCTTCCGCCCCGTTCGCGACTCGCCTGGGCCTCGTCCAGGTCGTCGCCTCGGTCATCGCCCAGGGGCTCCGTGCCGACCCGCCGGCGCTCGAGGACGGCGGGCGCGACCCGAGCGACGGGGAGGCCTTCGAGTACGCGAACATGATCGGGACCAGCGCCGCGATGCGCCAGGTCTACGAGGAGATCGGGCAGGTCGCCGGCACGACGGCGACGGCGCTCATCCTGGGCGAGTCGGGGACGGGCAAGGAGCTCGTCGCCCAGGCCATTCACGCCAACTCGGACCGGGCCCGCCAGCCCTTCGTCACGATCAACGGCGCCGCGTTCCCCGAGGGCCTGTTCGAGTCCGAGCTGTTCGGCCACGAGCGCGGCGCNNCGCGGCGCCTTCACCGGGGCGGTCAGCCGCAAGAAGGGGCGCCTGGACCTCGCGCAGGGGGGCACGCTCTTCCTCGACGAGATCGGCGATCTTCCCCTCTCGACGCAGGTCAAGCTGCTCCGCGTGCTCCAGTTCCGCGAGTTCGAGCGGGTGGGCGGCACCGAGACCCTCAAGGCCGACGTCCGCCTCATCGCGGCCACGAACAAGGACATGGAGCGGGCCGTCACCGCGGGGGCCTTCCGCGAGGACCTCTACTACCGGCTGAACGTCTTCACGATCACCCTGCCGCCCCTGCGCGATCGCCGCGCCGACGTTCCCGCGCTGGTCGAGTACTTCCTCGGGAAGTACTCGAGCGCGCACCGCCGCAAGGTCCGCCGCATCGCGAGCGGCGCCCTCGACGTGCTCTGCCAGTATGCCTGGCCCGGCAACGTGCGCGAGCTCGAGAACGCCATCGAGCGGGCCGTCGTCTCGTGCGAAGGCTCGGTCATCGAGGAGCAGCACCTCCCGAAGGCCATCCGCGGGATCGCCCGGGTCGCGTCCGAGAAGAAGCAGACCCTCGCCGACGCGGTGGAGCAGCTCGAGCGGCAGATGATCGCCGACGCGCTGCGCCAGTCTCAGGGCAACCTGGCACGCGCCGCCCGGTCGCTCGGGACCACCGAGCGCATCCTTCGCTACAAAGTCGAGAAGTACGAGCTCGCCTCGCTCCGCGCGCGCGCCAGCGAGCGCTGACGACTCATTCGACGAGGCGACCGCGGACCGCGGCGGCGGCCTCCGCGACGATGGCGCGGTCCGCGTCGTCGACCGCCGCCAGGGACCCGGCGACGTCGCGCGGGGGGTCGCCGCGCAGGATGCGCTCGCGCGCCTCGGAGCCCCCGGTCAGGAGATCGAACGCGGGGACGTCGTCGCGGAACTCGTAGCGCTCGGTGCGGAACGCGAAGCGAGCGGGCTGCTGCGCGCGCGCCAGGGCGACGAGCGCCAAGTACGTGGCGTAGGGACGGAACGCCGGCGGGTCGGTGACGTGGATCTGGACGCCCCCGCACTGCGAGCGGGCGTGCTTGTGGAACGTCGGCATGAAGGTGACCGGGCGCGCGCGCACCCCGGGAAAGGCGAGGGCGTGGAGGTCGTCGGCGAGGCGCGCGCCGTCGAGCCACGGGGCGCCCACCAGCTCGAACGGGCGCGTCGTGCCGCGGCCCTCGGAGAGGTTGGTGCCCTCGAGCAGGCAGCCGCCCGGGTAGACCAGCGCGGTCTCGTAGCCGGGCATGTTCGGCGAGGGCATCACCAGGGGCCGGTCCCACGCGGTCGCGTGCGCGTCGCGGGCCAGGCCGGCGACGCCGAGCACGCGCACCTGATCGCGCGCGACTCCTTCGGCGTCGGCGCGCCAGGCGACGATCTCGCCGAGGCTCAGCGAGTGGCGAACGGGGAGCGGCTCGAGGCCGACGAACGAGCAGTAGAGGCGAGCTTGCCGGCGCCCCTCGATGCGCGCGAGGTCGCCGCCGATCGGGTTGGGGCGGTCGAGCACCAGCATCCGGACGCCGGCCCGCGCGCAGGCGCGCATCGCCAGGACGGCGGTCCAGACGAACGTGTAGTAGCGGGCGCCGACGTCCTGCAGGTCGACGACGAGGACGTCGATGCGCGCGAGGTCTTCGGGAGTGGGCGAGAGGTCCTCGAAGCGCTCGCCGTACAGGCTGCGTATGGGGGCCCCGTCCGGGTCGCGCGCGTCCGCGACGCCGATCATGTCCTGCGCCTCGCCGCCGTAGCCGTGCTCGGGGCCGAAGATCATCGATACCTTCACGCCGAGCGCGTCGAGGACGCGGCGGGCGTGCACCAGGCGCCGGTCGACCGAGGCGGGGTGGGCGAGGAGGCCTACACGCGAGGAGCGCAGCTCGGCGCCGAGCGTGGGGTGGGTGGCGAGGCGGTCCAGGCCGGTGCGCACGTCTAGGTGCCGCACCCTTCGAAGAGGAAATACGCCAGCCCCTCGCACGAGGGCGGCAACGCAGGACCTCCGTCCAGGACCCGCAGCACGGGCACCCGCCCGTACGGGTTCAGGTCCGTGAACGGCGCCCGCCTGTGCTCCCGCGCAGGCATGTCCACCACCACCATCTCGAACCGCGACGCGAGCCCTTTTTCGAGCAGCGCCATGTGCACCCGCCGCGCGTAGGTCGACAGCGGATGGAAGAGTATCTCGGCCATGTCGCTTCGTAGCGTACTCCCCGCCCTGCAGCACTACGCAAGGAGGTACACGCACCTGCGACAATCCTCGCAAAGCCGTCGTTTCGGGCGTACTCTCGTATGAAGAGTTTTCGCACCCATGCGCCGCGTCCTGGTCGTCGACGACGAAGAGAACATCCGCCTCGTCCTGCGCACCCTGCTCAAGAAGCACGGGTACGACGTCGAGGTCGCCGACAGCGGCGAGGCCGCCCTCGCCGCCCTCGAGTCGTTCGACCCCGACGTCATCCTCACCGACGTGCGCATGCCCAGGATGGGCGGCCTCGATCTGCTCGCCACCCTCAAGGCCAAGCAGCACCCCGCCACGGTGATCGTGATGAGCGCATACGGCAACGTCGACCTCGCGATCGAAGCGATGAAGGCCGGCGCGTACGACTACGTCAGCAAGCCCTTCAAGCCCGACGAGATCGTCATCGCGCTCCGCAAGGCCGAGGAGCGCGAGACCCTGCGCCGCGAGAACCGCGCGCTCAAGGAGCAGATCCAGAAGGAGAACCAGTTCGAGTCGATCCTCGCGAAGAGCAAGGAGATGCTCGACATCTTCCGCACGATCTCGAAGATCGCCGACTACAAGACGACCGTCCTCATCACGGGCGAGAGCGGCACCGGCAAGGAGCTGGTCGCGCGCGCGCTGCACGCCCGCTCCTCGCGCAAGAACGCGCCCTTCGTCGCCATCAACTGCGGCGCCATCCCGGAGAACCTGCTCGAGTCCGAGCTCTTCGGGTACAAGCGCGGCGCCTTCACCGACGCGAACTCCGACCGGCGCGGCCTTTTCGAGGAGGCCACCGGCGGCACGCTCTTCCTCGACGAGATCGGCGAGCTGCCGACGAACCTCCAGGTCAAGCTCCTGCGCGTCGTGCAGGAGGACGTCATCCGCCGCCTCGGCGACGCGAAGGACCTGAAGGTCGACGTGCGCATCATCACCGCGACGCACCGCAACCTGTCCGCGGACGTCAAGGCGGGGAGGTTCCGCGAGGACCTCTTCTACCGGATCAACGTCCTGTCGATTCACGTCCCGCCGCTGCGCAGCCGGCCCGACGACATCAGCCTCCTCATCGACCACTTCATCGCCCGCAACAACGCCCGCCTGGGCACCCGCATCCGCGGCGTATCGGCCGAGGCGCGCAAGCAGCTGCTCGAGTACGCGTGGCCCGGCAACGTGCGCGAGCTCGAGAACACGATCGAGCGTGCGATGGTCCTCACCGAGACCGACGTCTTGCAGGGCAGCGACCTGCCCGAGCGGATCCGCGAGGCGCTCGACCCGGTGCAGGCTCAGCTCGCCAGCGGCGAGCTGTCGATCAAGAGGACGAGCGCCGCCATCGAGCAGATCCTCATCCGCCGTGCGCTCCAGAAGACCAAGGGCAACCGAACCCGCGCGGCCGATCTGCTCGAGATCAGCCACCGGGCGCTGCTCTNNACAAGATCAAGGACTACAAGATCACCGACCTCTGAGGCGCTATGATGCGCGCCATGAGCAAAGCGGGGATCGCTACCGCGACGATGGCGTGCGCCGCCCTCGTCGCCGCGTGCGCAGGCGAAACGAAACAAGCAGACTCGCCGGGAACGTGCCCCGAGGGCACCGTCCTGCGCGGGTCGGACTGCGTCCCGCCGGGGGACGACTCGCCGCCGGCAACGTCGCGCCGCGGCAAAGGCGACGCGGAAGTCTCGGCCGAGACGGGCGGCGGAGGCGCGGCGCCGTCGTCGGGAGGCTACGACAGGGAAGCGGTGGAGGCCGAGCTGAAGCGCGCGGCGCGCCAGATCAAGGCCAACTGCGGCAAGGCCACGGGCGAAGATGGCGACGCGACCGGCCCCTGGGGCAAGACGACTGTCTCGGTCATCCTCGGCCGCAACGGGCACGTCAAGGGCGCGACCGTGCCGGCCCCTTACGACGGCAAGCCTGTCGCGGTCTGCATCTCGCACTCCTTCGAGAAGATCCAGTTCCCGCCCTACGCGGGCGCCGAAGACGTGACCGTCCAGTGGGACGTCGAGCTCGTCGCACCGAAGAAGTGACGGGGTCTCGATGCCTACCTGCAAGGAATGCGGCGACGAGGTCGACGCCCTGACGACGGTCAAGGTGGACGGCAAGCCGAAGAAGCTGTGCGAGGACTGCGCCGATCGCGC
>PLYU01000370.1:25412-25572 GCA_003153495.1 Myxococcales bacterium
GTGCTCATCGCGCGCTTCCTGGAGGGGCGCGGCTACAGGGTCGGCGTGGTGGCACAGCCCCGCTGGACGGGGCCCGAGGACATCGCGCGCATGGGGCGGCCGCGCCTCTTCGTCGGCGTGAGCGCGGGCAACCTGGACTCGATGCTCAACAAGCTGACGG
>PLYU01000332.1 GCA_003153495.1 Myxococcales bacterium
CGCCTCTTTGCAAAAGTAGGGCTAGGGTCGCCACGGTTGAGCTCACCAGGGGGGACAGACATGGGTCTGTGCGTCGCTGCAGCGTGCTGCTCTTTGACCGCCGTGGGCACGACCGACGCGGCAGCTTCCACTGACGCGAGCGCGTCGACCGACGGCGCCTCGCCCGGCGACGCCACGACGTCGACCGACGCCGGCTCGGACGCGGGCGCGCTGACGGGCCCGAGCACGTTCAACCTCGTCGTGGGTCAAGCGGGTGATTCCACTCGCCCAGAGTCTCCAGGCAAAGGCCCCGCTCTTCGCCCAGGCCTCGGTCGTACGCCTCGACCTCGACCCCGACCCGCAGTTGCGCTCCTCCGTTCCCGCTGCCATAGCTCTCCCACCATGGCCTGCGACTGGTCCAAGACGGTGCTGGGGCGGACAGGGCTCTCGACGAGCCGGCTTGGGCTCGCGTCCAGCTTCGGGGTGACGAGCCCGGACGTCGAGCGGGCGTTCGAGCGGGGCATCAACTACTTCTACTGGGGCTCCTACCGCCGGCCCGGCTTCGGCAGGGCCGTGAAGGGCCTCGCGCAGCAGCACCGCGAGAAGATGATCGTGGTCGTGCAGAGCTACGCGCGCGTGGCCTCGCTCCTGCGACCCTCGCTCGAGTCGGCGCTGCGCAAGCTGGGCACCGACCACGCCGACGTGCTGCTCCTCGGATGGTGGAACGCGAAGCCGCCGCGGCGGATCCTGGACGCCGGGCTGTCGCTGCGGGAGGCGGGCCGGTGCCGGCACCTGATGATCTCGTGCCACAACCGCCCGGCGTTCGTGGAGTACGCGAAGGATCCCGACCTCGGCGCGATCATGGTCCGGTACAACGCCGCGCACCCCGGCGCGGAAGCCGAGGTTTTCCCGCACCTTGGAGAGCGTCCGCCCGGCATCGTCGCCTACACGGCGACGCGCTGGGGCGATCTCCTGAATCCTTCCCTCACCCCGAAGGGCGAGCCGACGCCGCGCGCCTCCGACTGCTATCGCTTCGCGCTGACGCACCCCGCGGTGAACGTGTGCGCGATCGGCCCGAAGAACGGCGCCGAGCTGGACGAGGCGATGACCGCCCTCGATCGCGGCCCGATGGACGAGGGCGAGCTCGCGTGGATGCGGCGGGTCGGCGCCGAGGTGAAGCGGCACGCGCGTCTGCACTCGGGCGCGGTCGGCTCGCTGGACCGCTGGATGGGAGCCCACACGACCTGAGGCGGCGGGCTGCGCCGGCGACGGCGGGGCACGGCACTTGCTTTGCGTCCCGGAAAGACACACGCGCATCGGGATTGCGTCCGGCGCGGAACGAACGGGGGGCCCCTCGATGAGCTGGAACGCGCTCGCATGGTTGTTCGAGGTCTACGAGATCCTCAAGGATCACACCGACCGTCAGGACGGCGACGCGGGTCGCGGGCTCGAGCCGGGCCGCTGGGCAGCGGCGGCGCCCGGCAGCGATGCGCCCGGCGCGCTGCCCGAAAGGCTCGCAGAATGAGAACGCTGAACGGACCCGACCAGGGTGAAATATGACCCGCACCCACAGCCAGCCGCCGCTTGCTCCTGTCAGAAACCAGGCGGCGCTGGCCCGAACGCTGCTCGACGAGCTGGAGGGCATGGCCCCTGGGTTCGATCCCGCGCGTGCGCCGAGCGCGCAGGCCATCGAGGAGCTCCTGCGCCTGGGGTGCAGAATCCTCGAAGCCGCCGCAGTGCTTGCGCTGGAAGAGGAAGCTCGACGCGGTCCGCGTGTCGTGAAGTGTCTGGATGCCGAAGGCGAAGTGGGGCGCACTTGCGAGGAATCGCGAGTGACCGCCTTCGGGGGCCGTGTCACTGGAACGTGATCATACTCGAGCGGCGCCGGGCTGCCGGAAGGCGCTGCGACGCCGCCGTCATCATCGCATACAGGGCCTCGGCGTCCCCTCGCGAGCCCGCGTCCGCGTACGCCCGCGCCGCCTCGCGGGGATCCGGCACGCGCGCGGAAGCGCCTGCGATCACGCCCCGACCTCGGCCTTCGCGATGACCATGTCGAGGTCGTACTCGTCGCGCCAGAGCGAGGCCTTCGCCTTCACGGTCCACTCCTCGAGCTCGCGGTCTCCCTCGCCCCGCATGAAGGGGGATGAGTGACGCAAGCGCCCGGGCGGGTGCAAGGCGTTCACATCGCGCCTTTTGCGGCGATTGGTCAGCCACTCGTTCCGCTGACGGCTGAATCGCGTGCCGTGCTCGCCGAGCTCGGGGCGCGCTCTCTGCGGGACGTGCGCGAGGAGATGGGGCTGCTCGAGGGCGTCCGCAGGCTCGCGCTCGGCGCGGTCGAGCCGGGCCTCGTGCAGCTCGTGCGCACCGATGTATTCGGCGACCGCCGGTGCAGGTGCCGTCGCCGTCGCGCCGGTGCTCGTCGCACCGGCGGTCGGGCTGCTGTTCGGACCCCATCGTCTTCCGCGCAGCGCGAGTAGCAGCGCGCTTCGCGGCGGCAGCGGCCTTGGCTTCGACCGTGAGAGGCGTCCGCGCCTTCGGGGTCAACCCGAAATCGGCGAGGACTTCCGGCGCGTTGCCGTAAGCGGCCTTCACGTACGACACCACCGCGTCCGTGAAGACGCGGAGTGCCGGCATGTCGGTCTTTTCGACAGCGAGCTTTCCCTTGGTCGCGGCCTTGGAGGCGTCCACGTCGGTACGCAGGGTCACGAGCTGATTCAGCTTGCTCGTGATCTGCGCCGCCGTGTACGAGCCCCCCGCGAGCGTCACTTGCGTGACGTTCCCGAGGTGCTTGTTCGTCCCCGCGATCAACGACTTCGCGAGGGCGACCACCGTGCCTTTCGACGGACTCCTACTTGTGACCATGACTGTTACTTCCTTGCTCGAAGGCGGACCGATACGGACGGCTGTCACCCCGTCATTCCCGTGGCCGGGATGGCCGAGCGTCGCCGGGCACCATTGCCCGGCGGGCCCAACGACCCGCCTTCACCCCCTTAAGCCCGCGTGGACTCCCGATTTGCCGCGGAGGGGGGTAACGATTTTCGCGAGGCGAGGGATATCGAGAGGTTACGAGGCAAGAAGAGTGACGAGGGGGCGACGCATGGGGTCGATGCCGGCGTCGGTCGCGCGGAGGCGCGGGGCGCTTGTCGCGAGGCGTGCCCTCATTGGGGACATGCGCGTGCGCATCGACTCGATGCGCGCCCGCATCAAGCTCGTACCTGCGCGTATCGACTCGATGCGGGCACGCATCAAGCCCATACCTGCGCGCATCGACTCGATGCGGGCACGCAT
>PLYU01000255.1 GCA_003153495.1 Myxococcales bacterium
CGCCTGCTACCGCAGGCACCGCCACTGCTCCGCCCATCGCGCCGGTGACGCCCGCGACGGCACCGGCGGGGTCTCCCCCCGCCGCGCCGCCGCCCGCGAAGCCGGCGTAACGAAAAACAGAAAGCAGTAAGGCGCCCGGGAGCGCGCGCGAGCGCCCGACCGGACGAGACGCCGCGAGAGACTCTCCCGCGGTCTTGCCCCCCGGTTCCGGCGCGCGGAGCCGGGGGGCTTTTTTTGGCTCTCCCCCAGGTTTAGTGGAAGCGCGGCGTCCTCTCCCGCATCGTCGCCATGCTCAGCAAGATGTGCCGCTGACGCTGCGTCGTGCCCGTCCCCGTTCTCGTCCTCCTGCTCGACAGGCCGTGCTCGTCCTCGTCCTCGAGCCCGTGCACGTACCTCGAACGGCGTGCTCCTGCTCGGAGGCCAGAAGGCCGTTCTGCTTCCACTAAACCCTATCGGAGACCCTCATTTCGTCGAGCCTTCCCGCTGCCGGCTCGTGTTCGCCGACCCGTTCGCCGGCGGATCTCGCGGAGCGCGAGAGCCGCCACCCCCGGCCGTCGCCGTCGACCCTGCTGTGGGGGAGCCGCGCGTCGCTGGCGGGCCCCCGTGACGCGCGAGATCCTCGGCCGAGCTGTCCGCAGGAAAGTGCATGCCCATGTAGGCGACGAACTCTTCCGCGAGATCCTCGTCACGTTGCCGGTCGTAGCCGACGACATCCCAGACGCCGAGGTTGGAGCTCAGCACGTGCGAAATCTCGTGGGTGAGAGTTCGCACGAATTGCGGATTGGGCACGAGCTCGCCAGCCTGGTCCTTCACGAGCGGGTCGTTGCGCAGGAAGAGATGGTTGAGCGAATCGACGTACAGGCCCCAGTAGCAGCAGCCCGGCGCGACCGCCCCGAACCTCGAGGGCAGATCATCGAGGGCACGGCTCGCCTTGCCGTCGAGGAGAATGTTGCCCGGCAGCAAAGAAATCGCAGGCAGGTGGTCAGGATCGCCTCGGAGCTTCGGCAGTTTCTTGGCGCGCAGGAAGTCGCCGTAACGGGCGAACGCGTCACGGCATGTCCGGTCGATGAGGGCGCGCGCGAGATCGGAGGGGGCCGTCTCGGCCTGGAGCTCGACCGTCGACCGCCACTCGATGATCTTCATTCTGCATCGAGGCAGCCAGATGGGCTGGGCAAGGCGCTCGCCGCTGCGAGGCAGTGCGTCGACCCGGGATACCGGCGGTCCGCCAGCCGAGGGGGCTGCAACGGACGCGACCAGTGAGAGTGTCGTGGCGGCGATGAGTCTGACGAAGCGCACGCTTCCTGAAAGCTACCGTGCTCCGGCGAGTGAGCAACGGACAAATCCACGGGATGAGCTTCGCGTTGAAACACCAGTGCGCTCACCTCGTCCCTTGTGGGCGGCGAGAAGGCACCGATGGACCCCGCCCCCCTCACACCGCCTCCGCCCTCACAATCCTCCCCTCCCATTGCACCCGCCACATCCCTCCGTTCTCGATCATCCCCGGCAGCACCCCGAGCGCCTCGGCCAGCACCGCCCTCAGCGCCCCGCCGTGCGCCACGACCAGCGCGGGCGCGTCCTCGCGCGCCACCCGCTCCGCCGCGCGCCCCAGCGCGCCCCTCACGCGTACCGCCAGGTCCGCCGGGTGCTCGGCCCCCTCGGGCGGCCGGCGCTCGTCCGCCCAGGCCTTCCACTCCACGGGGTAGCGCTGCGCGCACTCCTCGCGCGTCAGCCCCTCGAACGGGCCGAGCGTGCGCTCGCGCAGGTCCGGATCGACGTACGCGACGGCCAGGCCCAGCACCTCGGCGACGATCCGGGCCGTCTGGTGCGCGCGGGAGAGATCACTGGAGACCACGCCCGCCAGCCCGGCGGTCCGCAGGGCCTCGCCGAGCGCGCGCGCCTGGGCGTGGCCCTTCTCGTTGAGCGGGATGTCGGTGTGACCCTGCCAGCGGCCAGCGGCGTTCCAGTCCGTCTCGCCGTGACGGGCGACGTAGAGAAGCCTCCTCACCATGCACGCGCAATATAGCCGGCCGCCAGCCCAAAAGTTGGCCGCGCCCCCACCCCGTCCATACCGTGGCCCTGCCATGGGTGAAGCTGCCAAGGGCTTCTCCTCCGCGCCGGCGGCCGCGTTGCCGCTGCCGCGGATGCTCGGGCGACGCATGCTCCTCAAGCTGGTCGCGCGCGGCGGCATGGGCGATGTGCACCTCGGCGCGACGACGGGGATCGAGGGGGCGGAGCGCCCGTGCATCGTCAAGGCGGTCCGCCGCGATCACATCCACGACGGCTCCTTCCTCGCTCGCTTCCTCGACGAGGCGCGGGTCCAGTCGCAGCTGCAGCACCCCGGCGTGGCGCAGGTGCTCGAGGCGACGACCGACGAGGCCGGCGAGCCGTATACGGTCGTCGAGTACGTCGAAGGCCGCCCGCTGAGCGACCTGCGCCAGCGCGCGATCCAGACCGGCGTGCGGATCGCGTGGGCCGACGCCGCGGCGGTTGCGATCGAGATCGCCCAGGCGCTGGCCCACGTCCACGAGCGGGCCGGGGCGGACGGGGCGCCGCTGGGCATCGTCCACCGCGACCTGTCGCCGCAGAACGTGATGGTCAGCTACGCTGGCGAGGTCAAGCTCATCGACTTCGGCACGGCCCGGGGACAGAACCGGCGGTGCCACACGGTGGCAGGCGTCGTGTTCGCCAAGCCGGGGTACGTGGCCCCCGAGGTGGCCAGGCAGCAGGTGGGCGACGGCCGGATCGATCTCTACGCGCTCGGCATCATGCTGTGGGAGCTGTGCGCCGGCCGGCGCTTCCTCACGGTCGATCCGCAGCGCCACCTGGACGACGCCGCCGCCGGCAGGGTCGTGGTGCCCCCGATCGCCGAAGCGTGCGGCGCGCCGCGCGAGCTGGACGCCATCGTCGCCAGGCTGACCAGCAACGACCCCGACGATCGCTACGCCCGGGCCGGGCTCGCGGTCGTCGATCTGGCGAGACTGCTCGGGTGCGCGCCCGCGACCGAGAACGGCGAGCGGGGGGTGCGCGTGCGGCTCGCCCGCCTCATGCGGCTGCTCTGGCCCCACGAGCCGGCCCGCTCGCGCGCGGAGTTCGCCAGGCTGCTGCGGGAAGCCCGCGATGTCCTGCTGGGCGGGTCGCGCCACGACCGCACGCCGCGCGCCGCGGCGGTGAGCGAGGATCTCGCCCGGCGCATGACGCCCGGCGACCCCACGCAGCTCGCCGGTACGCCCTACTGCCTGCGCCGCAAGATCGGCGAGGGCTCGACGGGGATCGTCTACGAAGCGGAGCACGTGGAGCTCGGGCGCAAGCTCGCGGTGAAGGTCCTGGGACCGGAGCACGCCGCGTCGGCCGCGTCGCTGGAGCGCTGCCGGCACGAGGCGCGCGCGGTGGCGGGGCTCAGCCATCCGAACCTCGTCCAGCTCTACGACTTCGGGCGGTCGCTCGACGGCCGGGTCTTCTTCGCCATGGAGCTCTGCGCGGGGGAGACCCTCGACGCCCGGTTGCGGCGCGGCCCGCTGGCCTGGGCCGACGCGGCCCGGATCGCCGTCGAGGCGGCCAGGGCGCTCGAGGCAGCGCACGAGGCCGGGCTGGTGCACCGCGACCTCAAGCCGCAGAACCTGATGCTGGTCCCGCCGGCGCGGGCGGGGGCGACCCGCGGCCAGCCGTCGGTCAAGCTCCTCGATTTCGGGATCGCGACCGCGCTCACGCAGGGAGAGCAGCGTCAGGCAGGGGTCAAGGAGCGCGCCATGAGCGGCTTCGCGGTGTTCGGCACGCCGGAGTACATGGCCCCCGAACAGGTCGCGGGCGAGGCGGTGGACGGGCGGGCCGACGTGTACGCGCTCGGCTGCGTGCTCTACG
>PLYU01000145.1 GCA_003153495.1 Myxococcales bacterium
GGTCAGGCGCGTGGCGTGGCGGCCCGACGTCTCCGGCGCGGCGCTCATGCACCTGGCGTGGCCGCCCGAGCGCCCCGGCGCGTCGGCCGAGCGCTTGGCGCCGCGGCCTCGGCCCGAAGGCGGGCCTGCCAGGGCCTTGGTAGTGGCTGGATTTGAACCGTCCTGACGCGCAGCGTCAGGTGACGGTGGCACGCGGGGTGGCTAGACTCGGTGCGTGGCATCGCCGCGAGACCTTATGGCGTTCGCTGTTTTCTGCATCGGCGTCCTCGGTGCAGGTTGCAGCAACGTCGGCAACCTTGCCCCTCGCCCCTGCGTAGGGCCGGCCGGCGACGGCGGAGCCGGAGAGCGATGCTCATGTCCGGGTACCTACGCCCAACCTCTCGACTCACCCGCTGGCTGCCCTCCGTTCAAGTGCTTGGCAGACGGTACGTGGGCGCCCTACGACCCATCGTGCTTGATCCCGCGCGATGCTGGCGTCGCCGATGCGACGGGCGAGCAGTAGGCAAGCTCATGACCGACCCCGCCGGCATCCTCGCCATGGACGACGTCTCGATCGACGAGCTNNCGAGCTGCGCCAGGCCGTCGAGCACATGCACGGCGCGCCGGCCCGCTTCGTCGAGGCCGTCGAGGTCAAGGAGACGCACGAGGGCTGCACCGTCTGGGAAGGCGCGGTCAAGGTGTTCGCTTTGACGGGCCACCCGAGCGGCGCCACGCGGGCCTACGCCTGGAGTTACCCGACCGAGGGGAAGAAACGTCGCTTCATCGCGATCCTGGGCCTGTCACCCGTGGACGACGCCGCTACTGCGGTGCGGACGGCGATTCTGGCGCAGGTTCGGGAAGCGGATCGGGCGAAGAACTAGCTACTGCTTCGGCGAGCAGCACCCGACGAGCCCACGAGGAAAGGCCCTCACCCCTTGCCGCTCGCTCGATGATCCGCCGCTCATCAGCGGAGAACCTGACCGAAAGGAGCGACGCCTTGTGCAGCTTCTTCGGGATCGGGGGGCGTCCGATCCGAGACTTCTTCGCGCTCACGGTCGCACCCCGTCGAGCGCGGCCGACACGAGATCGTCCGTGCTCCACATGGTCTGCACGATGCCGGCAGCCATGGCCGGCGTCACTCGCGTCGTCTGGTGGCGGCGCACGAAGTTGTAGTGCGCGAAGTGGAGCGCCGTCGCCGCGACGTGGTTCTCCAGCTTCTTCGAGAAGGCGTTGGTCAGGCGCGTGTACCGGCGAACGCCCATGCGAACGGTGAGATTCTGCCGCTCGACGTAGCTGGTAGAGACAAACTCCGCGACGGGCGATCCAAAGATCGGGAGCTTCTCGATTCCCGTGACCTTCGGCGGGCTGTAGCGGCCCGATCCAGCCGGCTCGATCTCGTAGCTCTTGATAAGCTGCGCGTAGTCCACGCCTTTCGTGGCGAAGGCGTTTCCCATCGGCTCGACGTACGTGCGAAGGCCGTCCGTCGTGACCTGCACGCGAAACCGGAGTCGAGGCGCGAGGTCGTGAACGAAAGCGGTCGCACTCTCTGCGTCACGTTTTGCGACAAGGAACGACGGCACGAGCTTCGTCTCCGCGTCCAGCGCAACCCACGTCCACTGGTCGCCAACGCGCGAGGCGTCGTCGCTCTCCGTGACGTGCCGCTGCTTCTTGCCGACGAACGCCCACAGCTCGTCCAGCTCCAGGCGCTTGCAGGGAAGGTTGACCATCGTCTCGTCCAAGAGATTCGCGCAGCCCTCGCCGAGACGAAGAAGGAGCGTGCCGACCGTCTCGCGGTTCACGTCCGTCATGCGCTCCGTCGCCCGGATGGAGCAGCCCTCGACGAGAGCGTTGACCACTGCGACCTGTTTCGACCTGGGAAGCGCGTTAGCCATGCCCTTATTGTATGACGCGAACGTCTGGGGTCAAGACTTTTTTGATGACGAAAAGTTGGCCCATAGCCGCCGAGGTGCGATTTTCGCGTAACCGGGAGCGCTTGACGTCCGATAGGTGAACCGACGATGCTGCCGGCGCGGTAGGGAACAAGATGGAGATGGCACGGAACATGCGTTCCGCTGTTGATGTTTTGTCCCCCGACAAACTGAACCGAACACATGCGCAATCGTGGCGCGACCTTGCGCGCCACGATGTTGAGCCATAAGAAAGGGGGTAGCAGTGAAAAATGATCGCCTCGCCAACGCTGTACTCTACCTGCTTCGGGGTAGCCCCGATGCCGGGCTCACGAAGCTGCTTAAGCTCATCTACTTCTCCGACTACCACCACTACCGCGACCACTTGTGCACGATCACCGGCGCGAACTATGTGGCCAGGGCGCGCGGCCCTGTCCTGGAGAACTACCAAGACGAGTTCGACGAGCTAGAGCGCCGTGGCTTCATCGCCACCCGCAAGGTTCCTGTCGTCGGGCATCCCGACAACCCAAAGGTCGAGTACCTGCGGTTGGGTGAGCCTGCGCCCGATGCATTCACGGCCGCCGAGCGTGTGACACTGGACGACGTGCTATTGCGCTACGGCTCCAAGAGCGGGGTCGAGTTGAGCGACATGACCCATGAGGAGCTTGCCCCCTGGAAGCTCGTCTGGGACAAAAGCGCGCCCGGCGCAAGGATCCCATTCGCGCTCTTCCGGTGGCTCGACAACTATGCGGACGATCGTGATGTCGAGACGGCCAAGAAGCGTGCGGAGGCCCCCGAGATCAAGGCAGCACTGGCCGAGGCAATGGCGGACGTCGGCTGATGACGATCAAGAGGGGGCCGGCAGTCAATCGTGCTGGCACCTTCACAGATGCAGTCCAGGCGCTAGAGAATGACTACCACGGCGTCCAGGCTGCCGTGGACCATTTCATCGAGGCGTTGCGGGCTGGTGGTGAGAGTCTTGCTATCAGACCGGTAGACGATGGGGGTTCCGTCCATCGGGTGGACAATCCCACCGAGGGAGCGGCTGGCATAGAGCGCTTCGGTATGCAGATCGTTCGCAAGACGAAGCCCGACGGTGCCGTCGTCTTCACCCTGATCGACATGTGGGTGAGAGAGCAGACCCTGCGCGAGTCTTACGACGACTAGGTCTTGTTTGCGAGCCGATGCGGGACGAGTAGGCGCGCTGGGAAGCCGGTCACGCAGCGGGCACGAGAAGCGTTACTTGCTGCGGCGCTTGTTCGTTAGCCGAAATTCCGCCGGGACGTTCGGGATCTCGACCTGACCTGGCGGTCCCGGCTTGCTTGGCTTCTTTACGCCAGGCTTGGCACGCGGATTCGGCTGTCCCGTCGCGTCGAACAACTCCTCGCTGGCGCCAGGCGTGCCAGCAGGCGGCCGAGATATACGACTCGTATTGGAGCCAGGAAAACGCAGTCCACGCCACCCAGGCGAGAAAATGTCATCGACCGTGACGATCTGGATGACATCGTAGCGCTCATCCGGTCGGAACATGGGAGACGACCAGGTCTGACAGCCAAGTGCTGTAGGCCCTCCCTCTCTGGCGTGA
>PLYU01000042.1 GCA_003153495.1 Myxococcales bacterium
CCCCGCCACGTCCTCGCGCGCGCGCCGCACGGGCGCCGGCGTGGGGAGCTGCGGGCTCGACGGGGCCTCGGGCGCGGCGCCCGGCTTGGCGATGGCGCGCCGCTTGATCACGCGCCCATCGGTGCGAACGCGCTCTTCGACCACGTCGTGCGTCCGCTGCTTCTCGAGGTGGCGCTTGATGCGCTCGACGGCCTCGGGCTCGACGGAGCTCATGTGGTTGCGTACGTCGGCGATGCCGATGGCCTGGAACAGGCCGACGACCTGCTTCGGGTCGAGGTTGAGCTGCTTGGCCACCTCGTAGACGCGGACTTTGCTGCTCATCGAGCCTCCGGAGATCTGTTCCATCCCGCACCGTCCTTTGCCGTCGTCGCCCCGGCGTCCGCCGCCGCGCGTGTCTTCACGAGCTCTTCCGCGATGCCAGGATGAACGACCGCGCAGATCGCGACCGATTGCTCGCCCAGCAGGGCCCCGAGCTCGCCCTTCGTGCTCCAGGCGATCGCGCTCCCCGCCTCGATCATCCGCGTGACCTCGAGGGTCGACGCCACGCTCCCGGCGTCCGACGCGACCACGACGAGGGGAGCGCCACGCCCGATCGCGTCCTTCGCGGCCGCGGCGCCGACCGCGAGGGCCCGCAGGCGCCGCGCGGCGAGGAGCAGGCCGCAGATGCGCCGGTCCGCCGCGGCGACCAGCGCCGCCCCCAGCTCGGGCGCGCTCACCCTGATCTCTCGCCGGAACGAACGCGACAGCCCCCGCGGCGCCCTCGCGATGCAGTCGGGGCGCGTGTGCACGTGCGCGCCCCGCCCGAACGCCGACCCGGCGAGGTCGAACACGACCTCGTCGCCGGCGACCACCAGGCGCACCATGCCCTCGGCGCCGTCGGCCGTGGCGCAGCCGACGCACGTCCGCGTCGACGTACGTTCCGGCCTCTGGGCTCGCTCCTGCATCGCCGTTTGCGCGCCTCCCACCATCAGCTCTGCGCCTGCGACGGCTGCGCCGCCTCGCGTGCCTTGGCCACGGCCTCGCGCCGCGCCGCCTCGATGGCCTTCGCTTCGCCAGCCAGGAACTGCTCTGCGCCCTGCTTGATGGCGCGCGCCTTCTTGATGCCCAGGCCCGTCTTGATCGCGAGCTTCTCCTCGTCCTCGCGCAGGATGTCGTCGACGCTGCGGTAGCCGGCGTCCTCGAGCAGCTGCACGGTGCGCTCCCCCACGCCGCGGATGAAGAGCATCCGCTCGCGCTCGGTGAGCGGCTCGGTCCGCGCCGACGCTGCGCTGATGCGATCCTGGCGCAGGCGCTCCATCGTCGACTCGGCGCTGGCGTGGATGCGGGTCGCCGCCTCGGCTCCGCCGAGGCCGGGCATCGTGGCGAGCTCCTGCTCGCTCGCCTCCGCGAGCTCCTCGAGCGTGCGGAAGCCGAGCCGGTACATGCTGCGCGCGATGGCCTCGGTGACACCCTCGACCTGCTGCAGCTGGGTGACGGCCTCTTCCTCCATCTGCTTGAACTTGCTCTCGCTGATGATGTCGAGCTTCCAGCCCGACAGCTGGGCCGCGAGGCGCACGTTCTGCCCCTTGCGCCCGATGGCGAGCGAGAGCTTCTCGTCGGGAACCACCAGCTCCATGCGCCCGTCGGCCTCGTCGACGATGACCTTGCTCACCTCGGCCGGCTGGATCGCCGCGCACACGAAGCGCGCAGGATCCCGGTCGAAGGGAACGATGTCGATCTTCTCGCCGCGCAGCTCCTGCACGACGGCCTGAACGCGGGCCCCCTTCATGCCGACGCACGCGCCCACCGGGTCGACGTCCGCGTCGCGGCTGGTGACCGCGATCTTCGAGCGCGCCCCGGGCTCGCGGGCGCACGCGACGATCTTCACGATGCCCTCGTAGATCTCGGGCACCTCGGTCTCGAAGAGCTTCTCGACGAGATGCGGGTCGCTGCGCGACAGGATGACCTGCGGGCCGCGCGCTTCCCGGTCGATGTCCTTCACGTAGGCGACGATCCGGTCGCCGGGACGGTACGTCTCGCGCGGCGTCTGCTCGCGGAAGGGCAGGATGCCCTCGGTGCGGCCGAGGTCGACGATGAGGTTGTTCCCCTTCTCGAACCGGCGGACCACGCCCTTGATGAGCTCACCCTTGCGGTCCTTGAACTCGTTGAAGATGAGGTCTCGCTCCTCGTCCCTGACCCTCTGGATGAGGACCTGCTTGGCCGTCTGGGCCGCGATGCGCCCGAACGCCTGGCGGGCCTGCTTCACGCGCAGGATGTCGCCGTAGTCCTTGTCCTGCTCGTTCGCCTTCTTGGCGTCGAGCGGGTGCCAGAAGATCTGGAAGCCGAGCTCTTCGCCCATCTCCGCGGTGAGGCCGAGCCGCTGCGCGTCCTCGAGCGCGATCTCGCGATCGTCGTCGGACACGTCGTCGACCACGGTCATGTACTGGAAGAGGTCGACCTGGCCGCTCTGCTCGTTGAAGCGCGCCTCGAGCTCGCGGTTCACGCCGAACACGCCCTGGGCGGCCTTGAGGATCGCCTCTTCGACGGTCTTGATGAGGCGCGTCTTGTCGATGCCCTTGTCCTTCGCGACCATGTCGATCGCAGAGAGCAAGGTCAGCTCGGCCGGAGTCTGTTGCTGTTGAATCGCCATGGTACCCTCAACGCCTGTTCTGCTGGATGACGCGCCCGAACTCGAATACGAGCCGGGCGCTCTCGACCATCGAGAGCGGAACCTCGTGACGCCGCTTGCCCTCGAGGACGTACACCTTGCCGTCCGCGACGCCGTCGAGCGTGCCGACGACGACGCGGAGGTTCTTCAGCCCGTCGGGTGCGTCGCCGAACGGTCCGCGCAGCTTGATCTTGGCCTTCTGGCCGCCGAAGCGCACGAAGTCGCGCTCGCCGCGCAGCGGACGCTCGACCCCCGGTGAGCTGACCTCGAGGCGGTAGGCGTGCGGGATGAGGTCGGCCACGTCGAGCGCGGGGCTGAGGTCGCGCGAGACGCCGGCGCACAGCTCGAGGTTGACCGCGGCGTCTCGCGTCGACAGATTCTGGTCGGACGCGCCCGCCTTCTCGACATAGACGCGCAGGATCCAGCCCTCGCGCTCGGGCCTCAGCTCGACCTCGACGGTCTCGGCTCCGTGTGCGCGCACGATAGGCTCGACGACGCGCAGGAGGGCCGCGCGATCGACGCCTTGGAGCGAGCTCTGGGCCTGGGAAGACATGGGGAGGGGCGAGACCAAAAAAAAACGCGGGCCCCGGGTTGGGGTCCCGCGTGATTCAAAAACCCGCAATCAGGGCGTGACTATCTAACCCCTCCCCGGGCTACGATCAAGTCAAAGGGCGGCACCGGGCGAAATGGGGCCTCCCTGCCGTCGAGGTGTCATCCCGAGCGAAGCGAGGGACCCCCCGGCCGCCTCCCGCACGCGCAGTTCGGGCGCGGCTCCGAAATGACGCGGTCGCCAGCCACGCGGGCCCGGCGCTCGCGGGAGACATCCGGGGGGTCCCTCGCTTCGCTCGGGATGACAGAGGGGGGGGGCGCTCACTGCCTCATGACCGGGGGGCTCACCGCCTCGGTCGCATCCTCGGCGCCGGCTGGGTCGGGTCCTCGGGCCACGAGTGGCGCGGGTAGCGGCGCATCAGCTCTTTTCTGACCGCCGGGTAGTGGCGCTGCCAGAAGCCCGCCAGGTCGGTGGTCACCTGGACCGAGCTGCCCTTGGGCGATTGCAGCTCGAGCACGAGCGCCACCCGACCGCCCCCGACGCGAGGCCCGTCGGTCATCCCGAAGAAGT
>PLYU01000045.1 GCA_003153495.1 Myxococcales bacterium
TTCTTTCCACTCGCTGCCCAACGTCACGGCGCACTTTCGTGCTCAAACACTCGGCCTCTTTGCGAAAGTAGGGCTAGTCGTCGGCCACCCACCCAGGGGCTCGGCTCAAGCCGAGGAAGATCACGGCGGCCAGGATGATCGAGACGGAGCCCGAGACGTTTGCGCCGCTTGCTCTTGCGCAAGAAGTCGAAGGCGACGACGTTCCCGGCTCGCGGGCGCGTGCTGCCGCGGGCGCCTCGGTGGACAGGCCGAGGCGGTCGAGGACGAGGCGCACCGCGGCCGGCTCGGTGACTTCGCCGAGAACGCGCAGGCGGCCACCACAGCGCGCGCATTGTAGAACATCGACGTCGAAGGTGCGGCGCGCACGCGCAGGCGGCCTCCGCAGTGCGCGCAGGCGAGCACGTCCACCTCGAACGTGCGCCGGAGCAGCGAGGCCCAGTCCACGTAGGGCGAGGCGGCGAGCAGCGCCCCGTCGTGCAGGCGCTGCCAGTGGTGGACGGAGATCACGCTGGGGGTGAGCTGGATCACCTCGCCTGCATCGGCACCGATGGGTTCGGCGGGCTCTCTTAGACGTGCTTCGGCACGCTATCGGTGAGAAAGAGCCCGGTCGTCGGCTCGTACACGATCGCCTCGACGCGCGCCGGCCCCTCCGTGGGCAGTTCGTAGAGGTTGAAGCCGGCCATCCGGTCGGGCTCTTCGTTGTGCAGCGACGCGCTGGTGGCGCCGACCTGCTGCAGCTTGCCCGCGCTGGTAGCGAGGGCGCGCTGGATGCGGCGGTGCAGGTGGCCGTGCAGGACCAAGCCTCGCGGGACGGGACCGAGCAGCTCGAGCAGGGCGGCCGCGTCGCGTAGCCCCTCGAGGTGCGTCTTCACGCGGGACCACCGGTTGACCGCAGGGTGGTGCAGGGCCAGCACGAGCATGCGCCCGGTGACCTCGGGGTGCCGGAGGATGCGCGCAAGCGCCTCGAGCTGCGCGGCGCCGAGCTCCCCGGCGGCAACGAAGGGAAGGCGAGGCACCGCGCTCGACAGCGCGACGATAGCGGCGGGCCCGCGCAGCTTCACGACCGGGAACCGGCCGCCTCCCACGTCCGTTGCAAGGTCCGGCAGGTCGCTCTCCTGCCATGGCAGGAAGTACTGCTCGAAGCGTCGCGACGAGAGGGCGCCGCGCGTGTAGAGATCATGGTTCCCCGGGACGACCGTGACGCGCGACGGATCCAGCCCGAGGTCATCCTGCACCAGCGCGCGCGCCAGCTCGAACTCGGGCTCGAGCGCCAGGTTGGTGAGATCTCCGGTGATCACGACGTGCTCGACGTTCCTGCGGGCGATCTCGCGGGCGATGGCGCGGACGTACGCCGAGCGATGGCGGTCTCCGCGCTTCAGACGCAGGTTGACCCAGCCGGTGAATCGCTTGTTGACAAAGCGCCAGGGGGGCACGCCCTCGACCGAGTAGAGGTGCAGATCCGAGAGGTGGGCGATCTTCATGGGACGTCGGCCGCGCAACGGAACCCGACCCAGGCGGACCTCATGAGCGAAGTGGTATCTCGTGCCGCGCTCCGGAGCCACATCGGCGCGTCGCCGTAGGATCCGCCTCGCACCACGTGGTAGCCGCCGCCCGTCGCCTTCGGCTTCGGGTCGGTCTCCGGCTCGGCCGCGTAACCCTGCGGAAGTCCGTCTGCATCGAACGGGAGCACGTCGGCCACCCACTCGGCTACGTTGCCCGCCAGGTCGAGCAGGCCGAGGGGGGTCGCCCCGTCGGGGAACGAGCCGACCGGGGCGGGCCACACGAAGCCGTCGGTCGCGTCCGTCGGATCGTCCGCCCAGGCGCCATGATTGGCGAGGTGCGCGTTGTAGACGTCGCCCCACGGGAACGCCCGCCCCTGCGGGCCGCGGGCGGCGTACTCCCACTCGGCCTCGGTGGGCAGGCGGCCGCCCTTCCAGTGGCAGAAGGCCGTGGCGTCCTCCCAGCGCACGTGCGTCACAGGCAGCTCGGGGCGGGCGAATCTCCGGTCGTCCGGCAGGATGTCGGCAGCGGCGCACGCGCCCGTCGAGACACACTGCGCGTAGTCCGCGACCGTGACCTCGGTGCGGTCCATGTCGAAGCTCGAGATCGTGACCGGGTGCGCGATGCCCTCGGCGCGCAGGCTCGCGATGATCTTCGGATCGGTGCACCGGGCACCGCGTATCTCCCTCTGGCAGAGCTTCACCGCCCGCACCATCTCGGCCGGCGCCGACCCCATCGTGAACGTCCCCGCCGGTATGCGCACGCGCCCCCGGGGCGGCGCGCGCAGCACGTGCACCCCCTCTGCCGGAGCGCTTGCGGTCGCGGGGTCGAGCCCCGTCCACCAGGCGTCCGCTCGCGGGGGGTGGCCAGCGTTCGCGTCGGACGAGAAGAAGAAGAAGACCGCCAGGACGCCAGGAACAGCAGAGCAAGAAGGAGACTTCGTCTCCGCCCTCCCGACGTTGCTGGCATCCTGGAGATTCATCGTCTCAGCCAGTCAATACGCGCAGCGGGTGCTCCACGAGGCGGCGCAGCTCGGAGAGAAAAGCGGCGCCGATCGCGCCGTCGACCACGCGATGGTCGCAGGAGAGCGTCAGCGCGATGCGCTGGCCGGGCACCACCGCGCCCTCGGATACGACCGGCACGTCGCGGACCTGGCCGACTGCGAGGATAGCGCCCTCGGGCGGGTTGATAACGGCGGAGAACTGGTCGATGCCGAACATCCCGAGGTTGGAGATCGAGAAGGTGCCGTTGGCCATTTCTTCGGGTGCGAGCTTCTTCGCCCGGGCCCGTGACGCGAGCTCGCGCACCTCTCGCGCGATGGCCACCACGCTCTTGAGGTCCGCGCGCCGCACGACGGGCGTCACCAGGCCGTCCGGGATCGCCACGGCGACCGAGACGTCGACGCGCTTGTGGATCAGGATCGCGTCGGGCGTGAAGCTCGCGTTGCACTCCGGCACCCGCGTCAGCGCAACGGCACAGGCCTTGATCAGCAGATCGTTGAGGGACACCTTGGTCGGAGGCGCCTCGCCGTCGGCGCCGGGGTCCTGCGCGGCGAGCTCCGCGTTGATCTCGGCGCGAAGCTTGGTCAGACGCGAGGCGTCGACGTCGATGGACAGGTAGAAGTGAGGAACGGTGATCTTGGACTCGGTGAGCCGGCGCGCTATCGCCTTGCGCATCTGCGACAAGGGGCGAACCTCCGCGTCCTCGCGCGCGAGCGCCAGCGACGAGGGAGCGGCGGGGCTCGTTCGCGCGAGGGNNCGTTCCCGCCTGTGCGCGCAGCGCTTCCAGATCGACGGGGACGATGCGACCGCCCGGGCCGCTGCCATGCGCCCCCGTCAGGTCGACGCCCAGCTCGCGGGCTGCTTTGCGGACGTAGGGAGACGCGAGGACGCGAGCATCCGAGGGGGGCGGGCCGGTCGGAGGGGGCTCGTCGGGGAGGAAGGCGGTGCGGGAGAGGATGTCGACGGGGGGGGCCTTGCGGAGTGGGGTGGAG
>PLYU01000216.1 GCA_003153495.1 Myxococcales bacterium
CTTCATTCAGAAACGAGTTCTTAGACCGTCACCGCCAGCAACCTCTCGCCCTCGCGGATGAAGCGCGCCGCTCGCACGCTGCGATAGAAGGCGAGCACCTGTCGGAGCTGCGCGTCGGCGTCGGCGCGCCGGCCTCCTGTGGCGAGCGCTTCGGCTGCGCGGAGACGGAAGAAGGCCTCCAGCGGTCGGGAGCCGATCTCCGCGTAGATCTCGGCAGCCTGCTCAAAGTCGCGGGCGAGGATCGCCTGCGCGGCGGTCCGCCAGGGTGAGTCGCGGAGCTGCTCGACAACCCGGGCGAGTGCTCGGTGGTCGACGAGCTGCTCGAAAGCCCAGATCGCGATCCCATCCTCCAAGGCGTCCGTTCGCAGCCCCTGAAGGAGGCGGGCTGCCAGGTGGCGGGCCGGCTCGGACTCACCCGCGAGAAACAAGACTGACGCGCTCGTCGCCAGCGCGCGATACAGGTCCTGCGAGTCGCCGGTGGCCTCTGCGTGCGCGAGCGCGCGTGCGGCCTCGGCCAGCGCGTCGCTGGTCTGGTCGCGTGCGAGCAGGATCTGCGCTCGAACGGTGCGCGTGAGACTTTCGAGGAGGTGCGGCGAGCCGGCCTCGATTTCTCCGATGAACGCGTCCGCTTCGGCGAGCGCATCGTCCCAGCGCCCGTCCTCGAAGAGAAGGCCCAGCGTGTTCGCGCGCTGCCAGCGCACGCGCCAGACGAGGCCCAGCCGCGCCGCCGCCGCAGCGGCTTCGTCATTCCACACCCGCGCGCCGCGGAGATCCCCGCGACTCTGGCGGACGACAGCCATGTTGTTCAGGGCGCGGGGGAGCGCCGTGCTGTTCAGCCGGCGCGCGAGCTCGATCGCTTGCTCGAGCTCGTCGGTGCCGGCTGCGTCGCCGAGGATGACCCGTGCGGTGCCGACGGTGATGAGCGCCTGTGCGCGCGCCTCGTCGTCGCCGAGCCGCTCGGCGAGCGCGAGCACCTCGCGGCCGGACGAGATCGCCTGTTTGTTGCGTCCGGAGAGCATGTGGTAGGTGGATTGTTGGTTCAGCACTGCGAGCTTCGCCGGCGAATCCGCCGCGTCGGCGACGTAGGAGCGCGCATGCTCGACGCGCTGCGCGGCCACCTCGGCGTCGCCCCGCCGGAAGGCGAGATTGGCCAGAAGCAGCTCCGGCTCGACCGCACGCGCAGCCTCGCCGGCGGCGAGTAGCGCGTCACGGGCCTCTGTGAGCTCCTCGTCGCCGGCTTCCTCGCCGTGGACGCGCGCGCGGCCGAGCGCGAGCACGACCTCGACACGCTCGGCCTCGTCTGGCCAGTCGGCGAGCGCGCGGCGGTACAGGTCGGTCGCGGCGGCGAATGCGTTCAGCGACATCGCCCTGTCCCCGGCGGCGCGGAAGGCATGGCGTGCACGGTCGTGCAGTTCGGCGTCGTCGCCGGCGGCGTACACGAGCGCCTCGCCGTAGTGGTAGGCCAACATCTCCGCGTGGTCGTCAGGCCGCCCGAGCGACTGCATCCACTCCGCCGCGCGGACGTGCTTGTCGGAGCGTGACGCGCGCGGGAGCTGACCGTAGGCTACGTCGCGGACGAGCACGTGCCGGAAGGCGTACTCGTCCTGGCCACTCACCGCTGAGCGGCGCGCGCGCCGGACAAAGCCCTTGCGCTCCAGTGCGTGCAGCACCTCGCCTGGACGCGCGACACCTGCGAGCGACGCAACGCCGCCCGACCAGAAGACCTTGCCGAGCACTGCCGCGTCCTGTAGCAGCCCCTTCTCCTCCACCTGCAGACCATCAAGGCGCGCCGCGATGATCCCCTGCACGTGCTCGGGCAGCGGCAGATCCTCGACGGAGCCGCGGTCGAGGTAGAGGCGCGCGAACTGCTCCGCATAGAGCGGATTGCCGCCGGCCCGCTCGAGCAGCGCGCTCAGCGTCTCCGCCGGCAACGGCGTTCGGTCGAGCAGCGCAACGAGCAGGCGCTCCGCCTCGTCGTCTTCCAGCGGCGAGAGCTCGAGCGTCGTCGCGTTCAGCTTGCCGCCGCCCCAGCCGGGCCGCCGCTCGAGCAGCTCCGGCCGCGCCGTCGTGAGCAAGAGCAGCGGCACGCCGCTCGCCCAGTCGGCGAGATGGTCGACGAAGTCGAGCAGCCCCTCGTCGGCCCAGTGCAGGTCCTCGAAGACGAGCACGAGCGGACGCTCCTCCGCGAGTCCTTCGAGGTAGCGGCGCCACGCACCGAAGCTCGCCTCGCGGTCGGGCGCGTCGTCGGTCTCCAGCCCGACGAGCGGCCGTACGTGCGCCACGATCCACTCGACATCCGACTCGTCGACGGCGGCGCCGACCGAGGCACGCAGCTTCTCCGCCGCCCTCTCCGCGTCGTCGTTCTCCTGGATTCCCGCCTGCGCCTTCACGATCTCGCCGAGCGCCCAGAAGCTCACCCCTTCTCCGTAGGGGAGCGCACGCCCCTGCCGCCACCAGACGAGGTCCGGCGCCGCGTCGAGCCGCTGGAACAGCTCCGCGACCAGCCGCGACTTGCCGATCCCCGGTACGCCGACCAGCGTCACCATTTGCGGCTCGCGCCGGCGCCGCGCCCGCTCGAACGCATCGAGAAGCAGCGCCAACTCCTCCGCACTGCCGACGAGCGGGGTCAGGCTGCGCTGCTCGAGATCCATCCCCACGCGCGAGCGCGCCTGCACTGCCTCCCAGACCCGAGCCGGCGCCGTCTCATCCTTCGCCTCGACCGGCTCCCGGTCGCGGTACTCGATCCTCTCGCGCGTCGCGCGATACGTCGCCTCACCGACCAGAACGCCATTCACCGGCGCCGCCGCCTGTAAGCGCGCCGCCGTGTTCACGACGTCGCCCGCAACCATCCCCTCGCCCGCCTCCGGCCGCACACTCAGCCGTACAAGCGCCTCACCCGTGTTGACGGCGACTCGGACCTCGACCTCGTCCTCGCGCGCCCAGTCGCGGATCGCAAGCGCCGCCCGAACCGCCCGTTCGGGATCATCCTCATGCGCGACCGGCGCTCCGAAGAACGCCATCACGGCATCGCCGATGAAGTTCTCGACCGTTCCACCAAACCGCTCCACCTCGCGTCGGAGCCGCGTGTGATACGGCTCCAGGATCGCCTCGACATCCTCGGGATCGAGCGTCGCGGCACGCCCAGTGAGACCGCGCAGATCGGCGAAGAGCACCGTGACAAGCTTGCGTTCACGCTGCGAGCCAGACACAGCGATCGGCCGATTCTCAAGGGTGGGCAGGGGCGGGAGCTCGTTCGCTGGACCGTCCGCCCGGCGCGTAGCGGCTGCCAGGTTGAGGGACGGGTCCTGACGGAGGATGGCCTTCTCGAGCTGCTGCAGCGACTGGATCGGGTCGAGGCCGAGCTCGTCGACGAGCGTGGAACGTGCGTCGTGGTAGGCAGCGAGCGCGTCGGCCTGCCGGCCTGTCCGGTAGAGCGCCAGAATCAGCAGCCCCAGCAGGCTCTCGCGCGTCGGATGCTCGCGGACGAGCGCCTCCAGCTCCGGCACCGTCTCGGCATGACGGCCGAGCGCGAGATCTGCTTCCAGACGTTGCGTGAGCGCGAGCAGGCGCAGCTCCTCCAGACGGCCGATCTCGTTGCGGGCGAACGACTCGTACTGGAAATCTGCGAGTGCCGGGCCGCGCCAGAGGGCGAGCGCGCTCCGAAGCACGCCGGCAGCCTCCTCGGCCGCGCCCGCCGCCAGCAGCGTACAGCCTCGGTCGAGGAGGCTCTCGAACCGATGCAGGTCGAGCGCGCCTGCGTCGACGCGGAGGACGTAGCCCGCAGGCCGCGTCTCGATGACGCCCTCACCGAGGGTCTTGCGCAGTTGCGAGACGTGAACCTGCGCGGCCTTGACCGCCCTGGGCGGCGGCTGCTCGCCCCACAGCTCGTCGACGAGTCTGGCGGTCGGCACGAACTCGTTCGCGCGCAGGAGGAGAACGGCCAGCACCGCCCGCTGCTTCGGAGGGCCGAGCCGAAGCTCGCGGCCGTCCTTCCAGATCGCGAGCGGGCCGAGAAGGCCGAATTCCACCTCACGAACGTAACACCCGCAACAAGGAAGCTCCAGCATCGGGCTTTACTAGGCCTTTGCCGCGCGCGGCCGGATCCTTTGCCGCGAGGCGGTTTCCTTCTCGCAAGCGATCGCATAGGGCCATTCGCCCGAGACAACGGGCTCATCCAGAAGGGGGACAGGAGAACTCATGAAGCGACTCGTTTTCTTCGCGGCCGCACTCGCCGTCTTGGGCTTGGCCCTCGAGAGCGCTGCGCTTGCCGACAGCCCGCCCGCCACGCAGGGCGATGCGCAAGCGTTCTTCAACGCCACCCTGAATGGCGGCGGCGCGATCAGATTCCAGGGAGGGGGCATGGTCGCAGGGGCACCGTTGTCCGGCCCGCGTGTGCGGATTCGTCCGTTCCCAGGCCTCGGCCCTCAGCACGTCTGCGCCTCGGACTGGCACGTGATCAACATCTTCGTCACCGACGGTGGCGACTCGACGTTCAAGCGCGAGCAGGCCGTCGCGGACCTCTCGCCGCTCGTGTTCAACTACACGCTTGACGGCGCGCCTCTGGCGGCGACGGTGACGCCGATCAAGCGAGCGGCGGACGGCCTTGCCGAAGCAGCGTTCGGCCTCGACGTGGCGTATTGGGAGGACGCGGGTGCGATCCTGCCGCCCACCGCGCTCTCTGCGGGCACGCACAGCGTCCATCTCGTGATCGACAACTGGTTCGGGCCGGGGATACCCGAGGACTTCGGTGCCGTCACGTTCCTCGTCGACCCTGCGGGGACGGGGGCCTGCCTCTGACGAGACCGACGGCCCGCCCGGATTCCCTCAGCGATCGCACAAGGCGATCGGCAACCCACGCTGGAAGGGTGGCTCCATGAATGGCCTCACGCGCTCCCCGGCACGGCTCCTCGTGGTCTCAGCCACGATTGTTGCCCTTACCGCTCTCGCTCTCGCCTCATCGGTCTTGGCGTCCTCCCCGCGAAGCGGAGATCTCCATCTGACGAAGGCGTGCCCGCAACCCGGGTACACGGGCCTCGCCGGTTCCTACTGCACGGTCACGTCCTCGAACCTCAAGGCGATCCCGGTCGGCGCGACGATCACCTACGCCTCGGCGAACGGCGTTCCGGTTCCCGGCTGGGCGGACAGTGACATCGTCCTCGACGCCGGGCCCGGCAACACCGCGTTCGGCCACGTCAACCTCAATCTCATGGGGCCTCCTCCCCATTACGGCGTGGCGACGTTCTCAGGTGGGACCGGGAAGTTCACCCACTTCCATGCTGGACCTCTCGCGATCGTGTGCGCCCCCATTAATGGCGTAGGCAACTGTTCCTGGGATGGGCCATACAGCTTCAGTCCCTGACTGAGCCGACATCGATCTGCTTCCAGCAACCTCGAACGCAACGGCCCGCGCCAGCGGGCCGTTTGCTGTGCAGCCATCGACGCGCGCGCATAAGGCGGCTCACCACGCCCCCAAACGAAACGCCAACCGCTCCTCAACGCGCGCGGCATCCGGGATGCGGATGGCCGCACCGAGGGAGCCGCGCGCCGGTGGCCGCAGCGAGTCGCAGCGCATTCGACGTGCGGCCTCATCCTGCGCAAGCGACGCAAATGCGTTCGCTCTCGATCACGTTTTTCACCACAAAGCGCGACTCTGCCGGTCGGTTGCGGCCCGAGCTCCTGCCCTTATTGTTAGGGCTAGATGCTGCGGCGCATCTCAAGATTGACGCTCTCGCTGCGCAGACTGCTGCGACCCGCTCCAAGCGCTGGCACCAACGGCAACAGATAGTCGAGAACGGCCGCCTTGTGATCCGGCTTCGCATCTCCCGCGTCTACGGAATGATCGTCGACTGCGCCCCGCACCTGAACTTGAGCCAGCCGACGGGCGCACATCGGTCTCCTGGTTCAGTCGGTCCACCAGTCTTTCGCGGGAACGCCGTCGCCGCCTTCGGGCCGGTCGGCGCCGACCGCGATGAACTCGAGGCCGTCGGGCCCGCCCTGGGAGACGCCCGATTCCTCTAATCCCGGAGGCATGGACTCCCAATCTCCCCACCAGGTTGTCGTCTCAAACGATCGGCTGCGGTCGCGCATCGAGTCGGTCATCGGCGAAGGCTGACTATCCTCACCTGGGCCAGTTCGCGAATGTCGCCTGAGCGCGAAGCTGGTCAGACTTGGGGGATTCTCAGTTCGCGCCCGACATAGAAGCCGGACCTTTCCTCAATCACGAAAGGCGCCATTGCCTGGCGTCGGTTCGTCTCGACCTCGGACAAACGATAGCGCTCGCGCGACTCGGGCGAATCCCAGATCGAGATCCCGACGACCTCACTTCCGTCGGGCGAGTAACACTCGTAGGAGCGGAGCATCCCTTCCGGGAACTCGCTCGGTCGCCAGGCGCGACTGAATTCGTCACGCGCGCTCGGCGTCAGCCTGCGAGTCGTGATCCAGACGTAGGTCTGGTCGAGCTCCATGATCATGCCTCCCTCTGACGAACCGGCGAGACGCATCGGCACGGTATCGCAGCCGCCGCGACATTTCCTGGGGACGCCCGAACACCACACACACCATGCGCTCCATCCAGACCAGGCTAATCAACGAACACCAACCGATCGCCGGGCCTGTCGCCTTCTGGTGGAAGTGCGACAGAGCCTCGGTCGGGTGCACTTCAGCCAACGACTCCGCCGGGCCCGTGGGCTCCGCATCGTGGCGGAGTGGCGGAGTACAGGCGGGGCTGCGGCGGACAGCTCGTGATCTCCGGTCACGGCTCGCACGCGGGCCGGGCGCCGGCTCGACGTCAGCCGGTAGTTGCGCTGAGGCCGGCCGGGGTTACGACGACATCGCCGGTCGAGGCAGGCAGCTGAACCGCTTTTCCGTTCAAGGTTGCGTCGATGTTCCAGGGGGCACCGATACGGATCCAAAGTCGCGTCGAGCTGAAGCGGGCGGTTCGACCTTGCTCGAGCGTCCCCTCGTAGACCGCTCTGCCGGTCGCCGAGCCCACGTGGACGGAGAGCCAACAGCGGCCTCGCGTGGCGACGAGCATGATCCGAGCGACCGCCACCGGTCGCGTGGTTGTGCGTGGCGCAGCAGGAAGAGCCGCCCCGGTGGTCGCGGGCGTCTGCGCGGGCCGAGGCGCAGGCGTGGCGTGGTGGCTGCCGTTGCTCGAGAGCCGCCAGGCGAGAACGGCGCTGCTCGCCGCCAGCACTGCCGCGGCGAGCAGCCACGGCGCAAACGCGAACCGGCGGCGTCGAATCCTGACCGGAGCTGGAGCCGCCAGCTCCTCCACGGGTGCGAAGCGCGTGTTGTACTCGTCCACGAAGCTCTGCGCGTCGAGACCGAGGTAATGCGCGTAGGTGCGGAGGAACCCTTTCGTGTAGGCAGGGCCGGGGAGCACGTCGAAGCGTTCGTCCTCGAGCGCTCCGAGGTACTTGACACGGATCCGCGTGTCACGCTCGACTTGGGACAGCTCGAGCCCCTGACGCATCCGCGCCGCGCGAAGACTGCTGCCGATCTCGAACATAGGCGATGCCTGACGACGGTCCGCATAGTCTCGCACCCCCAAGTCCACCCGCGCGATGAATAGGGCTCCAAATCAATTTCTCGTCGCAGTCAGCCGCCTTTCGCTTCACATCGGACGGTCGCGACCGGGCGGGTCGCGGACCTGCGGCGCCGGCGCCGGTGGCCTTCGGCGCCCAGCCCGGAGTTGCTTAGCGTTTCCGCATAGAGGGAGCGCGTCGCCTCTCCGCCAAAACGCGACGCGTGTCGCGGTTCCACCAGAAGGCGACGCGTGTCGCAGTTCCACTAAACAGCGACAACGGCCGCTGCTCCGGGCCCGGCGCC
>PLYU01000130.1 GCA_003153495.1 Myxococcales bacterium
AGCGCCGCCGGCGGCGGCGGCGGGCCCGGTCACCGTCGGCGGACGCTGGCGGAGCGCGGTGAACGCGCCCGCGGCGACCGCGGCTCCGACGATCAGCACGCCGATCACGGCGAAGACCTCCTTGCGGGCCTTGGGCGGCGCCGGCGGACTCTCGAGCGCCGCAGACCCGATCGTCGCGTACGAGGACGCCTGCGAGGGAGGCTCCGACGGGCGCGGCGTCATCCTGGAGAGCGCGTCGAGCGACGTGGCCTTGGCGACCGGCGCGTCCGCGACGGNNCTTGCCCTCGCGCCGGAGGGGGAGCGACGAGGTGGAGCTCGGCGCGGCCCACGGCGCCTCCGGCGGCGGCCGCAGGCTGGGGAGCGCGCGATAGTGCTCTCCGCTTCGCTGCCGCTCGGTGGCAGCCGCCAGCGCGAGCTCCACCGCCTGCCGGCGCTTCTCCATGCGATCGCCGAGGTACTGCGTCTGGAATGCCGCGACGTCCGCCGTCGTCGTCGCGAGTCCCGCCGTCGTCATCGCGCGCTCGATGGCGTCGCGCATCTCGTCGGCGTTCGAGTACCGACCCTCGAGCGAGAACGACAGCGCCTTGCGCACGATGGCGGCCACCGCCGGATGCACGCTCGCAGGGAGAGGCACGGGCGGACGCCCAGAGCCCAGGAGGTGCAGCGTCGCCAGCGGGTTGTCGGCCTCGTAGGGCGACTTGCCGGCCAGCAGGGCGTACAGGATCGCGCCCACCGCCCACACGTCAGCGCGGCGGTCGACGGTGCGACCGAGCGCCTGCTCGGGCGCCATGTACTGGATCTTGCCCTTGAGCACCCCCGAGTTCGTCTCGCCGCCGGCGCGCGAGCGCGCAGTGGCGATGCCGAAGTCGATGAGCTTCGCGGTGCCCCGGGTGCTCACCAGGATGTTGTGCGGGCTGACGTCGCGGTGAACGATCTCGAGCGGCCGCCCCGCCGAGTCTTTCAGCTCGTGCGCCTCGTGCAGCCCGGCGCAGGTGTCCGCGAGGACGCGGAGGATGACCCCCGCCGGGATCCTCGCCCCGACCTTCTGGCACGCGCGATGGAGCTTCGAGAGCGCGTCGCCTTCGACGTACTCCATGGCGAGGTAGAGAATCTCGTGCTCTTCGCCAAGGTCGAAGATTTGCGCGACGTTGGCGTGCTCGATTCGAGCCGCGATCCGCGCCTCGTCGAGGAACATCTCCTGGAAGCGAACGTCGGCCGCGAACTTCGGCAGGATCGTCTTGAGGGCGACGAGCTTCTCGAAGCCGTGCTTGCCGATCTGCCGCGCGACCCACACGCTGGCCATCCCGCCCTCACCGATCGGGCAGAGAAACTCATAGCGGTCGAGCTTGTAGCCCGGCGCGAGAGGAGAGGCAGCTAGCGTCACAGCTTTCTCTGGAAAGCGTAGCGCGCTTTTGCCCGCCAGGGTGAATCCGCGGTGGGGAGGGCGGTGCGTCCCGCACATCGGTGCTCGGCAATTGGGTGGGCGCAGGTAGTCAAGTCCAGGCGGCCGTGGGCCCGGACCGCCCTCCGGGCATTGCAGTCCATCGGGGTGCCGCGGCACCATGCCCGGGTGCGCCTGACCGTGACCATCGCCGCCTGCGGGGCACTCGCCCTCGCCGGCTGTACCGTGACCATCGACTCGCCCACCTCGCAAGACGTGCCCGACGGAGGCGGCAGCTCGGCGGCCGACGCGAGCGCCGCCGGCACGGACGGGTCGGGCGGAGGCACCCCGGAGGCTGGCGCGGGTGACGGCGCCTCGGCGGGCGACGCAGGAGGGCACGTCGGCACGGACGGAGGCGGCGGGGTGGACGCGAACGGCGCCGCGCACGACGCGTCGTCGACGGGCGACGGCAGCTCGGCGGGGTTCGTCGTGGCCCCCCACCCCGCGTGGCCCCAGGTCGGCCCGAACCAGAGCGTCGTGCTCCAGCCCATGAAGCTGGTCGCCGTGGTCTCGTCGGGAGATCCGCTGGCCAGCGACTTCTTCGCCTTCACCGACGCCCTCGCCGCCAGCCAGTGGTGGAAGACCGTGACGTCCGAGTACGGGGTCGGCACCGTGAGCGCCACGGCGCACGTCACCGGGCCGGCGATCACCACCAGCCCCGACGACGCCGCGATGGACAGCTACGTCCAGCAGGCCATCTCGGGCATGCCCTCGGCCGCGCCCAACGGCAAGACCCTCTACATGCTCTTTCTGCCGCCGGGCATCGCCGGGATCGACCCCCAGAGCGGCCTGAACACGGGCTGCCAGTTCTACGCCGGCTACCATGTGCCGTATGGGACCGGCGGCGACTCGCGCGGCGTCGTCCAGCGCTGTCCGCTTCAGCCCGGCGGCCCGACGGAGCTGCAGGACGCGACCATCACCGCCAGCCACGAGATCATCGAGGCGGCCACCGACCCGGCGTCGGGGACCGGCTGGAACATGGGCGACCCGTCGGCTCCGCAGCCGTGGACGCACTCGCCGTGGATCGCCGGCCTCCAGGGGGAGGTCGGCGACCTGTGCACAGGCACCGAGTGGACCGAGGGCAGCTACACCTACCAGCGAGTGTGGTCGAACGCGGCCGCGGCCGGGGGAGGCGACCCCTGCAAGCCGGCCTACGTCGGGCTGCCCTACTACAACACGAGCGCGGCGCAGGGCTGGTACACGATCGCCGCCGGAGGCACGGTCGACATCCAGCTGACGGGCTTCAGCACCGCGACCACGACCGACTGGTCGGTCTACATGACGGTCCTGAGCTCGAGCGCGAGCGGCTTCGACGGGACCATCTTGAGCCCGACGACGGTCAGCCAGCAGGGGACGACCTTCGAGATGACGAACAACGGGCGCACCTCGACGCTCAAGGCGAGCGCGCCCGCCGGGGCGCCCTCCGGGTCGTGGGCCGTGTACGGCATCGAGAGCGTGCCCCAGGCCGGGGTCGCCGGCGATCCGCAGCATCTCTGGACGGTGGGCGTGCACGTACCGTGAGCCGCCGGCGGCGCGGCCTCGAAGAGCCGCCCACTTCTGGTATGAGCCCGCCCGGGGCATGACCGTCCGAGTCCTCTTCATCAACGACACCGCGCGTAACGGGGGGCCCGGGCGCAGCCTGCACTCGATCCTCAAGTTCCTCGACCCGCGCGTGGTAAACCGCACGGTCGTCCTCCCGCGCGCCGGGGCGATCTCCGAGCTTCTCGCGCGCGACGCCGTGGCCGACGAGATCCTCTTCGAGCCGAACCTCGTGGAGAACCCGATCGAGCCGTGGGCGCGTCCGATGGAGCGCGCCGACTTCGACGCGCCGGCCGCGCTCAAGGCCGCCCGGCTCGCGGGGAACGTCTTCAAAGCGACGCGCGGGCTCGGCACCCTCGCGGCGTTCATCCGGCGCGGCCGGTTCGATCTCATCTACTGCAACGGGACCAACGCGGACTTCGCGGGCGGCGCGCTGGCGCTCGTCACCGGCGTCCCGGCGCTGTGGCACGTGCGGTACACGTCGATCCCCGGCGCGGTCGGAGGCGTGCACAGGCGGCTGAGCGGGAGCGCCGGCGTGCGCCGGATCGTGTGCGTGTCGGGGGCGGCGGCCGCGCTGTTCACGCACTGCGCCGCGAAGGTGCGCGTGATCCACAACGCGCTCGACGTCGGCGACTTCGACCCGACCCGGGTGCGCGGCACGTTGCGCGCCGAGCTGGGCCTTCCTGCCGACGCCGTCGTGCTCGGGAGCCACGGCCGCGTGCTGCGGCGCAAGGGGTACGTCGAGATGGTGCGCGCGGCGCGCCTGACCCTCGACCGGCTGGGCGCGGACGAGCGGGCGCGCGTCGCGTTCGTCGTCGTCGGCGACACGCCGGAGGACTACCGCCCCGATCACGTCGAGGAGTGCCGCGCGCTCGTGGCCGAGCTGGGGATGGGCGGCCGCTTCCACATGCTCGGCTTCCGCGCCGACGTGCGTCCGCTCGTGGCAGACTTCGACGTGGCCGTCGTGCCGAGCGTGTACGCCGATCCGCTGCCGCGAGCGGTCATCGAGTCGATGGCGATGGGCAAGCCGGTGGTCGCCTTCGACGTGGGGGGCGTGGCCGAGATGCTCGAGCACGGCGTCACGGGGGAGCTGGTCGGCTTCGAACCGTCGGTGCGGGGCGAGGGGGCGAGCGACGCGGCGGTCGAGCGCCTGGCGAGGGCGCTCGTCCGGTACGTGGGCGACGGAGAGATGCGCGCGCGGCAGGGGCGCGCCGCGCGCGAGCTCGTCCTGCGCGACTTCGACGCGCGCGCCCACGCGCGCCGCATCCAGGACGAGATCGTCGCTGCCGCCGGGCAGGAGGCGTCCGGATGAGACGGGTCGTCGGCGCGATCGTCGACGCGAGCGGGCGGCGGCCGTGGCTGGTGCTCCTCGCGGCCCTCGGCGTCATGCTCGTCACGTGGCACTTCGCGCTGCGAGTGCTCACCAATCCGCACACCGACCTCCGCGAGCTGCTCCCGCGCGAGAGCCCTGGGCTGAAGGCGTTCGAGCACCAGCTCGGGCGCGTCGGCGGTGGGGCAACCATCATCGTCGTGGCCGAGTCGCCGGACACGAAGCAGAACGAGCGGTTCGTCGACGACCTGCGCGTCCGGCTCGACGTGATGCTCGCCGCGCAGAAGGCGGGCGGACCGCAGCTCGTCTCGTACGTCGAGAGCGGCACGCGGGACGTCCACGAATTCTTCGAGAGCAGCAAGTGGCTCTACGCCGAGCGGGCCGACCTGGAGAGCGCGTACGACACGCTCGACCTCCAGATCGCCGTCCGGAGCGGTCTGGTGTCCGACCTCGACGAGGACGACCGCGCGAAGCCGGGGGCCGGGCCCGGCGCGGGGGCGGGCCAGAAGAAGCCGGCGCTCGGGCTCGACGGCTACCGCGAGCGCTGGAAGGCGAAGGCCAGGGAGCGCGACGACTTCCCCAGCGGCTACTTCCAGACGGCCGACGGGACGATGATCGGCGTGCGGATCGTGTCGTTCACGACCGGGATGGGCGACGCCGGCGGCGACGTGCTGCTGCGCAAGGTCGAGCGGCTCGTGAGCGACATGGCGCCGGCGTCGTACCAGCCGCAGATGCGCGTCGGCTTCGCCGGGGACATCCCGAACGCCGCGGCGGAGAAGAACTCGATCGTCACCGAGGCGGCGTGGGCCACCGGCATGGCGCTGCTCGCGATCGCGGCGGGCGTCGTATGGTTCTACCGGTCGGCGTGGCCGCTTCCGATCATCGCGCTACCGGCGCTCATCGGCGTCGGAGCGGCGTACGCGTTCGCCTACTTCCGCTTCGGGTACGTGAACACGACGGGGATGTTCCTGGGCGCGATCATCCTGGGCAACGGCATCAACTATCCGATCGTCCTATTGTCGCGGTACCAGGAGTTTCGCGCGCGCGGGCAGTCCCCCGCGGACGCGCGGCGGGAGGCGGTGCAGAACGCGCTGCGCGCGGAGCTCGTGGGCGCGTTCGTGGCCTCGATCGCGTACGGGTCGCTGACGGTCACGCAGTTCCGGGGGTTCAACCAGTTCGGCTGGATCGGCTTCGTCGGGATGCTCCTCGTCTGGGTCTCGATGATCCCGTGCGTGCCCGCCCTCATCGCCATCATCGAGGGGCTCCAGGCCCGGCTGCCCGCGTGGATGCGCGACCCGGCCCCGCGCCCGCCGTCGATGCGCCTGCTGGCGCGCGCGTCCGAGCGGGCGCCGCGGCTCTGGGTGGCCGCGGCCATCGTGCTCACGCTCGCCGCCGCGTGGAAGGTGCCGTCGTTCCTGCGCGATCCGTGGGAGTACAACTTCGACAGGCTGGGCTCGCGGGAGAGCAAGGCGGGCGGGGCGGGGGAGTGGTCGAACAAGGCCGAGAAGGTCTTCGGCGGGAAGATGAACGTCGCCGGGGCCCTGATGCTCGCGGACACGCCGGAGCAGGTGCCGCTGCTGAAGGCCCGGATCCTCGAGAACGACGCGGCCGACCCGCAGGGGCGGCTCATCGCCGACGTGGCGACGGCGTACGACCTGCTCCCCGGCTCTCCCGCCGAGCAGCAGGCGAAGCTCGAGGTGCTGGCGCGTATCCGCGACCGGCTCACCCCGGCGGTCCTCGAGGGGCTGCCCGACGACGAGCGCGCGCGCGTCGAGGAGCTGAGGCCCCCCGAGAGCCTGCGCGTCCTCGGGCCGGGCGACCTTCCGTCGCTGCTGCGGCGTCGCTTCGAGGAGAACGACGGGCGCGTCGGGACCGTCCTGTATGTGAAGTACAAGAACGACGTGGTGCTGTCCGACGGGCGCAACCTGCTGCGGATCGCGAAGGCGACCGACAACGTGAGGCTCCCCGACGGGACGGTGGTGCAGACGGCGAGCCGGTCGACGGTGTTCGCGGAGATGATCCGGTCGATGGAGCGCGACGGGCCGCGGGCGACGTTCGCGTCGCTGCTGGCGGTGTCGCTCGTGGTCATCGTGGCGACGCGGAATGTGCGCGGCTCGCTGGCGGTGCTGGCGGCGCTGCTCATGAGCGTGACGTGGCTGGTGGGGGGCGCGGCGTGGCTGGGGGAGAAGCTGAACTACGTGAACTTCATCACGCTGCCGATCACCTTCGGGATCGGGTGCGAGTACCCGTTCAACGTGTACGACCGGTCGCGGCTGCTGGGCGGGGACGTGAAGGCAGCGGTGGAGCGGGTCGGCGGGGCGGTGGCGCTGTGCAGCTACACGACGATCGTGGGGTACGGGTCGCTGCTGTTCGCGGACTTCCAGGCGCTGCAGTCGTTCGGGAGACTCGCGGTGAGCGGGGAGATCGCGTGTCTGACGGGAGCGCTGGTGGTGTTGCCGTCGCTGTTGCATCTGATGAAGGGGAAGAAGACGTACGCGGTGGGGGGGTAGAGGGTCGAGGTCGAGGTCGCAGTCGCGGTCGGCGGGCCCGGCCCTAAGAAAAAGCCCCCCGCCTCGTCACCGAAGCGGGGGGCCGACCACGTGAATGTCTCTCGCGGTCATCCTCCGAGCGGCGCGCGAACGCCCTCGGCTCTTCACTGCGTCATGTTTGATCAGGCGCTCTTCACGGGAGCCGGCGCGGCGGCGACGTTGCTGCTCGCCGTCGCGATCGTTCCCTTGATCGGCGCCTTTTGCCGCGGTCCCATCGTGTGTCGCGCCGCACGCGTCGCCGCGCGCTTCGTGACCGCCGCCGCCTTCTTGGCCTGATCGGGCGTCGTGCGCTTCGGGGGTTGAAACCCGAAGTTGTTGAGGACGCCTTCGGCGCTGCCGAGCTGGTTGGTGACCAGTATCTTCAGCGCCTTCACGACGGCGTTCCCCTTCGCGACGGCCGCGTGCTGCGCGGTCGTCGCGTCGTGGAACGCCTTCTCGGCGGCGGCCGCGGCGTCGATGGCGTCGATCGCGGCCTTGAGGGTCGCGATGACGTCCTTCGGCGTCGTCGGCGTGCCGGCGAGGGCGAGCGTCGGGGTCGATGTGAAGTGCTTCTCGATCCCGGCGATCGCCTGGCGGCTGCCGATGTGGGGGAACCTACTCCGGAGTCTGCCACGATTGCGTCTCTTCTCGCCTTTCGACAGCGATCCGAGACGGATGGTGATAGCTACTCCCAAGCACTTTTTGGGTCCGCATTCATCTCCCCCATGGAGCCATCGATGACGCGATCGTGGATGAATCTCTCGGTTCGGACCTGGGTGCTTCTCGCCCTGGGAGCGGCCGGGTCGCTCGGCGCGATCGGCGGGTGCTCGAGCAACGGCAGCACGCCCGCCGGCTACGACTACGGCAGCGGCAGCGCGAGCGGCTCGAGTGGCTCGAGTGGCGGCAACTCGGGCGGCAACGATGGCGGCGCCGGCAGCAGCTCCGGCGGCGGCGACCTGGACTCGGGCCTGGTCACCTACGACGGACCGCCGCCGAGCTTCGCGGACGGCAGCGTCTCGTGCGCGTCGGCCAATGGTCTGACCCTCAGGTTCAACCCGATGTACTCGGGGTACGACGGCGTGCACCAGTATCAGATCCCCGCCCTCGTGACCGGGGTGGACCCGGCCTCGGTCACCTGGGGGGCCTCGGACCCGACCATGGTCGCCTTCAGCACGTACGTGCGCGGCATCATGATCACGACCAAGAAGGCCGGGACCGTACAGATCACCGCGACGGTCACCTCGGGCGGCAAGACGACCTGTGGCAGCGCGCCGCTGACGATCACCCAGTACACCCCGGCCGAGTGGCAGCTTGGCCACGACCGCTACAACAACGGCAACGCGCTGGGGGTGGGTTCGCTGCTCACCCAGTTCGACGCCAGCATCCCGGACGGCGGCCTGGACGGGAGCTTCGACGCTGGGGCCGACGCGGGCAACTGCCCGGCACTGCCCGCGGGATTCTCCAACCCCTTCGAGAGCCCCCCGGCGGCCTGCACGAACTGCCACGGCGCGGTGGGCAACGGCCAGCTCTTCGGACGGACGCTGTTCAGCGACGTCTCGCACACCCCCGAGCAGACCGGCGGCTACAACGAGAGCGAGCTCACGGGTCTGTTCATGACGGGCACCGTGCCGCCGGGCGGGTACTTCGACAACAGCATCATCTGCTACACCGACTGGCACGCGGCCCACCAGTGGACCGACATCAACACGCCCGCGGCGCAGAAGGGCATGAACGCCTACCTTCGCTCGCTGACGCCGGCGCAGCAGCTCGGCTGCTTCGACCTCTACGCCGCGTGCGACGCCGGCGGCGGATGAGGGAGCTGACTCTTCGCTCTGTGCTCAAGTAGGGCTGTGCGCATCCGGAGCAGCTCGAAGGTGATCGCGGCTGGCCCGCGTCGCTGCGCTTTCGCGCTGTTCGCTCTCGTCGGCGCGGGGCGCAGCGTCGTCGCCTGCAGCGACGCCGCGGTGGGCAGGGGCGTGTCGGGCGACGGGGGCGCGACGGACGGGACGGTCACGGCCTCCGATGCGGCGGTCGACGGCCCCGACGCGGCGGTGGGCAGCCCCGACGCGGCGGACGGCGGCTCCGACGCGACGGTCGACAGCCCTGACGATGCGATCGTCGACCTGGACGCGATGGTCGAGGAAGCCGATGCAGGCTGCGCCGTCGACGCCGGTCCGCTCGACGACGCACAGGTCGCGTTGGGGGCGCAGATCGTGACCGCGCACAGGTGCACGTCGTGCCACGGCGGAGCGCTGGCGGGGAACTTCAACGGCGTCCCGTCGCCGACCACCGTCGGGGGCACCGCCTATCCACCGAACCTGACCTCGGATCCGGTCACCGGGCTGGGCTGCTGGACGAACGCAGAGATCGAGAACGCCTTTCTCAACGGCATCGACAACCAGGGTATGCGGCTGTGTCCGCCCATGCCTCGCTTCGGTCACCTGGACGGGGGAGGGATCGATCCGACGCAGGCGCACGCGGTCGTGCAGTACCTCCGGAGCCTGCCAATCATCTCCCAGCAGGTGCCGAGCACGCCGGACTGCCCTGAGATGGATGCGACGACGGACGCTACGACGGACGCCGCGGATGCGATGGACGCGACCGTCGCAGATTAGCGACCGATACCCTGGGCTGATGCGCGGCGTATCTGAGGATCCAATCATCCTGGGGCACCCGGCAGCGAGGTGCCAGGAGTCCGGCGAGGTGCCGTCTCCGCAGCGCGCAGCGAGGGCGGCGCAGGCTTCGAGGCTGGTGCGCGCGCGGAAGACCTCCGCGCTCGCCTGACTCGAAGGGGCGGACTCCNNGGGCGGACTCCGGACATCAAGTAGGGCCCGCGTCCGCGCCCCGCTACCCCAGCAGCTCCGCCCCCCTCGCCACCACATCCCCCCGCGCCCACGCCAGCCGCCTCTCCACCTCGTACCGCAGCAACCGGTACCCCATGTCCCCCGGGTGTATCGCGATCCTCGCCGGCACCCCACCGCGCGCGTACCCCGCGACCCGGCACCACGCGACCGTCGACAGCACCCGCCCCGGCGACCGGCTCGCCCAGTTGAGCACCACGCTCGCCCGCGCCCGCCGCGCCTTCGGGTCGTACACCCGCAGGTGGTCCTCGGTGAACCGGTACCCGCGCTCGCCGAGCAGCGGCAAGAGCCACCCCGGCATCGACCACGCCGGCGCCACGTACCCGTCGACGCGCAGCCCCGCGTCCGCGAGCACGCGCTCTCCTCGCTCGAGGCGCGCGCGCCCCTCCTCCTCGGACACGTCGCTCATCTCCGCCTCGCCGCCCGAGACCACCCGCTGCGCGAAGAGCCAAGCGAGGCGGCCCTCGCCGCGAGAGGCGTCGTAGCGCGCCTGGCTCTCGTGGAAGTACCCATGCAGGTACACCTCGTGCCCGCCGTCCTGCAGCTCGCGCAGCCGCGCGCAGAACCGCGCATCCTGGAGCAGCGGCGCGCGCCCGTGAAAGTCGGGGACCACCAGCAGGGCAGGGCGCACGCCCGCCTCGTGGCACAGCGCCAGCGCGGCCTCGACCTCGGTCGCCCACGCTGGCGACACGTCGTGAATGGATACGTGAACGGGCACGGGCGGAACCTAGCTCCTCTCCCTCAGCAGCGCCTCGTACGTCCCCAGCACCCGCTCGTAGTGCTGCTCCACCGTCGGCACCCGCGCTGCCGCCTCGTGCGCCCGCGCGCGCAGCTCCGCCGGTTCGCGCGACAGCACGCGCTCGACGGCGGCCGCGCACGCGCCCGCGTCCAGGCTCGCATACGTCTCGCCGCAGGACGGATCCGCGCTCTCCGCCGCGCC
>PLYU01000317.1 GCA_003153495.1 Myxococcales bacterium
CGCCTTCCTGCTCACCGGCCTGGGCCCCAACGGCGTCTTCGGCCTCTCCCCGTCCGTCACCGACGGGCTCTCGGAGGACGCGTTCCTGCGCATCGCTCTGCTGGTGGGCCAGTCGCCCCAGTCCACGATGCGCATGACGTGGGTGGCGGGGCGCGTCGACGCGTGCCTGGAGGTGCCCGGCAACTACACGGAGCGCAACGGCTTGCGGCTCGACCTCTGCGGCGGCCTCGATGGCGGCGCGGCCTACCTCGCGTCAGGCAACCTCCCCGCCGCGCCTCACGAGGGACAGACGCTGCCCTACGTCGCCGTCGGGCCGAGCGTCGACCTGCGNNGGCGATCTCGGCGCCGCCGCCGCGGTCACCCTGCGCGGCGTGCTGGGTCTCAACGTGGCCCGCGGGCAGTTCACCGACGCGGATGGAACGCGCGTGGACGCGCCCATCGGAACGGCGCGCGTCGAGCTCGGGTTCGCCTGGAGGCTTCGCTGAGGTCTCCGCGGCTACTGGCGTGAGCTCGCGCCGGTCGTCGGCTGGACGTCTGAGAGCTCGGAGCGGCGAGGTCACATCACTCCCCCGGACCGAACGTCAGCTGGTACGCGACGTAGCCCTGGAACAGGTTCGGCCCCGCGAGGCCGCGGCCGGCGGACAGGAGGAGGTGGTGGTCGTCGGTGAAGTCGACGACGGCGCCCACGTTGAAGCGCGTGTCGCTCTCGCCGCCGGGCTCCTCCGGCGTCGCGTGGAAGAGCTCCACGCCGAGCGACAGGCCCTCGAAGACCCGCCGCTGCACCTGCCAGCCGAAGTACCACCAGTGTCGCCGGGCGTCGCCCGCGTCGAGCCAGACTCCGGCGCCGCCGTACGTCATCCACGGGCCGGAGCTCTTCTGGAGCCACACCGGCAGGAAGACCTGCGCGGCGCCGTTGCCGAGGCCAAGGTGGCTCGCGCCGGTGGGCACCTCGAGGAAGGGGAACGTGCCGATCATCGGCACCCACTTCTGTTCGTGGACGAAGCGGTACTTGATCCCGAGCTCCGTGTCCCCGTACCCGAACGTCGCCTTCCCCTGGTCGGGGCTCGCGTAGGCCAGCGGCACGATCACGTGCAGCTGCACTTCGGGGACGACGCCGTAGTTCACCTCGAGGTGCGGGGCCGTGCCCGTCCACCCGCCCGCGTCGTGGAACGACTGCGACGCGAGGTACACCTCCCAGTGTCGGTGCTCGACCGGCTCGGGGTCGTCGGTCACGTACGGCGGACCGGCCAGGGCCGCCGGAGAGCCGAGGACGAGCGCCAGCCCGAGCCAGGCCGCCGCCGGTCTCCCAGGGTATGCGCCGGTCATGGTCACCCTCGTGCCTCTGAATACCCGGCTTCGTCGGGGGTTGCGACGGCAGAGCTCTTTCGGCGCTCCGCCCCTTCCGCCCGCCCGGGCAGAGGTTACCTTGCCCACCATGAACTACCGCGGGATGAGCTACCCCGGCCAGCGCCCGCTCGCCGTGACCCCCGAGAGCGCGAGCGAAGCGCTCTGGGTGACCTACCGGTGGATGACGCTCGGTCTGGCGACGACCGGGCTCGTGGCGCTGGGCATCGCGAGCTCCCCGGCGGCGCTCGACGTGCTGCTCCAGAATCGCTTCCTCTTCTACGCGCTCCTGTTCGGCCAGATCGGCCTCGTCCTGGGGTTCCGCGCGGCCGCCTCGCGCGCCAGCACGGCCGTCGTCGCGGCGATGTTCTTCGCGTACGCGGCGCTCACGGGCGTCACGTTCTCGACGCTGTTCCTCGTCTACACGGCCTCGTCCATCGCGAGCACGTTCTTCGTGACCGCCGGCGCGTTCGGGGGCCTGTCCCTCTTCGGGGCGGTGACCAGGCGCGATCTCAGCGCGATCGGGCGCTTCGGGATGTTCGCGCTCATCGGCGTCTTCATCGCGCTCTTCGTGAACATGTTCCTGCGGAGCAGCGGGGTCGGCTTGCTCATCGACATCGTCGGCGTCGTCCTCTTCGCGGGGCTCACGGCCTACGACACGCAGCGCCTGAAGGCCCTCTTCTCGAGCGGCGAGACGAGCGGCAACCTTCCCCTGGTGGGCGCGCTGACCCTCTACCTCGACTTCATCAACATGTTCCTGTTCCTCCTGCGCTTCACGGGCGACCGCCGACGCTCCTGAACGCGCGCTGGGCCCATCGGAGTCACCCGAGGCCGGCGACGCCCAGCAGGTGTCCGATGAGCGCGGTGATCACCATGGCGACGCCGCCTCCGAGCGTCACCCGCAGCGCCGCCCCGAGCATCGGCGCGCCGCCCAGGTAGCCTCCCAGCGCTCCGAGCGCCGCGAGGCTCGCCAGGGAAACCGCCGCCACCGCGGCGATCCGCGCTGGCGCCGGCGCCACCAGCAGCGCGAGGATCGGGACCGCCGCGAGGGACGCGAAGCTCGCCGCCGACACCAGCGCGGCCTGCAGCGGCCGGGCTCGCGTCTCGTCGACCAGCCCGAGCTCGTCGCGCAGGTGCGCGCCCAGCGGGTCGTGCGCGCTCAGCTGCTCGGCCACCTTCGCCGCGAGGTCCGCGTCGAGGCCGCGCTTCCGGTAGATCTGCGCGAGCTCCTGCAGCTCCCCGTGCGGGTCCGCGTGCAGCTCCTTCTTCTCCCGGCTGACGTCGGCCTCCTCGGCGTCGCGCTGCGAGCTCACCGACACGAACTCGCCCGCAGCCATCGACATCGCGCCCGCCACCAGACCGGCCACGCCCGCGACCAGGACCGACGTCCTCGAAGCGGAGGTCGCGGCCACCCCGATCATGAGGCTCGCCGTCGACACGATGCCGTCGTCCGCTCCCAGGACCGCCGCGCGCAGCCACCCGGCGCGCCCGCCGCGGTGGGCTTCTCGGTGGCGGGCTTGTCGTCGCGGCATCGGAGCGGACGGCGCAGCCTAGCCGAGATGGGCCCCGGGTGCCCTGCTCGGCGGGCGACCGCATGCTCAGTCCGCGACGAAGCCCTTCCAGCTTCGCATGTACCGGGCGAACGCATCGCCGAGGCCGCGCTCGCGCAGCTCGGCGATCGTCAGCGGCGGGCGGCGCGGCTCCCAGCTCGCGTCGGCGACCTTCGTCGCCCAGTCGGGGTTGGCGATCGCGGCTCGCCCGACCGCCACGGCGTCGGCCCCTTTCTCGAGCAGGGCCTCCGCGTCGGCGCGCGTCCAGACGCCTCCGGCGGCCACGAGCGCCACGTCGCGCGGGACCGCGGCGCGGAACAGCGGCACGGGGTGCTCGTCGGGACGCTTCGTCGTGTTGCGGCGCCCGCCCCAGAGCGACAGGTGGATGAAGTCCGCCCCGTCCTCGCAGAGCCACCGCGCGACCTGGAGCGATTCGTCGAGGTCGAGCCCCTGGGCGTTGCCGAAGTCCTCCGGCGAGAGCCTCACGCCGACGACGAAGCGCCGCGGCACCGCGCCGCGCACCGCGCGCAACGTCTCGCGGAGTAGCCGCGCCCGCCCCTCGAGGGAGGTGCCCCAGCCGTCCGCCCGGGTGTTCATCGTCGCGCTGAGGAACTGACACAGCAGGTAGCCGTGCGCCCCGTGAAGCTCGACGCCGTCGAAGCCGGCAGCGTGAGCGCGCGCCGCCGCGTCGCGGAACTGGCCGATGACGCGCAGGAGGTCGGCCTCGGTGGCCGCGCGCGCGCGGTCGGCTCCCGCCGCCTGGAAGTCCGTCGCGCTCCATGGCGACTGGCCGATGAGCGCGCTCGGCGAGCGAAGGCCGCCGTGAAAGAGCTGGACGATCCCGAGCGCGCCCTCGCGGGTGAGCGCCGACGCGAGGCGCCGCAGGCCGGGCAGCAGGCGGTCATGGTGGATCCCCAGCTCGCCGGGCCACCCGCGCCCGTCGTCCGCCACGTGCGCCGCGCAGGTCTCGACGATCCCGAACCCGCCGCGGGCGCGCATCTCGAGCCAGCGAAGCTCGTCGTCCGAGAGAGAGCCGTCGTCCTGGCTCTGCAGGTTGGTCATCGGCGCGAGCCACGCGCGGTTGCGCGCGGTGACGCCGTTACGGAGCACGAGCGAGCCAGTCAGCATGTTCGCGACGCTCTCCCCTTCTTCGCGACGATCTCCTCGCGAAGGAGCTTCCCCCCTCCTCCGCGAGGACCGTCCGCTAGACGCTCGTGCACGAGGCACGAGCGTAACGAGCCGCGCCCTGGCTGTGGACCGTCGCGACGTCCGTCAGATGACGGCGTCCTTGACGGCCTTCACCGGACGCGCGCGCACGCCCTTGCTCGCGGGCTTGGCCGCGAACATCTGCTTCTCTTTCGTGAAAGGGTTGATGCCTTCGCGGGCCGGCCGTGCAGGCTTCTTCACGACCACGAATTTCGCGAAGCCCGGCAACACGAAGATGCCGCTCTTCTTGAGCTCCTTGTGACCGAGGGTCACGAGCGTCTCGAAGACCGCCTTGACTTGCTTGCGGGAAATCTCCTCGCCGATCGTGTCCGTGACCGCCTGCAGGAGCGCGCTCTTCGAGAGCGGTTTCTTCTTCGCCGTGTTCGTTTTCGCCATGTTCCAATCTCCTCCACCGAGAGGAGAGCGCTCTCCAGGCCGCTTGGTCAACAGTAAACGATCGCGTTTTTCACGCCCGGTACTCGGCGGTGGCGTCGAAGTGGAGCACCCGGGGGCAGGCGCTGAGCCCCACGGAACCCATGCATTCGTCGCTTCCCTGGAACTGCGTTTCGTGCGCGCGGAGCGCCCGCATCACCGTCGTGGTCACGTCGTGCTCGCCGTCGGCGCAGCGCGGATCGCCGCACGGCATGAGAAAAAGGGCCGGCGCGCGGTCGACGACGACCCGGCGGATGTGCTTCGGACCCGCGCCGGTGGTGTGGCCGGAGCGCTCTTCGATCTCGAGGCGGAGGCTGACGAGCTCGGGCACCTGGTCGCAGAGCCGGGGGGCCTCGTCCTCTCGCCGCCGGCGCTCCGCAAATCGTTGGGCTGCCGGGCTGTGCCTGCGGTAATTCATCATCACGCGCGGAAGCATAGCACCCGCGCGCGACCTCAGCCCCTCCCCGGGACATGAACAAGATCATCCTCGGCGACAACGCCGCCGTGCTGCCGACGCTGCCCGATCGCTTCGCGAGGCTCATCTACATCGATCCGCCGTTCAACACCGGCAAGACGCAGAAGCGCGATCGGATCCGCGTGTCGTCGACGCGCTCGAGCGGCGACCGCGGCGGCTTCGGCGGGCGCCGCTTCGACGTCGAGCACGTGCCGAGCGGGTCGTTCGGCGACCGGTTCGACGACTTCGAGGCGTTCCTCCTCCCCCGCATCGAGGCGGGGCTGCGCTGCCTGACGGTCGACGGCTCCATCTTCGTGCACCTGGACTCCCGCGAGGTCCACTACGTCAAGGTCGCCATGGATCGGCTCGTCGGGCGAGGCTGCTTCATGGGCGAGATCGTCTGGGCGTACGACTACGGCGGGCGCCCGAAGAACAGGTGGCCGAAGAAGCACGACACCATCCTCTGGTACGCGATGAGCCCCGACGGGTACGTCTTCGACTACGGCGCCATGGACCGGATCCCGTACATGGCGCCCGGCCTGGTCTCGAAGGAGAAGGCCGCGCGCGGCAAGACGCCGACGGACGTCTGGTGGCACACCATCGTGCCCACCGGGGGTCGAGAGAAGACGGGCTACCCCACGCAGAAGCCGCTGGGCGTCGTCAACCGCATCGTCAAGGTGCACTCGGCCCCGGGCGATGTCGTCCTCGACTTCTTCTGCGGGAGCGGGACGACGGGAGAGGCCGCCGCGCGCCACGGGCGGGGCTTCGTGCTCATCGACGACAACCCGGAGGCGGTGCGCGTCGCGGCGGCCCGCCTGGCCCCCTTCGCGCCCGACCACGTCGGCTTCTCCGTGAAGGCACGCAACCGGCGCTAGGATGGGCGATCCAGGATGGAGATCGCCGCCGGGCGCGTCGTCGCGAACAAGTACGAGCTGGTGCGCCTCATCGGGCGCGGCGCGATGGGCCAGGTATGGGCCGCGCACCATCGCACGCTGGGCGATCACGTCGCGCTCAAGCTGATGAGCCGCTCGCTCGACATCGAGGAGGGCGCCACGTCGGCGAAGCGCTTCCTCTTCGAGGCGCAGATTGCCGCCCGGCTGTCGCGCAAGACGCGCCACATCGTGCGCGTCACCGACCACGGCGAGGACGACGGGCTGGTTTACCTGGTGATGGAGCTGCTCGACGGCGAGACGCTGGAGACGCTGCTCGCTCGCTCCGGCCCCTTGCCGCTCGCCGACGTCACCAAGATCGTCGCGCAGGTCGCGCGCGCGCTCGGACAGGCCCACGCCGAGGGCGTCGTGCACCGCGACCTGAAGCCGGCCAACGTGTTCCTGACGCACGACGAGGACGGCGGCCTGCTGATCAAGCTGCTCGACTTCGGGATCGCCCGGGCGACCCAGCCCCATCGCACGGCCGACGCGTTCGCGACCCGTGAAGGGTTCGTGTTCGGAACGCCCGGCTACATGAGCCCCGAGCAGGCGCGGGGCGCGCGCAAGCTCGAGCACGAGTTCGACCTCTGGGCGCTCGCCGCGATCGCCTACGAGGGGTTGACGGGACAGCTCCCCGTCATGGGCACCGACGCCGACGAGCTGCTCAAGAACCTGTGCGCCGGCCGCATCGTCCCGCTGCGCGAGCGCGAGCCCGACCTCCCGAAGACACTCGGCGCGTTCTTCGACCGCGCCTTCGCCGACCGCGTCGAGCACCGCTATCCGAGCGCGTCCGAGCTCGCGCTCGCCTTCGAGCGCGCCGCCGCCGGCCAGGCCGCGGAGGACCTCGAGGTGACCAGGAAGTACGTGAAGCGATCCTCGAAGATCCGGCTCGCGGTCACCCTGGCGCTCGCTCTGGTCGGCCTGATCGTCGCGGCGGCGGTGTGGCGCGCCATCGCGGGCTCCTCGAGCGCGCCCCCCGCCGCGCCTCCCCTGGCGAGAGCGCCCGTCGAGTCATCCGGCCGCAAGGCGCCCGCGAAGCCTCCCGAGCCCTGGGTCCCCGTGCCTTCAGAGAGCCCGGCCGTCACCCCCGAGTCCTTGCCCTCGATCACGGCAGTCCCTCCAGCCCCGCCGCACGGGCCGTTGCCGGGTGCCAGGGCTCCGGGCCGGCCCTCCGCCCCTCCCTCGGCCTCGCCGTCGCCGACGAGCAAACCGATCGACAAGGGTGAGGTGTTCTGAGCCGCGCTTGCTCGACTGCGCCGGTGCCCTCCGTTACGGTTAGTGTGGCTTGCGAACCACTCTTGGGGCTGCTTCGCGCGTCGTGCACCTCGCTGGTCTCGTGCTCGCTGGCGCTCTGGCGGCGCCGAGCGCCCGGGCGGACTCCGTCGAGGATGCAAAGGACCTGTTCGCGCGCGGCCGCGAGTTGCGCGCCCACGGCGACTGCGCGGCCGCCGTTCCCCTGTTCCGCAAGGCGTCGGACCTTTATCCCGCCGGGCTGGGGAGCCTGCGGAATCTGGCGGAGTGCGAGGAGTCGCTCGGCCACTTTGCCTCGGCGCGCCGGGCGTGGCTCGACCTGAAGCGCGCGCTGCTCGGCAACGAGGACCGCAAGTACGATGGCTGGTCCGCGGACGCGGAGCAAGCCGCGGCGCGCCTCGCTCCGAAGCTGGCGGCGCTCACGATCGACGTCTCGGGCCCGGACCCGAAGGTGACCGTCAACGGCGAGCCGCTGGACCCCAGCCTGCTCTCGACCCCCCTCGAGCGCGACCCGGGGCGCTACTCGATCCGCGCGGTCTCGTCGCGCGGGGGCACCGCGCGGGAGCAGACGGTGGAGCTCGCGGCGGGAGCCAGCAAACACATCACCCTCCAGCTCGATACCTCGACCTCGACCTCGACCTCGACCACGACCTCGACCTCGACC
>PLYU01000012.1 GCA_003153495.1 Myxococcales bacterium
CCGTGCACACGTCGTTCGACGTGCACGAGTTGCCGTCGCTGCACGTCGTCCCGTTCGCCGCAGCCGGATTGGAGCACGCTCCGGTCGACGTGTTGCACGTCCCCGCCACGTGGCACTGATCGCTCGCCGCGCACGTCACGGGGTTGCTCCCCGTGCACACGCCGGCCTGGCACGCGTACGTCTGCTGGCACTTGTTCGCCCCGGTGCACGCAGTCCCGTTGGTCGCCGCCGTGTGGCTGCACGTCCCGTCCCCGTTGCACGAGTCCACCGTGCACGGGTTGCCGTCGTCGCACTTCGCGGCGGTGCAGCACTCGCCGCCAGCGCTCAGAATGCTCTTGTCGTAGTGGACCGTCGTGCTCCCGCTCGCCGCGTAGCTCTTCGCGAACAGCGCGCCCGACACCGTCATCGACCCCGACGTGCTCACCGCCGCGTTGGGCGCGTAGAGGTTGCACCCGACGACGTTGCTCCCCGACAGCGCCAGCGACGGCCCCGAGAGGTACGCGCGGCACCGCGCCGGATAGCTCGGCGAGCCAATCGTCAGCGCCCCCGACGCGCTGAAGCTGCCGTTGACGAACAGATCCAGCGTCGCCGTCGGGTCGACGGCGAACGTCAGCCCCCCGCTCGCCGCGACGTTTCCGTCGATGTAGAGCGCCGTGTGCCCGTGCGCGGTGATCGTGACCGCGGCGCTCGCGGAGATCTGCGACAGGTAGTAGTTGCCGCACGGCAGGTCGATGTGCACCGGGTTGCTGCCCGAGGCCGCCGTGGGAGACAGGCCGATCGCCGTGTCGTCGTTGTTCGGCGCGCGGTGCGCCGCGACGATCGACGCGATCGGCACCAGGTTCGTGCAGTCGCACGCCGGCGCGATCGACGCCGGGTGCGACGTCGTGCCCAGCACGTGCACGCTGGTCGGCAGCGCGTGCACGCTGTACGCGTTGCCGTTCACGGTGAATGACGCGCTGGTGCTGAGCGTGCCCCCGACGTGCAGGTCGCCCCGCACGAGGCTCGTGCCCGAGGCGGAGATGTTCCCCGGCGTCCACAGGCCGTTGCCGACGGTCGTCTGGCTCGACCACGACACGTTCCCGTTCGCGCCGACGCTGCCGCCCGCGCCGCCGTCCGGCGCCCCGCCCTGCGTGCTGTCGAAGCCGTCGGTGCTCAGCGAGCCGCTCACCGACAGCGTCGTGCACGAGCACAGCGCCCACGGGAACGTCGACTGCCCCAGGGCCCCCGTGCAGCTCGCGCCGCCGGCGTCTCCGACGCCCGCATCGACCCCCGGCGAAGGATCCCCTCCCGTCGCGCAGCTCGTTCCGGCGTCGCCCGCGCCCCCGTCACCTGAAGTGCTCGCCGCGACCGTCGTCGCGGTGCTCTCGGGCTCGCGCCCCTTCGGCGAAGGCTCCAGGTTGCACGCCATCGCACCGAGCGCGGTCGCGAGGGCGACGAGGACGACGGTGATGCGCCCGACTCTCATGCTTGATTCCCCCCACGTCGCGCGAGCCGCAGCGTTCGTGAGCCTCGTGCATAGGGCTTTGCCCTACCGAGCACAAGGGTGAATCGCTGCCTGTCTCCGCGGTGTCACACAAGCACGAAACAGGCGTACAGCTCGGCGTCGCTCGATCGACGCGTGACGCCTTCCGGGCGCGAAGGAGGCCCCCGCTCGCCTCACGTGACGCCTCGCGTGCGGCGGGGAGCGCCGCTTCCGCCTCGCATGGCGCCTCTTCTCGCCCACCGGGCGCCACGCGACGCTCGCGTGACGCCTCGTCGTCGCCCATGGGCGCCACTTCCCGCTCGCGTGACGCCTCATCATCGCGAATGAGCGCCACTTCGCGGTCGCATGACGCCCCGTCGCGCGGGCGAGGCGCCACGCGCGGCTCGAATGACGCCTCTTGACCCGGAGGAGGCGCCATGGGGCGCACACGTGACGCTTCATCCTCGTCGAGCGGCGCCATGCAGCGGACGCAGGCGCGCGATCTTCGTCCGTGATGGCGCTTTTCTCTCGCGACGAGGCGCCATCCATGCAAAATCCCCGCGCCATGTCGCTCAGCGCAGCCGCCCTCTTCGAGCTCTCCCGCCAGGCCCTCGGCGCGACGCAGGCCGAGCTCGGCGCGATGCTGGGCGCCTCGCGCCGCGCGGCGCAGCGCTGGTCGGATCGGGGCGTGCCCAGCTATCACCTGCTCGACCTGGCCAGGCTCGTGCATCCGCGCAACCCGAGCCTCGCCGAGCAGCTCGCCGCGGCGGCGGGGACGACGCTCGAGGCGGCCGGTATCGTCCTTCCTGCCCCGCCCGTGGTGGCGGTGCCGCCGGCGGCGACACCCGCCGACGGCGTGGTCGACGCCGTGGTCTGCGCCGCCGCCGAGGCCATGGACATGAAGCCTCCCGACGTGCGCGCCGGTCTGCACGCGGCCTTCGCGCGCGCCCGGGAGATCGGCCTCACGGTGGACTTCGTCGAGCGGGTTCTGGGCGCGAAGTCGCGGGCCGCCGTGGCTCGAGGCGCGACGACGACGGTGCCGGACCGGCGGAAGTAGCTGCGCAGACCGGCTGAGGGCACCGAGACTCCGCCCCCGCGTCGCGCCCCGTGGCAACCGGTGTATTTCGGTCGAGACCGAGCGAGGGCTAG
>PLYU01000033.1 GCA_003153495.1 Myxococcales bacterium
CGCCGCGACCAGCAGCAGCACCCACCGCGGGGTCCCCGGCTTCTGCGGTGCGATCGGCACCACCGACGCCCACGCGCCGCCTTCGGCCACTCCCTCGTCGGGCTCCCGCACCGCGCGCTCGGCGACGGCACGGCCCCAGGCGCGCTCGGCCTCCGGGTCGAACCCCGCGTCGGCCAGCTCGCGGTCCAGGTCTTCGTCGCTCAGCGCCAGGATGCGCGTCGCTTCGTCCTCCGCGGCCTGCTCCTCGAGCGTCTCCAGGATCTCTTCGGGGAAGAGGCGCTCGCTGCGCATGCTCACTCGTGAGGATCGCTTCCGCGGCGGTCCGGACCGCGTCCCCGGGTCCGCGGAGCGAGCCAGCGCACCCCGTCCGCGGCCACGCGCGTGCCTGTCGCGGACGGCGGCGTGCTCGTCAAGCGAGCGAAACCCCTGGCAGCTCTCCGGCACGGCCCTGGATCTGTCCCCCCGGGGCCGTGTCCGCCCTCGCGCCCGCCTATCGCCCGCACCGCCCGCCCGAGACCGTTCTCTTCGGCATCGTGCACGGGAAGAGGCGCGGCGCGGACCGGCTGCTCGCGCCAGCCTCGCCCCGGCCATGATAGCGTGATCGCTTGGATCGCCGCGCGCCCGCCTGGATCCACGTCGCGGTGCTGGCGGCCTTGCTCGGGCTCGTGTTCGGTCCCCACCTGGCCGGGGACTGGCTGTGGGACGACGTGTACCTCGTTCGCGAGAATCCGAATGTCGAAGGAGGGCTCGGGGGGCTCCGGGGGCTTCTCACCCACGATCTCTGGGGGAGCGCCGGCCAGGCCGCGTCGGATCTCTACCATCCGGTGCCGATGGCGGTGATGTGGCTGGTCTCCAAGGCGGCGGGGCACGCGATCGTCGCCTTTCGCTCGCTCAACGTCGCACTGCACGCCGGCTGCACGCTCCTGCTCGCCGCCTGGATGCGGCGTCGTGGCCTGCCCATGTGGGGAGTGATCTTCGCGTCCCTGTTCTTCGCGGTACACCCGCTCGTGACGGAGCCCGTGATGTGGATCACCGGGTGCCACGACACGCTGGCGGCGCTCGGTTGCCTGACGGCGCTCTGCGTCTGGCCCCGCGCGGGGGACGAGCGCGTGCTCGGGCGCGTCGCGCTCGCCGCGCTCGCCACGGGGTGGGCGGCTCTCTGCAAGGAGCCCTACTTCGCCTTCCCCCTGGTGCTCTTGCTGGCGACGGTATGCGACACCGCTCCGGGGAGGCACCGCGGGGAACGCGTCGTCTGGCCCGCCATCGCGGTCGGCCTGGTCGTCCTGCTGCGGCGGCAGCTGGGCATACGGACGGGAAGCGCGCAAGCCCAGGCTTCGCTCGGCACCCATCTGGTCGACTACGCCACGATCATCTTTCACTACCTCCGCGCCGTGCTCACGTTCCAGAACGGGCCGACGACCGAGTCGTTCCGGCCGCTGTCGGGGCCCGCAGCCGCCGGGGTCCTGGCGCTCGCCCTTGCCGTGACAGGGCTCCTCTGGGCGCGCATGCGCACCCGGGCCCCCGCGACCGACGTGGCCTTCGTGGGGTGGGGGTGGTTCTTGCTTGCTCTGGCTCCCCACACGATCGCCACTCCCCTCATCGGCATGTACGGCAACCGCTACGCCTACTTCCCGATGATGGGGCTCTTCGTGGCTGCGGCTTCCGCCTGTCGCCCCCTCGCCGCCCTCGTGTCCGTGCGGCCGTGGCGAGCGCTTCGTGCCGTGCCGCCGGTCTCGCTCCTCGCGCTCGCGCCTTTCACGGCCGCCGAGGCGAGCCTCTGGCGCGACGAGGTCACGCTCTTCGGCGCGGACGTGAAGCGCGATCCCGACGACCCCCGGGCGCTCTATCACTACGGCCACGCTGTTCAGGTGCGGGAAGGCTGCGCTGCGGCGCTGCCATTCTTCGCTCGCGCGACCGAGCGAGATCCGACCTACGGCCGGGCGTGGCACAACGTGGCGGGCTGTCTCGTCGACCTCCGCCGCTACGGCGAAGCGTTGCCCGCCGCCGAAACGGCCCACCGACTCCAACCCGGAGACGCAGGGGCTGCTTACAACCTCGCCGTCGCGCGGCTGGCGACTGGCGATCCGGACGGAGGTCGAGCGCTCCTCGAGGAGGCGCTTAGCCTCGACCCGCGGCACGCCGGGGCGAGGCGTCTGCTCGCGCTCCTCCCCGTCCCCGTCGCGCCGTCGCCGGGCGGCGGGCAGTGACGCACGGCGCACCGCCCCGGCGCCAACCGCGACCGTCAGGGCCTCGAGTGCATCCCGTACCGGGTGAGGGCTGTGAGCGCCGCGAGCGGCACGAGCGTGAGCACCCCCTGCAGCCCGCGATCCAGCTCGGTGAAACTGCGCCAGATGCCCGCCCCGAAGACGATCTCGATACCCCCGAAGACGCAGACCGTGTGCAGCGCTCGGCGACTGGCATCGCAGTGCGTGCCGATCGCGCGCGCGGCCGCCGCCGCGCACGCAGGCAGCGCGAGCAGAAGGGTATGCGTCCAGACCAGCGGAAGCGAAAGCACCGACGCCAGGCACGCCACGAGTGCGAGCTCGCTCATCGGAGGACGCCGGGTGTAGCCCCAGGCGCACGCGCCGGCGATCACCACCGCGGGCAGGGCCAGCGGAACGCGCACGCCGAAGCACTCGAGCGCGTGAACGAGCGACCCGGTCGTGACCCCACCGTAACGCGCCGAGCCTCGCGCGAGCATGTCGGCGAGCTGGCGTGGACCGAGCGCGAGAAAGGCGAGCGCCGTGACGGCCGCGAGCGCCCCCGCGCGCCTGAATCGCGGGTGCGCGATCAGCACGGCGAGCACGCCGATCGCCGACGGCTTGAGGGCCACGCTGGTGCCGAGCAGGATGCCGCAGGCAAGGGGCCCCTGCTCGACGCACGCGAGGGCGACGAGGGCGAGCCCGCACGATACGCCGGACAGATTGCCCGCTTCCAGGGCCGACGCGATCGGCGGAGCGAAGAGGATCATCCCTGCCGCGATCGCCGCCCGCGTGCGACCTCGCCACGGCCCCCACGCGAGCGCGGCCCAGGCCGCCGCAGCGACGCCGACCACGTTGGCCGTCCTCATCGCGATGACCGCTGCGCCCAGCCCCCAGCGTGCCGCCAGCGCCGCGCCGAGGATGGCTGGTGGCGGAGGGTACAGGTAGCGCACCACCTCGTACGGGGAGCGGCCCGCGAGCACGTGCTCGATCGCCTCGGTGATCGGCGGCTCGTCGACGAGGACCGGGAGATGCAAGTCCGCCCAGAAGCGCGCGACGGCCAGCGCCGACAGCGCGCCGATCGCGAGCGCCGCGCGGGACGCGCCCGTCATCCGCGTCATGGACGCCCGCAGGGGACGGCTGGAGGACATCCGCGCCGACTCGAGAGTAGCAGGCGACTGCCCCGCTCGACCGCACGGGTTTCGCTTTGACCATTGTCTTCGGCGCGACGCGAGTCCAGCGTGAGTGAATGTCCCGTCGCAGCCCGCGACGTAGAACGTGGCGGGCGCGAGCGGGGGCGCACCATTATCCTCCCCACCGGAAACCATGCCCGCCCCCCTCCACATCGGCCTCCTCCTCTTCCCCGACCTGACGCAGCTCGACGCGACCGGCCCCTACGAGGTCTTCGCGCGCATCCCGGGCGCGCGGGTGCACCTCGTCGCGAAGAGCGCCGCGCCCGTCGCCTGCGAGCAGGGGCTCGCCATCGTGCCCACGGCGACGCTCGACGACGCGCCGCCGCTCGACGTCGTCTGCGTCCCCGGCGGAGTCGGCGTCAACGCCGTGATGGAGGACGACGCGACGCTCGCGTTCCTCCGCCGCCAGGCCTCGAGCGCGCGCTTCGTCACCTCCGTCTGCACCGGGGCGCTCGCCCTCGGCGCCGCGGGCCTGCTGCGCGGCTACCGGGCGACCACGTACTGGATGGCGCTCGACTTCCTGCGGGCGTTCGGCGCGGAGCCGGTCGCCGAGCGCGTCGTCATCGACCGCGATCGCATCACGGGAGGCGGCGTCACCGCGGGCATCGACTTCGGGCTGATCATCGCCCGCGAGCTGTGCGGCGAGGCGGCGGCGCGCGCCATCCAGCTGCAGATCGAGTACGACCCGGCGCCGCCGTTCGACAGCGGGTCGCCCCGCACCGCCGACCCGGCGCTCGTGGCGCGCCTTCGCGCCGCGGCGCAGACTCGCCAGGACGAGCGGCGGAGTGTGGTCGAGCGGGCGGCAGCTCGCCTCTGACGGGTCATTGCCCCTCCGCTGCGCCGCCGCGCGCGCTACTCCGCCGCCGCGTCCACCCTCGGCTGCGAGTCGCCCTTCTTCGCCTTGCCGCGGCGCACCTCGCGGAAGAGGGCCACGTCCTCCTTCACGCGTGCCGCCACGTCCGGCGCCGCCTCGACGGCGCTCCTGAACATCGCGATCACCATGTGCGGCGACTGCCGCGCCGTCTCTCCCGACCTCTTCGCCAGCGACGCCAGGCGACCGCGCAGGCGCTCAGCCCGCGACTGCGTGATGTACGGCGCGACCTCCGCGACGAGGTCCGCGGCCGCGCCCGCGTACCGGTGCGGCGGCTTGTGCAGCGAGCTCGCGAAGCGCGGGGTCGCCTCGAGGAACGCCCGCACCTGCTCCATCGTCACGCCGTTCTCGGTGCACGCGCGCTCGAGCTCGGCCGTGGCCGCGAGCCTCGCCTTGAACAGGTACATCTGCACGCGCGAGTAGAAGTTCACCCGGCCGTCGCCGCTCGTCTCCACCGGGCAGAAGATCGCTCCAGGGAGCTTCTCGCTGATCGCCGTCTGCACGCCGTCGGACACGCCGGCGCTCGGCATGCAGCCGAACGGCTTCACGCTCAGCGTCATGTGCGCCTTCGAGTGCAGAACGTTCTGGATGAGCTTCCCGACTTCCATGTGCCCTTCGCCGCCGCGAAGGTCGTTGTTGTAATAGTCGTGGCTGATCTTCGCGATCTCGAACATGTCGGGCAGGTGGTAGCCGTACAGGCCCGCCGCGTGCGCGAACGCCTGGAAGAGACCGCGCACCACCTTCTCGGCCGCCGCGACGCCGACCAGCTTCTGCACGATCCCGAACGGACCCGTCTTGCCCAGGCCGTAGTAGCTCGTGTCCTGCCCGCGGAGCGACATGCGCTCCTTCGTGTCGCGGCGCTGCTCCCAGAGCATGTACAGGATCCACGCCGTGACCAGCTGCACGTCCGCCTCGGAGCCCTCGCCCTCGAGGAAGCGCTGCAGCTGGTAGTTGCCGTCGCCCTCGGTGGTCATCGCCCAGAACTCGCCGATGATGCTCACCTTCGGCCTCGGCTGCGTGCGGTCCACGGCGACGGCCTCGAGCAGCGGCTTGCAGCGGGCGAGCGCGCCCACGATGTTGGTCCGCGTCTCGAGCGCGCGGTAGACGATCTTCTTGCACTGCTCGAGCGCGCGGTCGGTCTCGCCCACGTTCACCTCGTAGGGGCGGATGCGGTAGCCGAGCGCGTTGAGCACGTCGCCCGCGACGAGCGCCTTGACCAGCGACCAGAAGAACGCCGGCGACATCTCGAGGCCGCTCTCCTCGCCCGTGGCCTGGCTCAGACCGCCGGTCTGCTGGAAGAGCACCACCCGGAAGCCGTCGAACCCGGCGTCGCGCAGGGCCTTGCGGTACTCGGTGACGTACATCCCGAACCGGCACGGCCCGCAGGCGCCGGCGGTGAGAAACACGTACTTCTGGATGATCTCCTTCGCCGACATGCCGTGCTTGTCGCGCATGGTGCAGAGAAACTTCACCAGGTTGCCGACGGTGAAGTACGTCGGGTTGCACTGGCCGCGGTTGCCGAACTCCTTGCCGAACCGGAGCGCCGCCACGTCCGGGCAGTCGAGCATCTGGACGTTGTAGCCGATGCCCTTGAGCGACCCCTCGACGAAGTAGTCGTGCGCCATGGTCAGGCCGCTCACCAGGATCGTGATGTGCGACTTCTCCTTCCTGGTGAAGGTGAGGTTCGCCATGTCCTCGATCCACTGCTCGGTCTTGCCGTCGAGCCCGAGGCGCTTGCGCTCCTCCTCCTCGAACGCTCGAAGCTCCGCCTCGACGTCCACCGTGGGAAGTGACCGCTTGTCCTTGATCGTTCCGACGTTCATGGGCTTTCTCCTCACTCCGCGGCGTTCGTCTGGATCTGCACCGGCACGATTCCATCGGCCGTCTTCTTGCTCAGCTGGATGAGGCCCTTCGGGACCTCCTTGACCGGCGCTGCCGGCGGCGTCTCGTACGCCATGATGCGCGCGCGGACGTCGGCGATCTGCTGCTCGATGGTCGGGTCGGCGTTCGCGCGCGCGCGGAGCTGCTCGGCGCGCAGCTCGAGGAGCTCCAGGCGCTTTCGGTCGATGGAGTGCTCGAGCTCGCCCTTGCGCCGGCTCGTGTCCTGCAGGCGCTCCTCGTGCAGCTTGAGCGCGTGGGCGTAGGTCTTCACGCGGATCTTGATGCTGCCGCTCGGCTTGTTCGCGTCGATGTCGTGCAGGGCGGCGTAGGGCGTCTTGCTCGTCTCGATGATCGCGTCGATGAGGCCGTAGGTCGGCGCGTCGTGCCCGCACTTGAACGACGAGAGGTCCAGCACGACCACGTTCGGGTGCCGGGCCGCGAAGCCGGCGCCCCACACCTTCTGCGAGCTGTTGACCGAGTAGTTCTCCGGCCACACATGGTTGAGCTCGAGACCGCTCTTGCAGCGGCCCTGCTCGATGTCCTGCTTGTAAAAGCGCTCGAGGTATTTCGGCTCTCGCGGGATGGAGCGCACGCTCAGGATCGGATAGCCGAGCACCTGGAACTCCTCGGGGATGCCGTGGTTGAGCCCCGGGTCCGAGTGGTACGGGCGACCGAGCAGCAGGATCGCCACGCGGTCCTCCGCCTCGACCGTCTCGAGGATCGCCCTGCCCTTGTCCTGCAGGTCCCGCTCGAAGGCCTCGAAGGCCTTCCAGGCCTCCCTGCACGCGTGGTCGTTCTCGTCCTCGGTGATGCCCAGGCGCGGGGCGAACGTCTCGAACAGGCGCCGCGCCATCAGCGTCGGCTCGACGAACGAGAGGGCCGGGTCGAGGTACTCGATTCCGCGCTGCGCGAAGAAGTCGACCTCCTTGGTGAAGGCGGCTTTCATGACCTCGGGCGCGCCCGCGACGATCGGGCAGCTCGCGTTGTCGACCGTGTCGACGATCCAGTTGGGGACGTGCGTCAGGATCGGGAAGAAGAGGTACTTGAGCGGCTTCTTCTCCGAGTGCACGTCGAAGAGGAGGTTGTGGATGTGCGCCTGGGCGACCTTGCTCGGGAAGCACGGGTCGATCGAGCCGTACTTGCCGCCCTTGACCCACAGCTCTTCGGTCGTCTCGTCGCTGAAGACGACGTGGGTCTTCGGTACGCCGAGGGCCTCGAAGTAGGCGCGGAAGAACGGCCCGGTCGAGAAGAGGTTGAGCACGCGCGGGATGCCGACGCGCACGCGCCGCCGCGCCTCCCACGACTCCCTGGACGAGCGCTGGAACGGGCGCTTCACGTTCACGCGCCGCACGCCGAAGATGCCCTTTCTCACCTCGACGTCGTCCACGGGCGAGCCGGCCTCCGGCATCGGCGCCGTGTCGTACACGTGCATGAAGGCGCGCTTGCTCTCGTAGTCGACCAGGTTGGGGAACTGGCGCGCGATGGCCTTGCGCTCCTCGACGAGCGTGAGCATCGCGTCCTTGCTCTCGACGGTGCCCTTCTCGCACGAGAAGCCGGCGATGTAGCGGCTCGTCGACCCGTCCGGGCGCCTGGTGTCGATGAACGACCGCTTGCAGTTATTCTCGCAGAAGTGGCAGACGGTGCTCTCGTCGTTCTTCGTCGTGTATTCGAGGTCGATCGCCGCGTCGATCCCGATGAACGTGGACCGGCCGCGGCGCTTGACGACCCTCAGCGTCTCCATCGCGGCGCCGATGGCGCCGGCCTCGCCGGTGTGCGGGTGGACGTACACCTCCGCGCCCGGCACGCGCTCCTTGATGTAGTCGACCTGCGCCTTGACGGCGGCCAGGTTGTACTGCGTGCCGCCCTGAAGGACGAACTTGCGCCCGAGCGACGCGAGCCGCGGGATCTGCACGACGTACTGCCAGACGTTCTTCGGCAGCACCTGCGCGAGCCCGGCGAGCATCTCCTCCTTGCTGAAGCCCTCTTTCTGGAAGTTCACGCGGTCGGTGTCGAGGAAGACCGCGCAGCCGTAGCTGAACTTGGGCGCGAGCTCGGCCTGGAAGGCCACGTCGGCGAACTCGGTGACCGGGACGCCGAACGAGTCCGACGTCGCCTGCAGCAGCATCCCGTTGCCGGCCGAGCACGAGTTGGACAGCCGGAAGTTCGCGATGTCGCCGTTCTTCATGAACAGGACCTTGATGTCCTGCCCGCCGATGTCGCAGATGACGTCGACGTCGCCGAAGAAATGCACGGCGCTCATCATGTGGGCGACCGTCTCGACGATGTTGACGTCGCTGATGACGCACTGCTGGAGCACGTCCGCCGCGTAGCCCGTCGCGCCGAAGCCCATGACCTCGAGCTTGGCCCCGCTCTCGGCCTCGACGTGGTCACGGAGCTTCTTCAGGAGCTCCTTGGTGTCCTGGATCGGATTGCCCTTCGAGAGCTGGTAGGCCTTCGACAGGATGCGCCCGCTCTCGTAGTCGACGAGCACCGCCTTGCTCGACGTCGACCCGCCGTCCAGGCCGATGACGCCGCGGACGACCTCGCCGGGCTGGAACGTCGCCCGCTCGAACTTGGGGACGGCGTAGGTGCGCTTGAAGTCCGCGAGCTCCTCGGGCGACCTGGCGAGCGGCGGGCCCGCGGTCTCGCCGAGGCGAGCCTTGCGGCCGTTGGCCATGTACTCGCGGATGCCTTCGGTCGGCGCGAGCACGCCGACGCCCTCCGCCTCGTGCATCCCGTAGAGCACCGCGCCGAGCGCGGCGTAGTACTGGGCGTTCTTCGGGACGAAGATGACCTCTTCGATCGGCACGTCGCGCGGGTACGCGTAGCCGCGCTCCTCCCAGGTCTGCGGGATGCGCAGGCGCCAGCACTCCTGCAGGAACGGCAGGTACGTGTTCGGCCCCCCGAGCAGGAGCACCTTGTGCTTCAGGGTGCCGCCGCGCGTCAGGACCGAGAGGTTCTGCAGCACGATCGCGTCCGCCAGCGAGCAGAGGACCTCGTTGGACGGGATGCCGCTCTTGATCAGGTTGACGATGTCGGTCTCGGCGAACACGCCGCACTTCGCCGCGACGTGGTGCAGCTTGCTGTCGTCGAAGTGGAGCGACGTCACCATCTCGGGCGGCGCGTTCACCTTGAGGAAGCACTTGTCGATGGTCGCGCCGGTCCCGCTGGCGCACTTGTCGTTCATCGAGGCGATGGCCGTCTTGCCGCCGCTGGCCTCGTCCTTCTTGAAGATGATGATCTTGGCGTCCTGGCCGCCCAGCTCGATGACGCTGCCGACGTCGGGGTGCAGGTGCTCGACGGCGAGTGTGACGGCGTTCACCTCCTGGACGAACTTGCCGCCGGTGGGCTCGCAGAGGGGGCCCGCGCCGGAGCCGGTGAGGAAGATCGTCCAGTCGCCGACGGGGCGGTCCGGGAAGGCGGCGAGGATGGTCTCGAGCATCCCAAGGACGTACTCGGGCTGCTTGGTGTGGTGGCGCTGGTAGTCGCTCCAGAGAATTTCTTTGGTGGCCGGGTCGACGACGACGGCCTTCACCGTGGTCGAGCCGACGTCCATGCCGATTGCGAGTCGCTCACCGTTTCCGCCTGCTCCGTTCGCCATTCCTGCCCTCGCTCTCGCGGTGCATGCCCGGCTACTGCGGCCAACTGCGACTAGACTGACGTGTCAGTCACCTCCAACCTCGTAGCCCAACCGCACGGCGGGGAGAAGCGAATAACGCGGGCGGAAAGGCACGCCGCTTCTTTCAGTCGACTGACACGCGTGTCATATTGTGCTCCCCGATGGGCAAGCCCGAGCGCCGACAGCAGATCCTCACGGTCGCCCGCGACGTCTTCTCGCGGCGCGGCTACCACGCCGCCAAAATCGAGGACATCGTCACGACCGCCGGGATCGCCCGCGGCACGTTCTACCTCTACTTCCAGGACAAGCGCGCCATCTTCGAGGAGATCGTCGATCGCACCATCGCGCGCCTCGGCATGTCGATCGTCCGCGTCGACCCGAGCGACGCCGCGCGCACCGTGGGCGACCAGATCCGCGACAACATCCGGCGCGTCGTCACCATCCTGCTCGAGGACCGCGCGACGACCAAGATCCTGCTGAGCGACGCCCTCGGCGTCGACCCGGCCTTCGACCGCAAGCTGCTCGCGTTCTACGACGAGCTGTCGAGCATGCTCGAGCAGAGCCTGCGCGACGGCCAGGGCCTCGGCGTCGTCGCCGAGGGCGACGTGCGCCTGATGTCCTGGCTCACGATGGGCGCGCTCAAGGAGGCGCTCTTCCAGATCGTCCAGCGCGGCGCCGAGTACGACGAGGACCGCCTGGTCGACGGGGCGTTCGCGTTCTTCCGGGTGGGGTGCCTGCGGGTGGACGGGGAGTCGGCGGGGGTGGCGCAGCAGTAGCGGGGGGGCCAACCCCGACCCCGACCGGGACCTCGTGCCGAGTCGCGGAGCCAGGCTTGAAATGCCCGAGCCGGGCTGTACTCTCTGCATGAGTACAATGTCGAAGCGCGCAGGCATCACGGACAAGGTCAGTCTGTCGGTCCGCCGGGGCGACCTGGCCATCATCAAGGCTCGCGCCAAGCGGCTGCACGGCGGGAACGTGTCGGCCGTGTTCGCCGAGCTCATTGCCGAGATCAAGCGCCGCGAAGCCTGGGACCGGGCGGTTGCCTGGTACGGCCATCCCATCGAGCTCGCCGACGCCGAGCGCGAGGCCATCGATCGCGAGCTGCTGGGCACGGCCAGGCCCAGAGGGGCCACGAGACGGCGCGTCGCGTGAGCACGGTCACCCTGGATACCGGATCGCTCATCGCGCTCGAGCGGCGGCACCAGCGGATGTGGAAGGTCCTTCATCGAGCGCGCGCGCTGGGTGTCCTCGCGAGGATGGGCACGATCGACGCGATCAGGGCCACCTGGTCGGAGACCGCCGGCCACCTGGGGCGCCTCTTCGGACTGGCCTTGAGGCTCATCGGCATCGGGTTGGTCGGGTGCGCCGCGTGTGGCGTGGGCCTGTTCGCGGCCACCGCGTTGAGCTCGATCGCCTCGGCCATCGTGTACACGAGGCTGTCGGGTCGAACGGCCACACCTTAGCCCTGGTCGCCCGGGGGGGGGGCCGACCTCGACCGGGACCCCGACCTCGACCTCGACCTCGACCTCGACCTCGACTGACTTCCGTCGCGGTCCTCGTGCCAGGCGGGAGCCTGGCACTGCGGCCGCAGTCGCCCTTCTGCGCCTCGCACACTGCGTCGTGTGCGCGACGTCCTCCGTGTCGTGCGCGAACGATCATGCGACCTCGATGCCGAGCAGCTCGTGCACGCGCCGGGCGACCCGGATGAGAGTGTCGGCGCAGGGCTCGCAGCCGCCCCCGCAGCACCGCGGCCACCGGGCGGGGCCGACGCCGAGCAGGGGGCGGACGATGTCGCGGTAGTGCTCCTGGAGGCCCACCTCGAGGCTCGCCTGGGCGAGGGCGGCGTCGAGCTCGGGGGAGTAAGGCAGGGACATGCGTGGTCACCCCTTGGCGCTTCGCTTCATCGGATCTAACAGGCTGCTGAAGAACCCAAGGACCATGTGAAGTTGATCGCCAAGGCGCCAAGACGCCAGTGAATTTGCCGGAGATTCTCGACCCAACCACCCTGGCGTCTTGGCGTCTTGGCGTCTTGGCGATCAATCTCCGTTTTTCAGCACCCTGCTAGGAGATCTCCGGGCATGATCAAGGGAAGCTGCCTCTGCGGGGGCGTGAAGTACGAGGCGGAGGGTCCGGTCACGGTCATCGCGCGGTGCCACTGCGTGCAGTGCCGCAAGGCCTCCGGCGCGGAGTTCGCGACGAACGGCAACGTCGAGGAGAAGGGCTTCCGGATCGTCGCGGGCAAGGAGCTGCTCGCGAGCTACGAGTCGTCGCCGGGCAAGGCGCGCGTGTTCTGCGGCCGGTGCGGCTCGCCTCTGTTCAAGCGGGACGACACCCGACCCGGCGTGCTCCGGCTGCGGCTCGGCTGCGTGGACACGGACCTCGACGCGATCCCCCTGGCCCACGTGTTCGTCGGCGAGAAGCCGAACTGGTCGGAGATCAGCGACGGATTACCGCAGTTCGAGACGCGGCCCGGGCCGAGCGGGGGGTGAGCGGTCCGCAGCGCCGGAGCACCGGAGCGCTGGCTACAGGCCGATCACAGCCCCTTTCGTTCCGAGTCATGGAGAACCGCTGTAGCGGACCTTCGCCGCTTCCGCTCGGACTGGAAGCATGGTCCATTTGAGTCAATGACCCACGCGATCAGGCCTTTGCCCATCCTCGGTGCCCTCTTGGTCGGGGGGGTCGGGTGCGGCAGCAGCGCCGGCGCCGCGCCGCCCGACTCGGGTTCGACGGGCGGCGACGCGAGTTCCGGCGGGTCCAGCGGAGCGGCGGCCAGCTCCGGGGGCTCCAGCGCGTCGAGCTCGGGCGGCGCGAGCTCGGGCGCCTCGAGCTCCGGGGGCGGTTCGTCGAGCGGCGGCGACTCCGGAGCCTCGAGCGGAGAGGCGGATGCCGGCGGTAGCTCGGGAGCCGATGGCGGCGCAGCCAGGCTCGTCAACCCCGCGCCGGGGAGCAAGTTCTTCGTCGGCGCGAACTTCTGGAACATCGACTGGGAAGGGCAGGGAGACTTCTTCACGAGCCACGTGGACTTCACGACCACCACCGATCCATGGAACCCCCTGCTCCTGACCGAGCTCGCGCCCTACAGCGTCCTGCGGTTCATGGACTGGAACCAGACCAACGACAGCGGCAACGCCCAGGCCGTGTGGTCGACGCGCAAGCAGAGGACCCAGCCCCAGAGCGAGCCCGTCGCGTTCGAATGGCAGATCGACCTCTGCAACCGGACCAAGAAAGACTACTGGCTCAACGTCCCGCACGAAGCCGCGCCCGACTACTGGCCGAAGCTCGCCCAGCTCGTGCACGACCAGCTCGACCCGTCGCTGCGCGTCTACGTCGAGTGGTCGAACGAGGTGTGGAACGGCGGCTTCCCGCAGCACGCCTACTCCGCGAGCCACGCGCAGACCCTCGGCCTCGCGGGCGCGACCCCCGCGCTCTCCTACCAGGTCTACGAGTCGGTCCGCATGTACGAGGCGTTCGAGAGCGTCTTCGGCAAGGGGAGCCCGCGCCTCGTGAAGGTGATCGCCGGCCAGGCCGCGTGGACCGGACCCTGCAACGACGAGATGACCGCCTTCGCGAACGCCACCATCAACCCGAACAAGACGAAGGCCGACGCCTACGCGATCGCGCCGTACTTCTCCGGTACGACCCTCGCGGCGCTCGGCACCTCGATCACGACCGTCGTCGGCTGGACGCAGAGCAGCTACACGTGCGCCTCCGGGGGCGGGCTCCCCCTCATCTCGTACGAGGGCGGGTCGGACTCGTTCGCGGCGTCGGGCAACGGGTGCACCACCCTGCAGCACGACCCGGGCATGCACGACCTCTACACGCAGTACCTGACGGGCATCTCCGGGGCGAAGCTCGCCGGGCCCTTCATGCAGTACACGCACACCGGTGCGTGCTGGGGCCTCAAGGAGAAGACCGGCGACGCCCTCTCGACGTCGCCGAAGTATCAGGGTGTCATCGACTGGCTCGCGGCGCACCCCTGACTCGAAAGCGACGCCGTCTTCCATCGCGCGGACTCGCTCGGAGCCTGCGCGTGGTCCAGGTCGCGGACGGTGGTAGGCGGAGCGATTCGCATGGGATCTCCTGGTTCTCGCCCCCGCGCCGGGGGGCCCCCACTGGCCCGATCACGAGCCCCCGTGCCCCGCTCGCCCGCCCCGCCATGGTGCAACGGCCAGCTTGCGGCTACCCCACCCCCATGCCGGCAAGCACATTCGCCGTCCCCGTTGGTGCCGCGAGCACCACCGCCCTCGTCTACCGCCCCGAAGAGACCGCGCGCGCCACCTTCGTCCTCGCCCACGGCGCCGGCGCCCCCCAGACCCACCCGTGGATCGTCGCCATGGCAAAGGCCATCTCGGCGCACGGCCTCGACGTCGTCACGTTCAACTTCCTCTACGCCGAGACCAAGCGCCGCGCGCCCGACAGGAACGACGTCCTCGAGGCGACATGGCGCGCCGTCCTCGACGCCGTCCGCGCGCGGCCCGACCTCGCCGCGAAGCGCGTCTTCATCGGCGGCAAGTCGATGGGCGGCCGCATCGCCACCCAGCTCGCCGCCACCCCCGCGGCCGGCGATCTCGCCGGCCTCGTCCTCCTCGGCTACCCCCTGCACCCTCCGGGCAAGCCCGGACAGCTCCGCGCCGCCCACCTCCCCCGCGTCCGCGCCCCCATGCTCTTCGTCCAGGGCTCCCGCGACGCCTTCGGCACCCCCGACGAGCTGGCCCCGATCGTCGCGCGCCTCTCCGCCGGCACCCGCCTCTACGTCGTCGAAGGCGGCGACCACTCCCTCTCCCTCCCGAAGAGCCGCGGCGAGAGCCCCGACCAGGTCCGCGCCCGCGTCGCCGACGAGATCGCCACTTTCACCGCGTGACGGCGCGGCTCGAAGCTCAGGCGCCGCGGCCCGCGTCGAGGGAGGCGAACGTCTTGCCCTCCCGGGCGAGGCGCTCGAGCAGCGCGGACGGCTCCCAGGCCTTGCCGTGCTGCGCCAGAAACTCGCGCAGGCGAGCGTGGATCTTCGGCAACCCCACGACGTCTGCGTGAAACATCGGGCCGCCCCTGTGCGCGGGAAAGCCGTACCCGTTGATCCAGACGGTGTCGATGTCGGAGGCCCGGAGCGCGATCCCCTCGTCGAGGATCTTCGCGCCTTCGTTGATCATCGAGTACATGCACCGCTCGAAGATCTCGTGGTCGTCGACCTTGCGGCGCTCGATGCCGAGCTCCTTCGACACCGCGACGATGATCGCCTCGACCTCCGGGTCGGGCATCGGCGCGCGGTTGCCCGGCTCGTACCTGTAGAAGCCCGCGCTGGTCTTCTGGCCGAAGCGGCCCATCTCGGCGAGGCGGTCGCCGACGGCGCCGCTGTAGCGCGCGCCCGGCGGCGGCCTGGGCTGGCCCTTGCGGATCCGCCAGCCGACGTCGAGCCCCGCGAGATCGCTCGTCGCGCACGGGCCCATCGCGAAGCCGAAGCGCGTCAGCACCGCGTCGACCTGCTGCGGCAGCGCCCCCTCCTGGATGAGCAGCTGCGCCTCGCGGCCGTAGGTGTGCAGCATCCGGTTGCCGACGAAGCCACTACAGACGCCGACCAGGACGCCCACCTTCCCGAGCTGCCTGGCGAGCTTCATGCTCGTCGCGACGACCGTCTTCGAGGTCTTCTCTCCGCGCACGATCTCGAGCAGCCGCATGACGTTCGCGGGGCTGAAGAAGTGCAGCCCGATGACCTGCCCAGGCCGCGACGTCGACCGGGCGATCTCGTTGGTGTCGAGCGTCGAGGTGTTGGTGGCCAGGATGGCGTCCGGCCGGCAGAGCTTGTCGAGCTTGCCGAAGATCTCCTTCTTGAGCCCCATCTCCTCGAAGACCGCCTCGATGACGAGATCGACCTCGGCGAGCCCGTCCCAGCTCGTGGTCCCGGTGATCCGGCCGACCCGCGCGTCCATCTCGCCCTGCGACAGGCGGCCCTTGCTGACGGTCGCCGCGTAGTTCTTCTTGATGATGCCCAGGCCCTTGTCGACGAAGTCCTGCTCGCGGTCGACGAGGAGCACCGAGATGCCGGCGTTGGCGAACACCATCGCGATGCCGCCGCCCATCGTGCCCGCGCCCAGGACGGCCACGCGTCGCACCGGCGTGGTCGGCGTGTCGGCGGGGACGTCCGGGATCTTCGCGGCGGTGCGCTCGCCGAAGAAGACGTGCCGCAGCGCCTTCGACTCGGTCGACTCGACCGCTTCGAGGAACAGCTCGCGCTCGCGCTTCAAGCCCTCGTCGAACGGCAGCTCCACGGCGGCCTTCACGGCGTCGACGCACCGCAGGGGCGCCTTGCCCCCGCGAGCGCGGGCGGCCGCGTCCTTGCGCGCCTTGTCGAAGAGGGCGGGGTCGACCTTCGTCTCGTCGACGTTCGCGGAGAGATCGCGCGCGCGCGGCAGCGGGCGCCTGGACGCGACGCCGGCGGCGAACGCCACGGCGCCGGCGACGAGGTCGCCCTCGACCACCTCGTCGACCAGCCCGATGGCCTTCGCGTCGGTGGCGCCGATCGGCTCGCCGCTCACGATCATGTCGAGGGCCTTCGGCACCCCGACCAGGCGCGGCAGGCGCTGCGTGCCGCCGGCGCCGGGCAGGAGCCCCAGCTTCACCTCGGGCAGGCCGCACTTCGCGTCGCGCGCGGCGACGCGGTAGTGGCACGCGAGGGCGACCTCGAGGCCGCCGCCGAGCGCCGTCCCGTGGATGGCGGCGACGACGGGCTTCTCGCTCGCCTCGTAGCGGGCGATGACGTCGCCCAGTCCGGGGTCCTTCTGGGGCTTGCCGAACTCGGTGATGTCGGCCCCCGCGATGAAGGTCCTCCCCTTGCCGACGAGGAGGATGGCCTGGACCTCGGCGTCGGCGAGGGCCTTGCCGAGCGCGTCGACGAGGCCCTGGCGAACGGCCTGGCTGAGGGCGTTCACCGGCTGGTTGTCGACGGTGATGATCCCGACGCGCTCGCTACGGTGGAAAGATACGACTTCGCTCATGGTCCCGCGGCTCTCCGGAACTGGGGTGAGCGCGGAGAGTAACCCTTACGCCCGCGGACGAGCTACCCGGACTTCGAGAACTGCATCGCCCGGTCGCGCACCGACGTGCGGCGCAGGAGGAGCCTGTCGAGCGCGTAGTTCTGATAGAGCTTCCACGGGGCCGTCGTCCCCTGGCGCGGGAAGTTGTCGATGCTCCGCTGCACGTAGCCCGACGTGAAGCTGATGGCCGGCTCCTCCTGGACCGACGGGTCGAACCGCGGGCACGCCTGGGTGTACCCGCCCTCCTCCATGTAGTTGAGCAGGCGGCAGACGTACTCGCTGGTCAGCTCGCACTTGAGTGTCCACGACGCGTTCGTGTAGCCCAGGGCCACCGCCAGGTTGGGGACGCCGCTGCACATCATGCCCTTGTAGAGCATGGTCTGCGAGGGGACGACGCGGCGGCCGTCCACCTCGACCTCGAGACCGCCCATGAACTTCAGGTTCAGGCCGGTCGCCGTCACGACGAGATCGGCCTCGAGCGTCTGCCCGGAGCGCAGCCGGATGCCGGTCTCGGTGAACGTCTCGATGTGATCGGTGACGATCGACGCGCGCCCGCGCCGGAGCACCGCGAACAGGTCTCCGTCGGGCACCAGGCAGACGCGCTGGTCCCACGGCTTGTAGGTCGGTGTGAAGGCGGCGACGTCGACCGTCCCGCGCAGCTGCCGGCGCGCCCCGGCGACGATGAGCTTCTTCGCGCCCTCCGGACGGCCCCGGCAGTAGGCGTAGAACGCCATGCCGAACAGCACGTTCTTCCACCGCGTGATCGCGTACGCCGGGCCGGGCGGAAGGCGCTCTCGCATCCAGTCGGCGATGCGGTCGCGCTCGGGCGCCGAGACGACGTACGTGGGCGAGCGCTGCAGCATCGTGACGTGCGCGGCTCGCTTCGCGATCGCCGGCACGAGCGTCACCGCCGTGGCGCCGCTGCCGATCACCACCACGCGCTTGCCTTCGTAGTCGATGTCGGGCGTCCACTGCTGGGGGTGCACGACGCGCCCGCGGAAGCGCTCGCGGCCTGGGAGGTCGGGCGTGTAGCCCTTCTCGTAATCGTAGTAGCCGGCGCACGTGAACAGGAAGTTGCACGTGAGCTGGACGGCGTTGCCGCTCTTGCCGTCGCGAGCGGTGACCGTCCAGCGCGAGTCCTTGCTCGACCACTGCGCGCGCTCGACCCTGTGCTGGTACCTGATCTTGCGGTCGATGCCGTACGCCTCGGCCGTCTCGCGCAGGTAGGCGAGGATCGACGGGCCGTCAGCGATCGCCTTCGGGTCGGTCCACGGGCGGAAGGAGTAGCCGAGCGTGTACATGTCGGAGTCCGACCGGATGCCCGGGTAGCAGAAGAGGTCCCAGGTGCCTCCGAGCCTCTCGCGTCCCTCGAGGATGGCGTACGTCCTGTTCGGACACCTCGTCTGCAGATGATAGGCGGCGCCGATGCCGGACAGGCCTGCGCCCACTATGAGAACGTCGAGATGGCTTGGTTCCAAGATCGGTCCTTGCGTCTGCCCCGGGGCTGCGGCGACTCCCGACGGCGGGCGACCGGCGGGCGCTTTGATGTCCTCTGCCGTAGAGTAGCCTGTCAGCGCGCGGTCTGCGCCATTCGCGCTTCGCGGAGCTTCCACCGGGCCCGGGCCCTCTCCTGCTCGCCCTCGCGGGTCCGCGGCGGGGCGTGAGCTGGGAGGGACGCGAGAAGGCGCTCGGTGACGGAGGCGATCTCGTCCACCGACCTGTCGGAGGGCGCCGCGCAGCAGGTAGCGTAGTAGCCGGCGGGCCTCACCACACGATGGCGACCTGGTAGCGCGCGATCTGCGGATCGCGAGTGACGAGCGCGGCACCCTCTTCGAGGGCGTGCGCGACGAGCATGCGATCGAACGGATCGCTGTGATGGTGCGGGAGGGACTCGAGGCGCTGCGCCTCGGCGAAGCCGAGAGGACGTCGAACGAATCCCACCTCGTCGATCGCATCCACGAGGTCATCCGGGACGCGGAGGCGGCCCAGGGCCTTCTTGATTGCGATTTCCCACGCCGATACGGCGCTCACGAGCACTTCGCTGGTGGTGTCGTCGAGCACACGGCGAGCAGCCTTCGAGAGCCGGGTGCCCCCCTCGAGGGCCCAGATGAGCGCGTGCGTGTCTAGCATCACCCTCACGGCGTTCACCGGCGTCCTTCCCAGGCCGCCACGTCCTCCGCCGAGAGCGGCGCGTCGAAGTCCTTCGACATGTGGACCTTGCCCTTCCACCGTCCGAGCCGTCGGCGCTTGGCGACGCGTATGGGCACGATTCTCGCGACTGGCTTGCCTGCGCGGGCGAGCACGACCTCCTCGCCGGCTTCGACCTCCTCGACCAGCCGCGAGAGGGTGCTCTTGGCCTCGTGCATGTTGACGACCTTGGCCATGATCGCCTCACTCCGGAGGTTAGCTATGCTAGCTAGCGTGTCAAGACGAGGCGCCGCATCATGGCGCCTTCCCGCCCTTTCGTGCCCGGTGAAGACGCTGGACGCGCAGGCCCGCGGCCGCGGCGAGCCGCGCCTGACGCTCGTCGTTGGTGACGAAGTCGTGTGCGCCGATCGAGACCGCGGCCGCGACATGCAGGATGTCGAGGGTCCGGACGCCGAGGGTCGCCGCGAACGCGAGAGCCACCGACTCGGCGCGACGATGGACCTCGGCGAGATCGTAGGCGGGGGTCGTCCAGACGCCCGCCTGGACGTCCGTGGCCAGATCGAGGAGCGCTCGCGTCACGATCGATCCGGTCAGCTCTCGACGAAACACCTTGAGCTGCCAGGCCGTCGCCAGCTCCACCCGGTGCAGATGAGTCAGCGGCGCGGGCGGCCGGAAGCGCGCGCGCAGGCGAAGGGCGGCCGCGCTGTCCGGTTCAGGCAGATACCATTTGGTGATGACGCTGGAGTCGAAGTATGCGCTCACAGCCGTTCCTGGCGACCCTCTTCGATGATCTTGCTCGGTGGTGTACCGCCCGTGGCCCCGTCTGCCGCGAGGCGCTTCAACCGAGCCGCGGAGTCCGGCCAGGCGAGCGGCTTGCGCGAGGGCAAGGAGGGAACGATGCGCGCGACGACCTTGCCGCGCCGGGTCACCACGATTTCCTGCCCTTCACTCACTTGATCGAGGATCCTGGCGAGGCCGTGCTGCACCTCGCGAACGCTTGCCCTCTTCATGTTAGACAGTATGTCTCACATGGCGGCGGGGATCAACGCCGCGCCCCCTACCCCCCCCTCAGCACCTCCAGAAATCCCTCGCCGTACTGCTCGACCCGCGCCGGTCCCATCCCGAACACCTCGAGCAGCTCCGCCCCCGACCTCGGCGTCCGCGTCGCCATCTCGACGAGCGTACGGTCCAGCGCCACCACGTACGCCGGTACCCCTCGCGTCCGCGCGACCTGCGCGCGGTGGGCCCGCAGGCGCTCGAACCGATCGCGCGCCGTCACGTCGAGCGACTCGACCCCCGCCGTCGGCCCGCGAGGTCCGGCCGGGGCCTTCTTGCGCGCGGCTGCCGGCACGCGCTCGCGCGGGGGCGCGAAGCGAACGGGCCCCTGCCCTCGCATCACTTCGGCCCCCTGCCTCGTGAGCAGCGGCACCGGGTGATCCGTGGGCGTCAGGTCGATCCACCCGGCCGCGAGCAGCCCGCGGAGCAGATCCATGATCCAGCCCTGCGTCCGGCCGCGCAGCAGGCCGAACGTCGACAGCTCGGTGAACCCGAACCGCCTCGTCCTCTCGTCGTCGACGCCGAGCAGCATCTCGGCGACCGCGACCATCCCGGCCCGCTCCCGCGCGCGGGCGACCGCGGCGAGCGCCATGCGGACGACTTTGGCCGTCGCCTCGCGCTCCACCGCGTCCACCTCGGGCCCCGCGTCGTCGTCCAGCGAAGCGCACACGTCGCAGTGGCCGCACCCGCCGAGTAGCTCCTGCTCGTCGCCGAAGTACCGGAGGATGAAGTCGTGCCGGCACGTGCGTGCGTCCACGTAGCGCAGCAGCTCGCGGAAGAGGGCCCAGGCGCGCGCGGCGAGCTCCGGCGGCGCGGACGAGCCATCGGTCCCGGTCGTCACCAGGCGCCGGCGCAGGCCGATGTCCGCGCCGGAACAGAGGAGCAGCCCCGACGCCTCGGCACCGTCACGCCCGGCGCGCCCCACCTCCTGGTAGTACGCCTCGATCGACGAGGGGGGCTGCACGTGGAGCACGGCGCGGATGTCGGCGCGGTCGATGCCCATGCCGAACGCGTTCGTCGCTACGACGACGTCGAGCGAGCGATCGGCGAAGCGCGTCGCGACGCGCGAGCGCTCCTCGCCGGGCATTCCGGCGTGATAGGCGGCGGCGTTCCACCCCGCGCGGCCGAGGACCTCGGCCCACTGCTCGGTCTTGCGGCGCGTCGCCGCGTACACGATGGCGCCCCCGCTCGGCGCTCGCGGCGCGCCTGCAGCCGACGAGAGCGCCTCGAGCACGGCGACGCGCGCCTCGCGCGAGCCCTCGACGTTGCGAGCGGACAGGTGCAGGTTGGGGCGGGCGAAGCCCCGCAGGATCTCGCGGCACCCGTCGCCGAGCCGGAGCTGCTCGCGGATCTCGCGGCGCACGCCGGGCGTGGCCGTGGCCGTGCACGCGAGGACCCGGGGCGGCCGGAGGCGCTCGAGCAGCGCGCCGATGCGCAGGTAGTCCGGCCGGAAGTCGTGCCCCCACTGCGCGATGCAGTGCGCCTCGTCGACCGCGACGAGCTGCACGTTGCACCGGGTGAGCGACTCGACGAACGCGTCGGAGGCCAGCCGCTCGGGCGCGGCGTAGACGAGCTTGTAGCGCCCGCGCAGCATCGACGACTCGCGGTGGCGGCGCTGCTCGGGGTCGAGGGTCGCGGCGATGAAGGTGGCCGGCACGCCGCGCGCATCGAGCGAGCGCACCTGGTCCTCCATGAGCGCGACCAGCGGCGAGAGGACGAGCGTCATTCCCTCGAGGACGGCGGCGGGGACCTGGTACGTCAGCGACTTGCCGCCGCCGGTCGGCGCCACGACGAGCACGCGGCCGCCCGGAGCCAGCGCCGCCTCGATGGCCTCGCGCTGCCACGGGTGGAACCGCTTCAGGCCGAAGCGCTCCTCGAGGACGAGGTCGAGGGGATCGGGTGGTGCCAGGGGCGGCATGGAGATGGGGAGTAACAGGAAGGGGATCGGAGCAGAAGCTGGGGGAGAGGAGGACGGTTCGAAAGGCCCATCGGCCGGGGGAGGCGGGCGGTTGCGCGTCTCGCCTGGAGTCGCTGCGGCGCTAGCCCTCCTTTCGCAAAGAGGCG
>PLYU01000129.1 GCA_003153495.1 Myxococcales bacterium
CGCGGCGTTCACCGCGCGGTCGTAGCCGCGCGCCGCCTCGGCATAGCGCCCCGCTCCCTCGTCCCGCGCGGCCTCGGCGAACGCCACCTCGTACGCGGCCCCGCGCGTCGGGGCGCAGGCGGACGCCGCGGTCAGCGAGGCGAGCAGAATCACGGGGAGTCGAGTCTCATCCATCATTCGTCGTAGCGCGTGCGATGACCGTCGCGAGGATCTCCGCTGCCGCCTCGACGTCGGCGCGGGTGACGNNCGCGCCACGGCGTCGGCCGCCGCGCTCAGGTCGACGTTCACGATGTTCGTCTCGACCGTGGCCAGGTCCATGCGTGCGCCGGCGACACGGCTCAGCTTCTCCCCCAGGACGTGCGCGTTCGCGTGGTCCTCCACGAGCCGCGCCCGGTGGTGCCGGAGCGCGTGCAGCGCTGCCGCGGCGAGGACGCCCGCCTGCCTCATCCCGCCGCCCCACCTCTTGCGTAGCCGCCGCGCGTCCTCGACGAGCGCGCGCGGCCCGCAGAAGGCGCTCCCCACGGGCGCACCGAGCCCCTTGGAGAAGCACACGCTCGCGGTGTCGAACGGAGCGCACCAGGTGCCCACGTCGACCCCGGTGGCGGCGCTCGCGTTCCAGATCCGGGCGCCGTCCAGGTGCGTCGCCAGCCCGCGCGCTCGCGCGCCTTCGGCCACGGCCCGCGCCTGCTCCGGCGGCCATACGCGGCCGCCGCCCCGGTTGTGCGTGTTCTCGACCGTCACGAGCGACGTGCGCGGCGACCAGTACGCCGGGGCCTGGATCGCTCTCTCCATCTCCTCCGCGGTGAACATGCCTCCGCGCCCGGCGACCGCGAGCTGCACGCCGCTGAGCGCGGCTCCGGCGCCGCCCTCGTACAGCACGAGGTGCGCCCACTCGCCCGCGATGACCTCGTCGCCCGGTCGGGTCTGGGTGGCGATCGCGAGCTGGTTGCCCATCGTTCCGCTCGTCACGAAGAGCGCAGCTTCCTTGCGGCAGAGCCGGGCCACCTCCTCTTCGAGCGCACGGACCGTCGGGTCCTCCCCGACGACGTCGTCGCCTACATCGGCGCCAGCCATCGCCGCCCGCATGGCGGCCGTCGGTCGCGTGACCGTGTCGCTTCGCAGGTCGATCATCGGCGCCGGTCCGAGGGTAGAGGAGCGGGCGGCCGAAGTCGCCTTGCGTAGGCCACTTCGCAGGGCTACAACCATAACTGGTTGAACCATCAGAGGACGAACATCCCGAGGACCCTGATGCCCGACGACGACTCGCTGCCCCCCGCCTCGCCCTTCTCGCCCGTCGACATGCAGACGCTGGCGACCATCGCGCCGGTCGCGCGCCAGAGCGTGGTCGACGCGGTCGCCGACCGGCTGCGCGGCGAGATCCTCGCCGGGCGCCTGCGGCCCGGCACGCGCCTGCCGTCGGAGCGAGAGCTCTCGCTGGCCCTCGGCGTGAACCGACTGACGCTGCGGGCCTCGCTCGCGCGCCTCGAGGCGCTGGGGCTCATCACGACGCGCCACGGAGCCGGGACGATCGTCGCGTCGTGGCGCGAGCGCGCCGGGCTGGAGATGCTCGGGACGCTCGTGCGCGGGCTGAAGATGACCGACCCGGGGTGGCACGACCTGGTGCGTAGCGCGCTCGAGATTCGCCGCATCCTCGCCGCCGAGGCCATCGGGCTCGCGGCCGAGCGGCACACCGAGGAGGATCTCGTGGCGATCGCCGGGTGCGCGCAGGTGCTGTCCGAGCACACCGACGACCCCCTGGCGTTCGCGCGCGCAGACCTGGCGTTCATGCGCGCGGTCTGCAAGGCGGCGCGCAACCTGGGGCTGGAGCTGTTCCTGAACACGTTCGCCCGGTGGCCGGACGAGCACCCCCAGCTGGTGGCGACGCTGTACGACGACTGCGCGAGCGCCGCGCTCCTCTACCCGGCGGTGATCGAGCTGATCCGGTCGCGGCGCGCCAACACGGCCCGCAAGGTCGCGCGCCGCGCGCTCGTGCAGATCGACGCTGCGTGGGCCAGGCGCCACGCGCCTCCGGCAGGTCCCGAGGCTGCCGCCGAGCCGGCGAAGCCGAAGAGGAGGGGGAAGGCCCGATGAAGCTGACGCGCTTCGAGATGGCCTGGGCGGTGGCGGCGCTGGTCGGGGTCTTCCCCGGGTCGGTCGACACCGGCTTCGCGAGCATCGCGAGCATGGACGTCCCCGGCTTCCTCGGCGAGGCGCTCCGCCGCATCCCGCTGCGCGCGGCGCTCGGGCTGCGCGCGGCGATCTGGATCGTCGCGTTCGCGCCCCTGCCGACGCTCGGGCGCTTCCGGACCATCGCGCGCCTCGGCCAGGCGGACCGCGAGCGGGTCCTGGCCCGTCTGGCGGCGAGCAACTCGTACGCGGTCCGTTCGCTCGTGATGATGCTCAAGACGTTCGGGGCGCTCCTGTACGCCGCCGACGACGGGGTCCGCGCGCGGATCGAGATCCCCGCGGTGACGGCGAACATCGTCCCCCTGCGCGTCAGGCGCGTCCAGGCCGCCTGAGAAGGAGTCTCGCCATGGCTCGCCATCTGGATAACCCTCCACCAAGATTCACCGACGACGTGGTCCCCGAGGGGGCCGTGGTCGACGGAGAGACCCACGAGGGTGAGGTCGAGGACGGGTCCTTCGACTACGTGGTGGTCGGCTCGGGGGCGGCGGGGGCCGTCGCCGCGCATGCGCTCGCCGAGAGCGGCGCGTCCGTGGCGATCGTCGAGGAAGGCCCGTGGGTGAAGACCCGCGAGTTCGGCGAGAGCGTGTACGGGGCGTTCAAGCGCATGTTCCGCGACGCGGGCACGCAGGTGATCGAGGGGCGCTCGTTCGTCCCGCTCATCCAGGGGCGCTGCGTCGGCGGCAGCACCGTGATGAACTCGGCCATCGCGCACCGCACGCCCGAGGACGTCCTCGACGACTGGACGGCGCGCTTCGGCCTCGGGGGCGCGATCACGGCGAAGGCCCTCGAGCCTCACTTCGACGCGCTCGAGCGGCAGCTTCACGCCCACGCGGTCTTCGACGACGCGCTCGGCCAGAACAGCCGGATGTTCCTCGACGAGGCGCGCGCGCACGGCCTGCCGGCCGAGCGGATGCACCGCTACGAGGAGGGCTGCCGGGGCTCGGCGCGGTGCTTCACCGGGTGCCCCAACGGCGCCAAGCAGGGGATGAACGTGGCGCACGTTCCCTGGGCGCTCGCGCTGGGGGCGCGGCTGTACTGCTCGTGCAAGGTCGAGCGCGTCGTCGTCGAGCGAGGGCGCGCCGTGGGCGTCGTCGCGTGGACGACGAGCACCGAGCCGGACGCCCGCCGGCCGCGGCGCGTGAGGCTGCACGCGCGCCGGGGCGTGATCGTCGCGGCGAGCACCATCCAGTCGCCCAACCTGCTGCGGCGCAGCGGCCTGCGCGCCCGCAGCCTCGGCGAGCACTTCCAGTGTCACCCGGGGGTCGGCCTGGCGGGGATGTTCGACCGGCCGGTCGACATGGGCTTCGGCGCGACGCAGGGGGCCGAGAGCCTCGCTCTGCGCCGGAGCGACAAGATCAAGCTCGAGACGCTGGCGATGCCGCCGGAGCTCGCGGCGGTCCGGATCCCGGGGGTCGGGCGCGAGCTGATGCAGCGCTTCGGGCTCTTCCCGCGCCTAGGCGTGTGGGTGATGACCGTGCGCGCCGAGGCCGAGGGGACGGTGCGTCCGGCGTGGAGCGGGCGGGACAAGGTGCGATGGACCCCGGCGCCGATCGACATGGATCGCGCGCGCCGGGGCATGGCGCTGCTGGCGCGGATGATGTTCGAGGCCGGCGCGCGCGAGGTCTGGCCCGGGCTCCACGGCGTGCCGACGGCCATTCACTCGATCGACCAGGTCCGCCTCATCGACGAGGTGGCGCCGGATCCGCGCGCCTTCGGGTTCATCGCGACCCATCTCTTCGGGGCGTGCCGGATGGGCCCGGACCCGCGGGCGAGCGTCGTCGGCCCCGACTTCCAGGCGCACGAGGTCGCCGGCCTCTACGTCGTCGACTCGAGCGTCTTCCCCACCAACCTGGGCGTGAACCCGCAGCACTCGATCATGGCCATGAGCCGCCTGGCGGCGACCCGGATCGCGGCGGGGGAGGTGCGCTCGAGGGTGGCTGCTTGAACCACTTTGCCGGAGCCGCCGGGTGTGGCATATGACGCCTCCCTGAAACGTTCGGGTAGGCCCACTTAGCTCAGTGGTAGAGCAGCGCTTTCGTAAAGCGCAGGTCTGGGGTTCAAGTCCCCAAGTGGGCTCCAGAAGCCGATCGGCTTCCACTGAACCTCGAGGAGACCCGGCAAGAAGCGGGACGGGGTCCCCGCGTCCGGCCGCCCGGGTACAGTCAGGGCATGAGATGGACGCTCCTCCCCGCGAAGGCGATTCTCCGAAAGAGGCTGCTGCGCCGGCCCCCGATCATCCTGCAGACGATCGCCGACCGCTCCTGGCAGGTCGCGCCCAGCGAGACGGCGATCTCGCGCCCTGCCTACTTTCTGCCCAATCAGCTCGAGCGCGTCACCGGCACGGCCTACACCGACGACCCGCGGCGCGAGATGGCGGGGGGGCTAGAGATCGTTCATGCGCCTTCGCGCGGATTCTCGGTGAAGGATGCGTGGCTGGTGGACGGCGTCATGTACAAGCGCAACGCGTGGCACTGGCTGCACCCGCGGACGGGCGCAGTCCCGCGGCTTCGGGTGGAGCGCGAGATCGACCACGGGTCGGTGTACTCCACGTTCGTCGGCAATGGCTTCTTCGGCCTGTGGCTGACCGACGATTGCGCCGCGTATCCCCTCGCGGCAGACGCTGGTGACCCGATCACCACCGAGGAGCCGGTCAGCCCGCACATCCTCGCCTACGAACAGTGGCTCGGGATGAAGCCCACCCGCCTGCGCAGCGCCTTCCTCAGGGAGGTCGTCGTCTTCGACGACTTCGGACAGACCCGGCACAAGCGCGCGCGCTTCCGGGCGCTCGGCGAGCGCCTGCTCTCGCGCGTGAAGGTCGAGCCCCATCCCGGCGTGTTCATCCTCCGTCGCGGCTCCGGGAAGCGTCGGATCCTGAACAACGAGCTACAGCTCGCCGAGCACCTTCGCGCGCGACGCGGCTTCCGGATCGTCGACGTCACCCGGGACGACGTCCCGGCCATCGTGGCCGCCTGCGCCGGCGCGCGAGTGGTGGCGGGCGTCGAGGGGAGCCATCTCGTCCACGGCATCATGGTCCTGCGGCCGGGCGGCGCGGTCCTGACGCTCCAGCCTCCCAACCGGTTCTGCAGCGTCATCAAGCGGACGACGGACCCGGACGGGCAGCACTTCGGATTCGTCGTCGGTCAGGCCGAGGGCGGCGACGGGTATCGCGTCGACGCGGACGAGGTCGAGCGCACGCTCGATCTCTTCCCGGAGACATGAGCTCGGGCCAGTGAAGCGACGCCGCGACCCCGCCCAACCGCGAGCGCAGGCTTGCCCGGGGGGACCGTTCGCAGCGCGTTCAGGTTCGCGACGCATGGCTTCGGAAGTACGATCTCAGGTCGGCGCTCGGCGCGATCGTTAGCAACGCGCGCGAAACCTTCGGATGCTAGGAGTGCCTCGAGCCCCTCGCGCGCGATCCCCGCGCGCGGCAGGCGCGCGAGGCGCCATGCAGATCCGCGTCGGTTACGAGATCGTCTACCAGCTTCCCCAGCCGACGCCGATGATCCTGGTGCTCGGCGTCCACTACAGCCGCGCGTCCGACATGCTGCGGCCCGACCAGGTGATCGTCTCGCCGCCGGTCCCGATCGCCTACTTTCGCGACCTCTTCGGCAACTGGTGCAGCCGCATCGTGGCGCCGGCCGGCCGGGTGCGCCTGACGGGGGACACCGTGGTGAACGACACCGGCCAGCCCGACCCCTACGAGCCCGACGCGCAGCAATTCCCGGTGCAGGCGCTGCCCGACGACGCGCTGACGTTCCTGCTCGGGAGCCGCTACTGCGAGACCGATCGGCTGATCGAGATCGCGTGGAGCCTGTTCGGCGGCGCGCCCCAGGGCTGGGGCCGCGTCCAGGCCGTGTGCGACTTCGTCCACCGGCACATCGCCTTCAGCTACGCCGACGCCAGGGCCACGAGGACCGCCTGGGAGGCGTACGGCGAGCGCAAGGGCGTCTGCCGCGACTTCGCCCACCTCGCCGTGGCCTTCTGCCGCTGCCTGAACGTCCCGGCCAGGTACTGCACCGGCTACCTGGGCGACATGGGCGAGACCCCGCCCTTCGGCCCCATGGACTTCGCGGCGTGGTTCGAGGCGTACCTCGGCGGCCGGTGGTACACGTTCGACGCGCGCAACAACACGCGCCGCATCGGCCGCGTCCTCATCGCGAGGGGCCGCGACGCAGCCGACGTCGCCATCACGACGACGTTCGGGCCCAACACCCTCGAGAGCTTCCGCGTGTGGACGGACGAGGTCACGGGCTGACTGTCGACCATGGGCGCATCCTTCTCGCTCATCCTCGCGCCCATGAGCGGGACGGGCACGTCCTTCTCGCTCATGCCCGCGCGAATGAGCGGGATGGGCGCATCCTTCTCGCTCATCCTCGCGCCCATGAGCGGGACGGGCACGTCCTTCTCGCTCATGCCCGCGCGAATGAGCGGGATGGGCGCGTCCTTCTCGCTCATCCTCGCGCCCATGAGCGAGATGGATGCACCTCTCCCGCCCAGGGCCGCGCCCATGAGCGCGAAGGGTGCGTCCCTCCCGCTCAGGGCCGCGCCGATGAGCGCGAAGCCTGCGCCCGTCCCGCTCAGGGCCGCGCCCATGAGCGGGAAGGATGCGCCCCTCCCGCTCGAGGCCGCGCCCACGAGCGAAAAGGATGCGCCCCTCCCGCTCGAGGCCGCGCCCATGAGCGCGAAGGACGCGCCCTTCTCGTTCGATGACGCGCTTCCGAGCGTGAAGGGTCGCTACGGCGCGCTCGGATGCGCGTCGAGCCACGCCAGAAGCTCGCGGACGCTCCCCGTCGCCAGCGCCACGCTCGTGTCGGCCGCGCCGTAGTAGAGGTTGATCCCGTCGCCGTCCGGCTCGAGCGTGTAGCCGCACGGGAAGGCCACGTTGCCCACGTCTCCCACGCGCTCGTAGGTCGCCTCGGGGCCGAAGACCCAGGAGTCGCCCCGCAGCAAGCAGCGCTCGGGGTTCTCGAGGGCGAAGAGGGCCAGCCCGAGGCGATAGAGGGAGCCCGACGCCGTGTGCCGGACCCCGTGGTAGATCATCAACCAGCCGCGCGGCGTCTCGATGAGCGGCGGCGATAGGCCGACCTTGTTGGCGTCCCACCAGCCGCCCTTGCGCGCCTGGAGGATCAGCTTGTGCTGGCCCCAGTTGGTCAGGTCCGGCGACAGCGAGAGCCAGACGTGCGCTCCCGAGTCGGTCATGGGGCGGTGTATCAGCGCGAAGTTGCCGTCGATACGTCTCGGGAGCAGAGCGGCGTCCTTGTCGTCGGGCTGCATGACGAGCCCGAGGCGCTTGAACGTGCGGAAGTCCTCGGTCAGCGCGAGAGCCACCCCCGGACCTCCCTTGCTGAAGGCCGTGTAGGCGACCACGTACTTGCCGAGCTCTTCGACGAACGTGATCCGGGGATCTTCGATGCCCCATAGCTCCTCCGGGTAGTTCTCCGGATCGGGGGCGAGCGTGGGCTTCTCGTCGATCACCCAGCCGTCGTGCCCGTTCTTCGAGCGCGCCGCGCACAGGTGCGACATGCCGCGGCGGTCCTCTACCCGGCAGAGGAGGAGGGTGGTGCCGTCCTTCAGCCGCGTGGCGCCTGCGTTGAACACGGTGTGAACGGGGTATGGCCACTGCTCCGCGGTGAGGATCGGGTTCTCCGCGTATCGATGAAACAGCGTCTCGTGCATGCTTCGAGCTGTCATTCTGCGGACCTCACAGAGTACTGCGCCGTGACGCCGACGCGGTCGGCCAGACGCATCTCCGCCACCGCCAGCAAAAACGAGATCGTCGCTTCTGCGCCCTGGTTCTCGTTCACGCGATCGACGTGAAGGCCGTCCCGGCAGCCACCGGTGGCAGGATCGTAGAGGGGCGTCTGCAGGTCGTTCTGCCCGAGGTACCAGTTGAACACGGGCCTGGCGTGCGCGTCCCACTTCGGGTCGCCGGTCACGCGGCCGGCCTCCAGGCAGGCGGCGACCATCTCGGACGCTTCGACGGGCTGCTGATCGAACGCGGCGGGGGATTGGCCGCGAACGAAGAAGCCGTTCGACCCGATGGGGCGAAAATAGCCTTCTTTGGATTTCTGGATCGCCGCGAGCCACTCGAGGGACTGAAGGCCCACCGCCAGCATCTCTCTATCGCCCGTGCGGGCTCCGGACGCGATGAGGGCATGCGGGAGGCGAGCGTTGCAGTAGGTGACGCGGTCCTCGAACCATGGCCATTCGGCGGAGCTCGAGCGGCGAAAGAGGTCGAGAAGGCGCTGCGCCACGGCCGTTCGCACGGCCTGGACGTGACTGTCGCCCTGGAACGCGCGCAGGTACTCGTCGATCCCCAGCAGGGCGTACGCCCACGCTCGAGGGCTCGAGAACGTCTCGACCGCAGGCAGCGCCTCGTGGAACAGGCTCCCGCACAGGCTCTGCCGCCCGGGCTCGTTCGAGCGCCCCACGACGGCTCCGAGCGCCCACACGGCCCGGCCGTGGCTGTCCTCCGACCCGAACTCCTCCGCCCACTGCCGGCCGTACGTCATGAAGTTACGGAACCGCCGCTTCTCGACGTTGAACGCCGCGCTGACGAACGCGAGGTAACGTGACGCCAGCGAGCGGACGACCCACGAGTCCTCGGTCGTCCCGGCGTCCTCGAGGTACGCCATGACGAGCAGCGCGCGCGCGTTGTCGTCCACGCAGTAGCCCTCGGCGTAGCGGGGGACGTCGTAGATTGCGTGCTGGAGGACCCCGGTGTCGTCGGTCATCAGGCGCAGGTGGTCGAGGTTGGTCTCCGGCAGCTCGGCGGGTCGCATCGCCGCGGTCTTGGCCCGGAACTGCGTGTGAACGCGGCTCGCATGGGTGGAGGCCGCCTGCTCGAAAGTGCGCAGATAGCTGCGCGCCACCGCCGGCCACTTCATGTCGCGCCCGTACTCGGCCGCTCGCTGGCAGAGCGCGCGCCGCTTGTCGTCGTCGCCGAAGATGGCGATGGCCTCGCGCGCGATCGCGCCCGAGTCCTTCGAAGGTACGAGCACCCCGCGCCCCTCGGCGAGCACCTCGCGAGCGTACCGGTAGGGCGTCGAGATGACCGCCTTTCCGGAGCCGACGGCGTAGGCGAGCGTTCCCGAAGTGATCTGCTCCATGTTGAGGTACGGCGTCACGTAGATGTCGGCCGCGGCCAGGAATTCGACCAGCTCGTCCTGCCCCACGAAGCGGTTGTGGAAGATCATGCTCGAGTCCACGCCGAGCCGGCGGGCCCTCTCCTCGAGCATGAGACGGTACGTCTCGCCGTGCCGCTCCTTCACGTGAGGGTGCGTGGCCCCGAGCACGATGTACACCGTCTCGGGGTGGCGCTCGAGGATCTTGGGCAGCGCGTCGATCACGTACTCGATGCCCTTGTCAGGCGACAGCAGACCGAACGTCAGGATCACCGACTTGCCCTCGACGCCGAGCCTGTCCTTGCTCCGGCTGGCGAGGGGCAGGTCCGGGATTCCGTGCGGGACGAGGGCGATCTTCTCGTCGGGGACGCCGTGGACCTCCTCGAGCAGCGATGCGCCGTGCGCGCTCATGACGACGAGGCGCTCGGACAGCTTGGTGAGCTCGTCCATCACCCCGCGCTGCAGAGGGTTGGGCTCGGCCAGGATCGTGTGCAGGGTCGTCACGATGGGCATCCTGAGCTCGCGGAGCAGCGTGAGCACGTGCGCCCCGGCCTTGCCGCCGAAGATGCCGTACTCGTGCTGCACGCACACGACATCCACCGTGTTGACGTTGAGGAAGTCGGCCGCGCGCCTGTACGACGCGACGTCGGCCTCCGCGATCTCGAAGCGGACGCGCTCCGGATACGCGTGGTGCCGGCCCGCGTCGTTCATCGCGACGACGAAGCAATCGAGGTCGGCGCGCTCCCTGGAGAGCGCGTCGGCGAGATCGGCCGTGAACGTCGCGATTCCGCACTGACGCGGCACGTGATTGCCGAGCAGGGCGACCTTGTGGATGCCTGCCTCTCGAGCGACCGGACGATGGTGTTCTTTGGCGGTGCGCATTGGCCTGCGACGGCGCACGCCGTCGCACCAGGCGGCCTACACGCGACGACAGCGACACTATGCGCCGCGATCCCACCAAGTGCAATGCAAGAGCCCCTCGATATCCAGGCGCCGCGTGCCCGGTGGGCGTATAGTGACTCGATTGACGCAGAGCCGCGCCGCCGGCGCGCCGAGAGGATGTGAACGTGGTCGATGAACCGTGCGGCGTGTGTGGCGGGGATCGTCGCATCGCCAACTCCTTCGGGCTGACGACGACGTGCCCGAGCTGTCACGGCTCCGGCCGGCGCGCCGAGCAGAGCGGCTTCCACGACGTGACCAAGACGAAGGAGTCGCACCACCGGCCGACCAACAGGGCCGAGGTCGTCGTCAAGGCGCAGTGGCCCGTGACGCCTGGAGGCGTCGAGCTCGCCACGGCGGTGCGCGACAGCACGATCTGCACGGCCGAGGTGAAGGCGCGCCTGATCCACGAGATCATGGACCACGAGGACAGCCACGGGCTGTGCACCCAGACCTTCATCAAGAAGATCCGCAAGCAGGTCCGCCCTCGCGCATAGGCGGCGTCGAGGCGTCCAGTCGGCTTCCGGCGGTGCTAGCGTCTGCCCCATGCGGCGCGTGCGACCCATCGGCGTCGTCGTCGTCGGGCTTGCCTGCGCCGCCTGCGGGGCGTCTTCGAGCGGAGAACAGGTCGACGCGGGTGCGGACGCCGTCGCCCTGCCCCGACCCACCGCGCCGGACGCCGGCGCGTCGGCCGGCGACGCAGCGCTCGCCGGCTGGACGTTGACCTGGTCGGACGAGTTCAACGGCCCCGACGGGTCCGCCGTCGACCCCACCTGGTGGATCCATGACGTCGGCGGAACCGGCTGGGGCAACGCCGAGCTCGAGGACTACACCGACGGGACGCAGAACGCGGTCGTCGAGGGCGGCAACCTCGTCATCACGGCCACGACGGCAGGCGCGTCGGCGTACCAGTGCTCCGGTGCGCCCTGCAAGTATACGAGCGCGCGTCTGCTCACCAAGGGCAAGTTCACGCAGCAGTACGGACGCTTCGAAGCGCGCATCCAGATTCCCTCCGGGCAAGGGCTGTGGCCCGCGTTCTGGCTCCTGGGCGACGACATCGACTCGGTCGGCTGGCCGAAGTGCGGCGAGATCGACATCATGGAGAACGTCGGGAAAGAGCCGACGGTGGTCCACGGGACGCTGCACGCGCCGGGCGTGTCGGGGATGAGCGGCGCGTACACCTTGCCGGGCGCGGGCAAGCTCGCGGACGCCTTCCACACGTACGCGATCGAGTGGGACAGCGCCGGCGTCCGCTTCTTTGTCGACGATCGGCTCTACACGACCCAGCTGGCCAGCAAGGTCACGGCGGGCGGGACGTGGGTGTTCGACCACCCGTTCTTCGTCCTGCTCAACGTCGCCGTCGGCGGGCAGTGGCCGGGCAGCCCGGACGGGACGACGACGTTCCCGCAGACGATGAAGGTGGACTGGGTGCGCGTGTACAGGAAGGGGCCGTAGGGATCAGCATCCCTAGGGCAACTCCCACCGTCTCCCGCCAGCTTCAGGAACGAAGCGACGATCCTGGGCGGGCTGGCGCCGTCGATATCGAACGGCTGTCCCCCCGGTTGCTGATGAGCGTCTTGCCTGTCCGGAAAGGCTCAGAAGCTCACCGCCGCCGCGGCGCGGAAGAACACGCCGCGCATCGCCAGCGCGCCGAGGTCTGCGCCGCTCGCGCGCTGGGAGCTGCCCGAGGCAAGGTCGGGCGCGAGGTCGAGGCGTTCGGTCGCTACCCATCCGTAGCCGGCCTCGCCCTGAAGCCAGAGCCGCGCCATCGGCCCCGGGCCTTCCGGTCGCGACCACGCGAGCCACGCGTACCCCGCGCTCGCGTCCGCGGCCATCAGCCAGCGGTTCTTGGACAGCGCGGCGGGCGCCGACGGGTCCTGGACCTCGGCCGCGGTCAGGACGACGCCCGGCGCGACGCGCACGAATGCGTACCCCAGCCGCGCAACGTGCATCCGTCCTTCGAGCGGCACGCCGAGGCGGTGCATGGTGAGCGAGGTGATGTCCCCTCGCGCCGTCGCACTCGTCGTGCCGTAGTCCCACGCGAGGCCGGGCGCGAACGAGAAGCGGCCGCGGACCAGGACCGTCCGCGACGCCGCCACCGACACCTGCGAGAAGTAGTCGTCCGTCGAGAACGGGCCGTACCCGGGGCTCGTCACGAACGCCCCGCGGTAGCCCAGCTCGAAGCGCCACATGGCCTTGTGCGCGTCGGCCGCCGGCGCGGCGGGCGTCTCTTCGGGCGCGGGGACGTCGTCGGCGCGTGCGACGGAGGCGGCGGTCGTCGCCGACAGAACAGCGAGCAGCATCGCGAGCGATTTCATGGACCCTCCAGCAGCAGCGCAGGGACGCGGCGCGCCGTGGCCGTATCGGGGTTATCGGCGTCGAAGACCGTCGCGCCGAGGGTGCCTCGCGAGTGGATCGCCACGAGCGCCCGCCCGCCGTCGCGGCGGGCCACGTCGTACACCGCCTGGATGCTCAGGTCGGTGGTCAGCGGCAGCGGAGTGAGCGACGGGAACGAGATGCGCGCGAGGTCGGTGCCGTCGGGCGCGAACGCCCACATGCCGCTGCCGTCGGGCGAGATCGCCAGGGTCGGCGTCTGCGCGGTGTGCAGAGGCGAGGCGGTGCGTGCCAGGAGGTCGAGCACCAGGAAGCCGGAGCCCTGCGAGAGCTCGAGCACCTTGAGCTGGGGGTTCTTGCCGGGCACGTCGTGCACCGACCGGATCGGCTGCGTCACGTCGGGCAAGACCTCGATGCTGCGGTACGGCTGGCCCACGGTCTTGCCGAGGGTCCAGAAGGCGACGCCCGAGCCGGTCGCGCTGCCCCAGAGCAGGGCGGTGTCCGTCCCGGAGGGCGCCGTGCTGGCGGCGTCGACGACGCTGGTGACCAGCGACATGCTCGCGTACGGCGCGGGCAGGGCGATCTGGGTCGTGAGGCTCGTGTCGGGCTCGACCAGGACCGCGTTCGACGCGGACGGCACGAGGGCGGCCACGCGCAGCCCCTGGTCGGTGTGCACGAAGGCGATGCTCGACGGCGCGCCGCCGACGTCCGTCAGGTTGATCGTCGGCGCGAAGTCGTTCGGCGTCCCGGTCGACGGCCCCAGCAGGATGGTGAAGACGTTGCTGTCGTCGGTCCGGAGCGCGATGCGCGCGTCGCCGGGGCTGCTCATGTCGTAGCCGTCGACCGCGAGGCCCCTGGGCGCGACGACCCTCGCGCTCGCGCCGCTGGTCAGTCGCACGGTGATCTCGGCGGGCGGGGTCGCGAGGAAGGCGTGGTCGAGATCGAGGAGCGTCACGTCGATGTCCGACTCGATGAGGAGAAGCCTGCGCTGTCCCGGTGCGGGCGCGCCGTCCTTGCCCGCGCAGGAGATCGCCGCGTGGACGCAGAGCTCCGGCGTGAAAGTCAGCCGGCTGGGCGAGCCGCCGAAGCTGCGGATGCTGCGCGAGACCGGGTTGGGCGAGTCTGTCTGCGAGCTCGGCTTCAGGTCGAACAGCACGATCTCGTTCGGGTTCTGGACGAAGGAGGCGGACGTGGACTGGGCGCCGGCGTAGGCGACGGCGTACCGCCCTTGCGGGTCGATCGCGAGGTCGGGCAGCGGCTCGGGCAGTGGGTAGCGCGTCGGGGTCGCGCCCGAGCTCGTGTCGATCACGGTGAGCGACGGCCGCTCGTCGCCCGCCGAGTGGCGTGGCCAGTCTCCCGTCGACAGCACGAACAGCCTCTTGCCGTCGGGCGAAGCGACGACGTTCCTGACCTGGTGGCCGACGGAGAATGAGGCGCGCGAGAGCTGCTGGTCGGCCTCGGCGGTGAGCAGGACCGCGCGGTGATTGGCGTCGTCGACCAGCGCGACGCCGTTCGCGAGGCCCTGGGCCGTCGGCGTCCCGACGTTCGAGTCCCAGTACGAAGGCCTCGAGCCGCAGCCTCCGGAGGCGAGCGCGGTCATGGCGACGAGGGACCAGGTTACGCGGCCGTCGTGCAGGTAGCACGACGGCACGTCGCCTCGGGCTAGGCTCATGGGTGGCTCCCGTCGACGACGCGTGCGCCGAGCTCGAATCCGGTGATGGTCCGCGCCGCCCCCGCCGCGAGGTCGACGAAGGTGATCCGCCCCTCGGCGTAGTCCTGCGCGACGTAGCCGCGCGCCGCCCCCGCCGCGATGCCCACCGAGAGCGGCGGGCTCGCCAGCGTGTAGGGCAAGACCTGCAACGACGGCATCAGGACGAGGTCCAGGCCGTAGGTCTTCGTGGAGTCGTCCCGGAGCGAGACGAGCGCGCGGTCGTTCGAGGGCGACAGGGCCACGGCGGTCGGAGGGGCGGGGACGCTGACGATCTTGGCGGGGAGCTTCCCCGCGATCGGGACGATGCTGAACGCGCCCTTCACGGTGGAGCCGGCTGCGGGTGTCACGCTGTGGAGCACGATGGCGTTCTGGCCGTCGTCCGTGGGGAACACGGCGAGGACGGGGGCGTGAAGCTGGATGGTGTGGAAGGTCTCCGCCGGCAGGTCGAGCACCGTCAGCCGGTCGATCGGCGCGGCGGTCGTGAAGAGCAGGGCCGAGTGCCCTTCCTTGGTCACGATCGCCCGTCCCACGGTCTCGCCGGGGATCGGCACCGTCTGGAACGAAGCCGGAGCGGCGATGATGCCGGGGATCGGCAGGATGGCGACGGCGGACGAGTCGCGGAGCACGGCGATAGCGAAGTCGCCCCCCGGAGCGAGGGTGAGGTCGGTGGGCGCCGAGGGGAGGGGGACGCTCGTGAGGGTTCCGTCGCTCAGCGACACCACCGTGACGGCGGGGACGCCTTCGACGCGCACCAGCGCGTAGGCTCCGTCGGACGTGATCGAGACGTCGGGCGCGCGTGTCGTCCCCGTGGCGGGTGTCCCGGCTGAAGCGTCGACCGTCGGCGTGGGGGCGGGGGCGAGCAGCGGGAGGCTCGGGGTGACGGCCGGCTGCGATCCGCCCACCAGATCGATCACAGAGATCCCGTCCTGCGTGACCGCGTAGGCGTGCGTCTCGTCGGCGGAGAACGCGAGCTTGGTCGGCCGGAATCCGACCGCGAGGACCGTGGCGGGGCGCGGCCCCGTCAGGTCGAGGACGGCCACGTCCTGGAACCCCTGCGTCGGCTCCGGATTCGTCGCGCGCGTCGCGTCGGTCCAGGCGATCGCCCAGCGCCCCCCGGCGGAGACTGCCCACGAGTTCGCGTTGGTTGTGGACGGGAACGTCCTGGTCGACAGCGCGCCCTGGTGAACGCGCAGCAGCGTCGCGTTCTGGGAGAGCACGTTCACCACGATCGCGACGTCGTCGTGCGCCGCGGGATCCGGGACGGGCGCGAGGTACGTCGGGCCGTTGCCCGCCGCGACGGTCTGGACGACGAAGGTCGTCGCGTCGATGTAGGCGACGCGGCCGCTCGTCGGGTTGGCGATCCAGACGAAGTTGCCCGTGGCGACGGGGGTCTGGAAGCTGCCCTCGGTCTTGGTCTCGGGGGGCAGGGCCGGTACCGAGCCGGTGCCGCCGCTGCCGCTGCCGCTACTGCTGCCGCTTGCGCCCCCGAAGAACGCCCCCGAGTCGTCCCCTCCGGGGGAGAAGCCGCCGCCCGAGGGGGCGAACCCGGCGGCGCTGCCGCTCGAGCTGCTGCCGCACGCGGTCGAGGCGACCACCGTTACCGACATCAGCACGGCTCTCGGGTTCCACGCGCTCATCGATCCTCCTGCCGGGGGCATCGCGCCTCCCCACCACCCACCAAGCAAACCGCCAGCCAGGGCGGATCTGCGCGAGATCGCCCGTGTGTCAGCGGCGAAGCACGGCGCTGCTGTCACACGTGGCCGAAGCTGGCACAGCCGCGACGGGCCAGTCTAGTGCCCTGAGTCTGTGATTCGTCGGCGGTCGCGACCCCCCCCAGAGCTGGGCGGAGGACAGGAGGGGCGCTCGCGTGGACGGCGCGAGTGGATCCACGATTTACGGACTCAGGACCGCGAGCCAAGGCGCGGGCCCATGGCCACGATGCGCGACTCGATCGTGGCCACTGCGGTTGCCGTGGCGTACGACTCGTTGAGGCTCACCTTGCCCTCGCTCCGGGCGAGGTACCCCTGGTCGACGAAGCACGCATACGCGTTGTCGAGCAGCGGCTGGCTCACCGCCTCGCGCCGCCCGACCTCGCCCGCGAGGAACATCTTCTCGCCGGTGGCGATGGCCCGCTTCACGACGTCCCTGGTGGCCAGGGGGCCGCGGAGCAGCGCCGTCAGCCCGCGCGCCGCGATCCGGTACCCCTCGACGAAGTTGTCGAGCAGGGAGGCGTAGAGCTCGATCTGCGCGCGTCCGTCCTCGCCCCTGGGAAAGACGTCAGTCGTACCCTCGGTCCGCAGGACGATCTCGCCGTCGGCCGCCATCGCCGCGACTTCTTCGTCGAAGATGCGCTCGAACGTCGCGTCGGCGCGGAAGGTGAACTCGTACTTGAACAGCCGGGACATCGCGTTGACGCGCTCGCGCACCACCGTGAGAAGCAGGGGCGCCCCCGGCGCGGCCAGCAGGGCGGTGGCGATGAGCATGCGCGCGGCGAAAAAGTGGATGATCCCGTTCTTGGCGAGGTCGAGAGACATGCGCGCCTCGGGCCGCACGAGGTAGATCGTCTCGTCGCCGATCCGGCGGGTCTCGACGTGCCCGGCGCGCACGAACATGTCGACCGCCTCGCTCAGCGCGGCGCCGCGGATCGCGCCGCCGTGCGCGGGGTCCAGCAGCGACGGGCTGAAGCGCGCGCCGCAGCGCCTCAGGGTGCGCGCGAGGCGCTCGCACGTCGCGACGAGGTCCGCGTGCGGCAGGCCGCGCTTGTCGTGCGCGAGCAGCGCGGCGGCGACGAGCGACCCCGCCGTCACCGCCACGACCGCGTTGATCTCGTTCATGACCCGGTACGCCAGCCGCGTCACGACGGCGCGCCGGCGGTTGGGGGTCATCGAGGCGACGTCCTCCGGCCTGGTGTTCGGGTCGAGCTCCTGGAGGACCTCGGGCAGCGACAGGGGCCTGCCGAACTGAACGCTCAGGCGCCCGTAACGGCCCATGGTCACGTCCATCGACTTGAGCAGCCCGCGCACGTTCTCCTTCTGCTTCTCGGCGCCGCTCATCTCGCGGACGAACGCCTCCTCCTCGACGAAGCGCTCGTAGCCGATGCTGACCGGGCAGAACCAGGTCGTCCGGGTGGGGACGGCGAGGGCGGCGTCGACCACGAGCGAGAGGAGGCCCAGCTTGGGCGGGAGCAGCTTCCCCGTGCGGGAGCGCCCGCCTTCCAGGAAGAACTCGAACGGCGCCCCCTCGCGGAGCTGGCGGCGCACGTAGGCGTCGACGACGGCGCTGTAGAGGCGATCGCCCTGGAACTTGCGGCGAATGAAGAACGCGCCCGCGCGCCGGAAGACCGGCCCGAGCGGGAAGAAGTTGAGGTTGTCGCCTGCGGCCACCAGGGGCAGCGGCACCTTGCGGCGGTAGAGGATCCACGCGAGCACCACGTAGTCCATGTGCGACTTGTGCGAGGGGAGGAGCACCAGGGTGCCTTCGCGCGCGCGCTCGCGGAGCCGCTCGATGCCCGGCTCGTCGACCTCGACCGCCGAGAACATGCGCGCGGCGGCCGCCGCGACGAGGCGGTCGAGCGCGGCGATCGCGTTCATGTCGAGCGAGGCCTCGAGGTCTCGCAGCATCTGCATCGCTCGCGCGGCGATGACGGCGCGCTCCTTCTCCCCCTCGCCGGCCATGTCGGCGATGACCTTCTGCAGCTTCGGGCTGCGGATGACCTCCTCGCGGAGCCGGTCGGCGGGCTTCCTGGTCGGACCGACGAGCGCCCGCCGCTCGCGCTCGAGGCGGCGCAGGAGGGCGTACGTCAGGCGCCGGATCAGCACGTCGTCGCCCGTACCGGCGCCCTCCTTCGCTATGAACTCGGCGAGGTCGAGCGGCTCGCCGGCGCGCAGCGACGCGTAGCGCCAGTTCGCGGCGAACTGGGCGATGGACCGCAGGTTGCCGGGCCATTCGCTCGGGCCGAAGAGCGCGTCGGCAGCCCGGGCCCCGCGCGTCCCCGGGCTGCGTGACCACACGAAGACCTGCGGCACGAGGAGCAGCGGGCTCTTCGAGCGACGCTGGAAGTCGAGCAGAGCGCCGAGGAGCTTGTCTCCCTCGATCTTGCCTCGCGAGTGCGTCTCGAGCAGGTGCGCGGGTCGCTTGAGGAAGAGCGCCGCGCTGGCGCCGCTCGAGACGGCGCGCTCGAGATCCGCCGCGTCGCTCTCGGGCGCCCGCGACCGGAGCGCGCCGAGCAGGCCGCCGCGCATCGGCTCGAGGATCCAGAGACCGAGGTCGTTCGCGAAGCGGATGCGCGGCAGGTCGTGGCGCTTGGTCAGGTAGTCGAGCGCGAGGAAGTCGACGAGCGACAGGTTGCGCAGGACGTAGACGACCGTCCCGCGCGTGTCGGCCTCGCGCACGGCGTGCAGCCACGCTTCGTCGACCTCGATGCTCTCGAAGAACCGGCGGTAGACCCACCCGAGCAGAGGGTTGGGCTCGTACGAGGTGAGCGGCCGGTCGTTCATCGCGTCGCCGCGCCCGTGCCCGTCAGCGTCCCTGGAAGACCTTCTGGGCGATCGCGGCGATCTTCTTCGACGAGTCGGGCGTGATCCCCGTCTGCGGGTAGGGCCAGGTGAAATTGAAGGCCTGCACCTGCTCGCACGACAGCGACGCGAGCACGTCGGCGGGCGTCGGCCCGTCGGGCTGGGCGATGGCGAAGCCGAACTCGGCGTACATGCAGGTCGACGTCGGGGCCTGGAAGTTGGACTGGTGACCGAGCAGATCGACGATGTCGCCCTTGGTCCCGGAGTCGTTCACCGGCTGCCAGGCCAGGATGCGGAAGCCGTGGAAGCGCGGCGTGTCGGCCGCTGCGGGAGCCGCCGCCGCCGTGCCGGGGATGAGCCCGGGCGGGAGCAGCCCGGGGGGAAGGAGCGACGCGCCCGCCTGGATCCACTGCTGGATCTGCGCGGGAATCTGGAAGCCGGCCACCGAGGGCTGGGCCTGAGCCTGGGCCGGGGGCTCGAAGTTCTGCAGACGGTACACCGTCATCTGCGAGTCCTTCATCTTGTCGAACGGCGGCGACAGCGTGCTGCAGCCTGCGCCGGCGCCGAGCACGAGAGCGCAGAGGGCGGTCTTTTCGACGGCGGTAGCGGCGCGAGAGGGGAGGCTCATCGGCGAGGACTATATACGAGAACGTGCCCGGGTGGGCGACGTGTCGCCGCGGATCTCTTGCCATTCCGGCGGCCGCGACGTAAGCGCCGGAGGGCCGTGGCTCCCCGACGCTCGCACCGGTTGGCTCCGGCCCTGCTCGTCTGGCTCGGGGGCGTCGGCTGCCGGTCGCACGCGGTCGACGTGGCAGCGTCCGACGCCGTGGCGCCCGTTGAGGAAGCGCCCGAGCCGGTCTCCGAGCCAGCCTCGCAGGACGCCGCCGCGTCCGGCGTGACGATCGCCGCGCTGAGGTCCCCGACCCCCGTCTTCAGCCGCCCCGAGTTCCCGCCGCGCGAGCCCGGCCGCACGGCCGACGAGGCCACACAGGTCGTCGCGGTGGGCTCGCTCCGCAAGGGGACGCGGGTATCGGCGCGGGCCTCCGGGCGCAAGGGCGGCGGCTGCCCGGAGGGCTGGTACGAGCTCGCCGCGAGCGGCTTCGTCTGCGGGAGGTTCGTGACGGCCGACCTCGAGAGCAAGGAGCTCCAGAGCTCGCCACACCCGCCGTACGCCGAGGGGCCGCTGCCCTACGACTACGGGCTGAACCTCACCAACGGCACGCCCCTCTACCGCCGCCCGCCGCTCCGGCGCGAGCGCGCGACCTACGAGAAGGGCCTCCTCCAGGCGACGAAGGGCGGCGAGGATCGCGCGGCCGTCGCCAGGGAGGTGGCTGGAGAGAAGGGGGAGACGCCCTGGTACCTGGCGGACAACCCGCAGCGCGCGAACGTCACGCTGGACGATCTGAAGGGCGAGAGCGCGCTCGTCGAGCGGCGGATGATGCGCGGCTTCTACGTGGCGCTCGACCAGGAGGTCCACGCGTTCGCGGGCAAGTTCTGGCGGACGACGCGCGGCGACTACATCCCCTTCGACCACATCCTCAAGCACGAGTCGAAGACCGAGTACGACGGGGTCTGGGTGGGCCACGACGACGAGCCGCGCAAGCTGCCGCTGGGCTTCGTGCTGCGGCCCCTGGCCCGCGAGTACCACTTCAAGGATCCGGCGGAGAAGCCCACGCGTAGCGAGAAGATCGCGCGGTTCACGATCGTGCCGCTGACCGGCAAGCGCATCGTCTACGAGCAGCGCGCTTACCAGGAGACGACCGAGGGCTGGTGGATGAAGGACACCGACGGGACGATGACCCGCCCCGGGCCGCCGCCTCCGGACCTGAAGCCCGGCGAGAAGTGGATCGACGTGAACCTGTCGACCGAGACGCTCGTGGCGTTCGAGGGGACCAGGCCCGTCTTCGCGACCCTCGTGTCCACCGGGCGCCACGACGACGCGGATCCGTCCAAGGACCACCGGACGCCGGCGGGCTCGTTCCGCGTCCGCGAGAAGCACATCACGACGACGATGGACGACGACAGCGCCACCGACGGGCCGTACTCGATCGAGGACGTGCCCTGGGTGATGTACTTCGAGAAGGGCTACGCGCTGCACGGTGCGTTCTGGCACTCGGGCTTCGGGCGCGAGCACAGCCACGGTTGCGTGAACATCAACCCGCACGACGCGCGAGCGCTCTTCGAGTGGGTCGGCCCGACGTTGCCGGCCGGGTGGCACGCGGTGCGCGCGACCCGCGACAACCCCGGTACGCGCGTGATCGTTCACGACGACGGCGAGAAGCCCGAGAAGCCCAGGCCGTGACTCAGCGGCGCGAGGTCCTCGGCCTGATGAGGTCGATCGGCGCCGGGCACTCCGCGCGCAGCCGGCAGCCCGCGCACTCGGTGCCGCGCCAGATCCGGTCGAACCGCGCCTGCGCCTGGTCGAGGAGCCACTCGTCGTCGGTGAGCACGCCCATCTCGAAGTTGCGACGGCCGTCTCCCTTGGCGCCGAGCCCGGCGCCGGTGAAGTTCGCGCTGCCCAGGTAGAGGAGCGCCCCGTCGATCGCGATCATCTTGAGATGCACGCGGGGGCACGCGCGCATCTCGAAGTACGGCGGCGTGAGGCGGGCGGCACGAGCGGCAAGCTCTTCGCGGAAGGGGCGGGAGGGGGGGGCCGCGTGCAGCAGGCGGACGGTCACCCTGCGGTCGGCGAGCGACTGCAGCGTGTCGAGGATCGGCACGTACCGGCCGCGCGCCCGGTCGCGGGTGCCGATCGGCGCTTCGACGAGCAACTGCTTGACGTTCGCGGTCGCGATCCACACAGAGGTGCGCGCTCCGGCGATCGCCAGGGTCACGCGCTCGTAGTGGTCGCGGTCGATCAGGAGCGAGAGCGACGCGCGGCGCGTTTCCACGCCCACTTGTCGCATGCGCGGCGGAGCTTGGCGACCGCAGCGGTGGGGCCGCGCGCCCGCCGAAATGGTGGTAGACAGGCACGTCATGGGGCGGTCGTTCTCTCGATCTGCGTGGCGGTCGTGGATGCCGGGCGCGTGCGCCGGAATCGTCTCCATCGGCTGCGGCGGAGGGGCGCCCTCGGGTGATACGTCGGCGGACGGCGGCCAGGGCGCAGACGCCGCGGGCGACGTGCTCGTCCAGGCGCGCCCCGACGCGTCGGACGGCGGCGCATCCGGTCCGGTCGGCGACGGCGGCGCGACCGGCACCGACAGCGGCCAGGCCGGCGCCGACGGCGGCCTCCCCGCCGGCTGGCTCTACACCCGCGGGAACAAGATCTACGTCTCGAACGGAAGCTCGGGATCGGCGCCGTGGATGGGGCGCGGCGTCAACATCGACGACATCTACTTCTGCGGATACGACAACACGCTCTGGATGAACGCGCCCGAGCAGACGCTCGAGACGGTCGTCGCCGGGCTGATGAGCGGGTGGAAGCCGACGTTCGTCCGCATCTCTCTGTCGATGGCGAGCTACCCCACCGTGTCGTCGTTCGTGACCAGCGCGGCGAAATACAAGACGCCTATGACGAACGTGATCAACGCCATCGGCGCTCACCCCGGCGTGTACGTGCTCGTCACCCTGCGCAGCGACGCTTCGATGATCCTCCAAGACACGACCGACGGGGACCCCGAGGCGACCGGCCTGCCGTCCGACAACTCGACCACCCCGGACGCGATCAAGTACCCCACGGGCACGGACGCCACCTACGTCGCCATGGTCGACACGTTCGCCAGCTCGAGCTTCGTCCTGTTCGGCCTGACCAACGAGCCCGGGGGGAACAAGCGCTCCAGCGGGACCATCGCCGCGGCGATGCGCCACGCGGTGGGCGTCATCCGGGCGGAGGAGGATCGCCTCGGCGTCGCCCATCACCTCGTGTCCGTCCAGGGCAACGGGTGGACGAGCGACATCGGCTTCTATGCGACCACGCCTCCGCTCATTCCCTACGACAACGTCGTCTACGAGGTGCACGGCTATCCCCCCGCCGCGAGCTCCTACACGTACGCCGGCATTCCGGTGATCATCGGCGAGTACGGGAGCCTCCCGAGCGGCGGCGCCGCGAGCTTCTACGCGGACCTCGAGGCGAAGCAGATCCCCAACCTCGCCTGGGACTTCGACTCGTACAGTGACTGCGCGCCGGACCTCCTCAACGTCACGCAGAGCGCCTCGAGCCTGACGCCGACGGCGTGGGGGTTGATCGTCCAGGCGTACCTGCTCGCGCATCCGTGAAGGTCTCGCGGCCCGACGCGGGTCATTCGCCGCAGGCATGCCGGAGCCTCGCGATCGCGGCCGGCAGTCCGCGCACCCGGAGCCGGGTCCCGGTCTCGTCGTAGTCCTCCGCGACGACGCGCGCGCTGTCGTACACCTCGCCGAGGAGCGACTGCTTCGAGTAAGGCACCACGATGTCCTCTTCGACCATCTTCGCCTCGAAGAACGCGAGGATGACCTGGCGCAGCGCCGCCACGTCGGCCGGATCGTGCGCCGAGAGGACCATCGCGCCCTCGGCCGCATGCTTGCGCAGCAGCCCCTGCCGCGCGCCGGCGTCGAGGCGGTCGGCCTTGTTGAAGAGGAGCTTGCTCGGCACCGCGTCTGCGCGGATGTCCTTGAGGACGGTCCGCGTCACCTCGAGCTGGGCTTCGTGCGTCGGGTCGGACGCGTCCACGACGTAAAGGAGGAGCGACGCCTCGAGCGCCTCGTCGAGCGTCGACCGAAAGGACGCGACCAGGTCGTGCGGCAGCTTCTTGATGAATCCGACCGTGTCCGAGACCAGGATGCGCGGCTTGGTCTCCGGCTGGAGCGCGCGCACCGTCGTGTCGAGCGTAGCGAAGAGCTTGTCCTCGACGAGCACCTGGCTGCCCGTGAGGGCGCGCATGAGCGAGGACTTGCCGGCGTTCGTGTAGCCGACGAGCGCTACGCGCAGCTGATCTTGCCGGGCGTGGCGTCGGTTGTCCTGCTCTCTCTGGATCGCCGCGAGCTGCTCGCGGAGCTCGGCGATGCGGTCGCGGATCTTGCGGCGATCGAGCTCGATGGCGGCCTCCCCGGATCCCTTGCCGCGCTGGCGCTCCTTGCCGCCGCCGGCCTCTCGCATCCGGGGTGCCACGTACTGGAGGCGCGCGATCTCGACCTCGAGCCTCGCCTCGCGGCTGCGCGCGTGCCGGTGGAAGATCTCGATGATGACGCCCGTCCGGTCGAGCACCTCGGCGCCCGTGGCCTTCTCCAGGTTGCGCGCCTGGCTGGGGCTGATCTCGTGGTCGACGACGACGACCGTGGGCCTGGCGGACGCGCCTTCGTGGTCCGCTCCGCCGGCGGCGTTCTCGGCGGCGACGTCGTCGTCCCCGCGCGCCCCCGCCCACTTCGCGCGCGCCTTCGACTTGACCGCGGGCGCGCCCGACGGAACCGTCCCCTTGCCCCCCGTGAGGTCCGCCAGCTCCTTGAGCTTCCCCTCTCCGAGCACCGCGGCGGCGGCCAGGGCGTCACGCCGCTGGGTGACCGTCGCCTGGACGTCGTAGCCGAGCGTTCGCACCAGGCGCTCCAGCTCGGCGAGGTCCCCCTCGTGATCGGCGTCGCTCACGCCCGGCAGCTGGACGCCAAGGAGCACAGCGAGCGGTCGGGACACGGTGTCCGTCGTCGTAGCACGCACTCGGTGCTAGCCGTGCGCCTCGAGCCCAAGTATTCTCGGCCTGGCTTCGGGTGTGATGGGAGGCAGGGCCTTGAACGAGAGAGCGTTGGGATTGGGGTGCAGGGTCGTCGCCTGCGTCATCGTGGGCACGCTGGCCCTTTCGCAGACGTCCGTGGCGTGGGCGCAGGGTGGGCTGCCGGCGCAGCCGGCCCCGGCTCCCGCCGTCGCCCCGTCGACCGCGGCCCCCGCCGTCGCCGCTCCGGCGCCGACCAAGGCGGAGCTGGCCGCCGCGAAGAAGCGGTACGGCGAGGGCGACAAGAAGTTCAAGGCGGGGGACTACGCCGGCGCGCTGGCCGATTTCACGGCCGCCAACGAGATCAAGTCCACCGCCCAGGCGGAGCGCTACATCGGTCTGTGCGAGGACGCGCTCGGCCATAGTCGCGCGGCGTCGGAGTGGTTCGACAAGTTCCTCGCGCACGTGCCCGAGAAGCTGGCCGCGCAGGGCGACGAGATCAACAAGCGCAACGGCGAGATCAAGGCGATGCCCGGCAAGGTCCACGTCGAGTCGACGCCCCCGGGCGCCAGCGTGACGATCGACGACAAGGCGCAGTCTGCCCAGACGCCGACCGACGTCGAGCTGCCCCCGGGCGCGCACACGCTCTCGCTCGCGGCCCCCGATCGGTTGCCGGTCACGAAGGCGATCGACGTGACCTTCGCGTCCACGCAGACGGTCACCGTCGAGCGCGCGCCCGAGCCGCCGCCGCCCCCGCCG
>PLYU01000197.1 GCA_003153495.1 Myxococcales bacterium
CAGACGAACATCCTCGCGATCAACGCCACGATCGAGGCCGCCGGAGCCGGCGACGCCGGCAAGCGCTTCGCGGTGGTCGCCGACGAGATCCGCAAGCTGGCCGACCGCGTGGGCGGCTCGACCAAGGACATCCGCGGCCTCATCGAGGACATCCGCGCCGCCGTCAACACGACGGTCATGGCGACGGAGGTCGGCACCAAGGCGGTCGACGCGGGCACGCGGCAATTCACGGACGTGACGGCGGCCTTCCGGCAGATCGCCGGCCTGGTCGGCGCCACCACGGAGGCCGCGCGCGAGATCGAGCTGAGCACGAAGCAGCAGGCGACCGCGGTCGAGCAGGTCAACGTGGCGATCTCGAACGTGGCGCAGGCGACCAAGGAGACCGAGGCGAGCTCGGGCCAGACGCTCCAGACGGCGACCCAGCTCGCCGACCTCTCGCGGGAGCTGCTGCGGCTCGTCCGGGAGAACGTCACGGCGTGACATGCCCAAGGACCCTTACCGATACTTCCGGCAGGAGGCCCGCGAGCTGCTCGAGGGGTTGACGCAGGGCGTGCTCGACCTCGAGCGGGGCGCGCCCGGCAAGGAGGTCATGGGGCGGCTCCTTCGATTCGCGCACACGCTGAAGGGCGCCTCGCGCGTCGTCAGGCTCACCGAGATCGCGCGCCAGGCGCACGCCTTCGAGGACGCGCTCGCGCCTCACCGGGAGGCGGACCGCCCGGTTCCCCGCGAGCGGATCGACGAGCTGCTTCGCCTGATCGACGGGATGTCGGCGAAGGTGTCGGCGCTCGACGCGCTAGCGGCAGCGACGCCGGAAGCGGCCGCGCTTCCTCGCGCAGCGCAAGAGCCCTTCGCTACCGTTCGCATCGAGCTCGAGGAGATGGATCTGCTGCTGGATGGGGTGACGGAGGCGACCGTGCAGATCAACTCGCTGCGTCGCGAGAGCGAGGCCATCGGCCGCGCCCGGCACCTCGCCGGCCGCCTCGTCGAGCTGCTCGGGCCTCGTGGCTCGCTCGAACGCGACGGAGCCCGCGCGGCTTCCTTCCGGGGGCATGCGGTCGCCGAGGAGCTGCGGGGCTCGCTGGAGGCGCTGAGCAGGAGCATCTCCGGCGGCGTCGAGCAGGTGAGTCGCGAGCTCGCGCAGGTGCGCGAGGCCGCGAACGGGCTGCGCCTGCTCCCCGCGAGCGCCATCTTTGGCCCGCTCGAGCGGACCGTCCGCGACGCTGCGCAGCTGCTGGGCAAGAAGGTGGTCTTCGATGCGACCGGCGGCGAGGGGCGCCTGGACGCGCACGTGCTCGCGGCTCTCCGCGACGCGCTCCTTCACGTGGTGCGCAACGCCGTCGCCCACGGCGTCGAGCCGGAGGCGGAGCGGCTCTCCGCCGGGAAGGCAGCGGCGGGCCGCGTGAGCCTGGAGGTGGAGCGCCGCGGGAGCAGGGTGGCGTTCGTCTGCCGGGACGACGGGCGCGGGATCGACGTGGAGACCCTGCAGCGGCAGGCCGTGGCGGCCGGCGTGGTGTCCGCGTCCGGGCCGCTCGCTGCGACCGACCTCTTCCAGCTGCTCCTGAAGGGCGGCCTCACCACGACGCGCGCGGTGACCGAGCTGTCGGGTCGCGGGGTCGGCCTGGACGTGGTGCGCGAGACCGCTGCTCGCCTGAACGGAGAGGTGACCATCGAGAGCGAGGCGGGCCGGGGCACGCGCGTCGAGCTCTGCGTTCCGGTCTCTCTCTCCTCGCTCGCGGGCCTGGTCGTCGACGCCGGGGGGGTGGCCTCGGTCGTGCCGCTCGACGCCGTTCGACGCACCCTGCGCCTGGCCGACACCGACATCGCCCGCGCGCCGGAGAGCGACTCGATCGTCTACGAGGGCAAGGTCATCCCCTTTCTCCCGCTCGCCCGGGCGCTGCGCCGACCCGTGGCGTCGACGCGCGAGCGGCGGCACTGGTCGGCGGTCGTCGTGCACTCCGGGAGCGCCCTCGCCGCGCTGGGGGTCGACCGCCTGGTGGGAACCGAGGTCGTCGTCGTCAAGCCGCTCCCCTCGCGCCTCGACGTCGATCCGGTCGTGGCGGGGGCGTCCCTCGACGCCGAGGGGACGCCGCAGCTCGTCCTCGACCCGGGCGCCCTCGTGGAGGCGGCGAACGCGGGCCGGGGCGCGCTCGCGGAGCAGGACGTCGCGCCCAGGCTCCCGGTGCTGGTGATCGACGACTCGCTCACGACCCGCATGCTCGAGCAGAGCATCCTCGAATCGGCGGGGTACGAGGTCGCCCTCGCCACCTCCGCCGAGGCCGGCCTTCTCGAGGCCAGGCGCCGCCGCTACGGCCTCTTCGTGGTGGACGTCGAGATGCCCGGCATGGACGGGTTCGAGTTCGTGGCGCGAACGCGGACCGACCCCGGCTTGCGCGACATACCCGCTATCCTGGTGACCTCGCGCGACTCCCCGGAAGACCGGCGGCGCGGCGAGGAGGCGGGAGCGCGGGGGTACATCGTGAAGGGCGAGTTCGATCAGGGGTATCTGCTTCAGACCATTCGCGAGCTGCTGGGGTGAGGGCATGGCGAAGATCCGTGTGCTCGTAGTCGAAGACTCGCGGACCGTCCGCGCGCGCCTCGTGGAGGTTCTGAGCGACGACCCGGAGATCGAGGTCGTCGGGGAGGCCAGCGACGGCAAGACCGCCATCGATCTCTGCCAGAGCATCCGCCCCGACGTCATCACGCTGGACATGATGCTCCCGGTGATGACCGGGCTGGCGGCGACCGAATACATCATGGCGCACTGTCCGACGCCGATCCTCATCGTCTCCGCGTCGACGAACCGCGGGGAGCTCTTCAGGACCTACGAGGCGCTCGCGGCCGGCGCCGTCGACGTCCTCGAGAAGCCCACCGGGGAGGGAATCGATGGCGCGTGGGAGAGGAAGCTCGTCTCGACCGTGAAGCTGGTCTCGCGCATCAAGGTCATCACGCACGTTCGCGCGAAGCTGCGCGCGTCCGGCGCGGCGGGGGCGCCCGCGACGTGGGAGCCGGAGCCTCGCCCCGGGCCGCCGAGGTGCCAGGTCGTCGCGATCGGAGCGTCGACCGGCGGACCAGCGGCCGTCGTGGAGGTCCTGCGCGCGCTGCCGCCGGCCTTCCCCCTGCCCATCCTGCTCGTGATCCACATCGGCGAGCCGTTCGCGACCGCCTTCGCCGACTGGCTCGACGGGGTCTCCCGGCTCCGCGTCGCCTACGCGAAGGACGGCGACGCCCTCCCCCCCACGGGTCGTGCCCAGGTCATCATGGCTCCTCCGGATCGCCACCTCGTCGTCCGGGGAGGCCGGCTCCGGCTGACCGGTGACCCCGAACGACACTCGTGCCGGCCATCGGTGGACGAGCTCTTCGAGTCGCTGGCGCGCGAGCTGGGCGACCGGTGCGCGGCGTGCCTCCTCACCGGAATGGGGAAAGACGGCGCCGCCGGCCTGCTCGCCGTGAAGCGGGCGGGCGGGACGACGATCGCGCAGGACGAGGCCACGTCGGTCGTCTTCGGCATGCCGCGCGAGGCGATCCTGCTCGGCGCCGCCGAGCGCGTCCTCCCCCTCGGCGACATCGCGCCGGCGCTGAGCGCGCTCTCGCGGGGTTCGCCCGCGCGGAGGCCGGCATGAAGGGCGGAGCGCTCATCGTCGACGACAGCCTCACGGTCCGCATGGATCTGCACGAGGCCTTCGAGGCCGCCGGGCTCCCGTCGCGCCAGTGCGCCACGCTGGGAGAGGCCCGCGAGGCGCTGGCGCGGGAGGCGTTCTCGATCCTCGTGCTCGACGTGCTGCTCCCCGACGGCGACGGCATCGACCTGCTCGCGGAGGTCCGGCGCGAGCCGAGGACGGCCGACCTCGCGGTCATGCTCCTCTCCGCCGAGACCGAGGTGAGGGACCGCATTCGCGGCCTGAGGACCGGCGCGGACGAGTACGTGGGCAAGCCGTACGACCGCGCGTACGTCGTCGCGCGAGCCAAGGAGCTCGTGCGGCGGCGGGCCTCCGCGAAGCCGCCGCCCGGGCTCTCGACGACTGTCCTGGTCATCGACGACAGCGCGACCTTCCGGGAGCAGCTCCGGAGCGCGCTCGGCGAGGCGGGGTACGAGGTCGTCGTCGCCGGGAGCGGGGAGGAAGGCCTGCGCGTCGCAGCTGACCGCAGACCGTCGGTGATCCTGGTCGACGGCGTGTTGCCGGGGATCGACGGGGCGACGGTCATCCGGCGCGTGCGCCTCGACGCAGCGCTGCGCGGCATCCCCTGCGTGCTGCTGACGGCCTCGGAGGGCCCGGGCGCCGAACTGCGCGCCCTGGACGCGGGCGCCGACGCGTTCGTGCGAAAGGAAGAGCCCATCGACGTCATTCTCGCGAAGCTCGCGGCCGTCCTGCGCCGGGTCAGCGCGGGGACGTCACCGGAGGAGACGACGAGCCTCCTCGGGCCGAAGAAGATCCTCGCGGTCGACGACAGCGAGACTCATCTCCACATGCTCGCGGACACGCTGCGCGACGACGGGTACGACGTCATCCTCGCCCGCTCGGGGGAGGAGGCCATCGAGCTGCTCGCGGTCCAGCCGGTCGACTGCATCTTGCTCGACGTGATGATGCCTGGCCTCTCGGGTCACGACACCTGCCGGCGGATCAAGTCGGCAGCGGGAGTCCGAGACATCCCGCTGCTCATGCTGACGGCCGTCGACGAGCCGGACGCCATGCTCGAGGGCCTCGCCGCCGGGGCCGACGACTACGTCGCGAAGTCGAGCGATCTCGACGTCGTCAAGGCGCGGGTACGAGCGCAGATCCGACGGAAACAGTTCGAGGACGAGAACCGCCACGTCCGCGAAGAGCTGCTGCGCAAGGAGCTCGAGACGATGGAGGCCCGCGCCGCGCGCGACCTCGCACAGACGCGCGCGGCGCTGGTGGACGAGCTGGAGCGGAAGAACAAGGAGCTCGAGGCCTTCAGCTACTCGGTGTCGCACGATCTGCGCGCCCCGCTCCGGAGCATCGAAGGCTTCAGCCAGGCCCTCCTCGAGGACTACGCCGACGCGCTCGACGCCGAGGGCAAGAGTCACCTGCAGCGCGTGCGCGCCGCAGCCCGGCGGATGGGGGAGCTCATCGCCGATCTGCTCGACCTGTCGCGGGTCGGGAGCGCCGAGCTGCGGCGGACCCGGGTGGACCTCTCCGAGCTGGCGCGCAGCGTGCTGGCCGAGCTCGCGCGGAGGGACGCCGGGCGAACCGTCGAGACGCAGGTGCAGGACGGCCTGCTCGCGGACGCGGACGGCAGGCTGATCCAGGTCGCGCTCGAGAACCTCCTCGGCAACGCGTGGAAGTTCACCGCGAAGGCCCCGGGCGCGAAGATCACGTTCGGCGCCGAGCCGCGCGACGGGCGCGCCGTCTACGTCGTCCGCGACAACGGCGCCGGGTTCGACATGAGCTACGCCGACAAGCTCTTCAGCCCGTTCCAGCGCCTCCACAGCGACGCCGAGTTCTCGGGGACGGGAATCGGCCTCGCCACCGTGTACCGCATCGTGGACCGGCACGGGGGGCGCGTGTGGGCCGAAGGGGCCGTGGGGCGCGGCGCCAGCGTGTACTTCACGCTGGCAAGGGACCGGTAGCTACGGGCACTGGTCCGTCGTGGGGCAGCCGGGCGCCGTCGGCGGCTGGATCGTACATCGGACGCGCCTGTCCCGCGCACCGGCCGGTCGGGCCGCGACCGCCGCTGGTCGACGAAAGGGGACGGCTCGTCCGCGGGGCCTGCGATGTTCCACGCGACCTGGTCGCCGGTGTCGTACCCTGCGGGGGCCAGACGATGCGGACGGTCCGCCTTTCCCCGGAGAAAGCCGCGTTCGCCGCAGCCGTGCTCGCCGCAGGTCCGGCCGCCGCCCAGCCCGTCCGCGTCCTGACCCTGGCGCAGGTCGAGCGCGCGGCGGTCGTCCAGCAGCCGCAGCTCCTCGTTGCGCGCGCCGCGACCAGCGTCGCCGAGGCCCAGGCCGAGCAGGCGGCCGCGCCGCTGCTCCCGCAGGTCGCGGCGACCGCCCAGTACCAGCGGACGACGGGCAACTTCGCGCCGCGGCCGGGCGCGATTCCGGGCGGCCTGTCGATCGCCGGGGCGACGTCGCTCAACCCCCAGTACGACTCCTTCGCCTTCGGAGTGGGCGCCACGCAGCTGCTCTACGACTTCGGGCAGACCAGCGAGCGGCACAGGGCCGCGGCGGCCACGGTGGAGGCGCAGCGCGCCGCCGAGCAGCTCACGCGGCTCCAGATCCTCGCGAGCGTGCGGCGGGCTTACTTCAACGCGAGCGCCGCCAGGGACCTGGTGGACGTGGCGCGCGAGACGCTGGCCGGCCAGGACAGGCACCTGACGCAGGTGCAAGGATTCGTCGGGGTCGGGACCCAGCCGATGATCGCGCTCGCGCAGCAGAAGGCCGCCGTCGCGAACGCGCGGGTCTCGCTCATCACCGCGCAGAACGGCTACGAGACGGCCAAGGCCGTGCTCGACCAGGCCGCCGGCCTCCCCGGCGGGACCGACTACGACGTCGCCGAAGAGACTCTGCCGCCGCTCGATGACGAAGACCAGCCCCTCGAGGCGCTGGTCGCGAAGGCGCTGGCGGCGCGCCCCGAGCTCGCAGCCCTGCTCAGGCAGCGCGAGGCGCAGGAGGCGGCGTTGAGCTCGGTCAAAGGGGCCTACGGCCCGACCCTCTCGGCCACGGCGAACGGCACCGAGCAAGGCACGAGCCTGGACGGCCTCGTGCCGAACTGGAGCGTCGGCGCGCTGCTCAACTGGCCGATCTTCCAGGGCGGCCTCACCAGGGGACAGGTGCACCAGGCGGAGGCCGGACTCGCCAGCATCGACGCTCAGCGCTCGCTGGCGTTGCTCCAGGTCCGGCTGGACGTCGACTCCGCGAGGCTGTCCGTCCGCGCCGCCAAGGCCTCGATCGACGCCACGGAGGAGGCGCTGTCGAGCGCCCGCGAGCAACTCCGCCTGGCCGAGCAGCGCTACGCGACGGGCGTCGGGAGCATCATCGAGCTCGATGACGCCCAGGTCGCCTACACCCAGGCCGCCGCACAGGCCATCGCGGCGCGCTATGCACTGGCAGCCGCGCGCGCGCAGCTCCTCGCCGCGCTGGGACGCGCATGATTCACGACGGCCCCCTGTCCACCGCATCCCCCGGCGCCGGAGCGCCCCCGGTGAAGTCCTCCCTCGTCACGCGCGTCGTCGTCCTCGGCACGCTGGTCCTGGCCGTCGGAGGGGCGACGTGGCTCGCGAGGGCGCGGACGCGGGGCGCCGCCAGCGCGGCGGCCGCCGCCGCCAGCGCGGCCGCCAACCGGGTCGTGCCGGTCCTCACCGTCACCGTCGTGCAGCGCGACGTGCCGGTGTGGCTCGAGGGCCTCGGCAACGTCTCGGCGTTCTACACGGTGACGATCAAGACGCAGGTCGACGGCCGGATCGACCGGGTGCTGTTCACCGAGGGGCAGCACGTGAAGAAGGGCGACGCCCTGGTCCAGATCGATCCGCGCCCGTTCGCGATCCAGCTCGAATCGGCGCGGGCGGCTCTGGCGCGAGACTCCGCCAACCTCAAGAACGCGCGGGTCAACGCCGACCGATACAGGACGCTGAGCGAGCAGAACCTCATCGCCCCGCAGCAGCTCACCGACCAGCAGGCCACCGTCGATCAGCTCGACGCCCAGATGCGCTCGGACCAGGCGCAGATCGACGCCGCGAGTCTCAACCTCGACTTCGCGCGGATCACCTCGCCCATCGACGGCGTCACCGGCGTGCGCCTGGTCGACCCCGGCAACGTCGTGCACGCCTCCGACCCGACGGGCCTCGTGGTGGTCACGCAGCTCGATCCGATAGCCGTCCTTTTCACCTTGCCGGAGGACGATCTGCCGTCGATCGCCGAGGCCAGGAAGGCAGACGCGCTGACGGTCGAGGCGCTCGGCCGCGACGGCGAGAAGACGCTCGGCGAAGGCAAGCTGCTCGTCATCGACAACCAGATCAACCAGGCCACGGCGACGATCCGCCTGAAGGCGGTCTTCGACAACTCCCGGGGGCTCCTGTGGCCCAACCAGTTCGTCAAGACGCGCCTGCGCCTCGCCACCCGGCGCGACGCGATCGTCGTCCCCGCCGCGGTCGTCCAGCACGGCCCTCAGGGGACCTTCGCGTACGTCGTCGGCGCGGACTCGACCGCCGTCGTCCGAGCGCTCACCGTCGACGCGGTCCAGGCCGACGTCGCCGTCGTCTCGAAGGGGCTCGCGGCGGGCGAGGAGGTCATCGCCGAAGGCCAGGCGCAGTTGCGCCCGGGGGCGCGCGTCGCCGCCAAGGCCAGGCCATGAGCGCGGGCGTGTCCGGGCCGTTCATCCGGCGGCCGGTCGCGACGACGCTGCTGATGGTCGGCCTGCTCCTGGCGGGCTTGCTCGCGTTCGTCCAGCTGCCCGTCTCGGCCCTGCCGCAGGTCGACTACCCGACGATCGTCGTGTCGACCTACCTGCCCGGAGGCAGCGCCGACACGATGGCCTCGTCGGTCACGACGCCCCTCGAGCGCCAGTTCGGGCAGATGCCGTCGTTGTCCCAGATGACCAGCGTCTCGAGCTTCGGATACTCGCAGATCACCCTCCAGTTCGACCTGGACCGGAACATCGACGCCGCCCAGCAGGACGTGCAAGCCGCGATCAACGCGGCGTCCAGCCTGCTGCCCACCCAGCTCCCGACGCCGCCGACGTACTCCAAGAGCAACCCGGCCGACCAGCCGATCCTGACGCTCGCCATCAGCTCGGACGTGCTGCCGCTCGATCAGGTCGACGACTACGCGGACTCGATCCTGGCGCAGCGGATCTCCCAGCTGTCCGGCGTGGGGCTCGTCACCATCAACGGCGGCCAGAAGCCCGCCGTGCGCGTGCAGGTCGACCCGGTGGCCCTCGCCGGGACCGGCCTGACGCTCGAGGACGTCCGCGGCGTCCTGGCGGCCGCCAACGTCAACCAGCCCAAGGGCAACCTCGACGGGTCGCGGCAGAGCTACGCGCTGGCGACCAACGATCAGATCTACAAGGCGGACGGATTCAAGCCGCTGGTCATCGCGTACGCCAACGGCTCCCCCGTCCGTCTCGTCGACGTCGCGAGGGTCGTCGACGGCGTCGAGAACGCCCAGCTGGCCGGCTGGGCGAACGACAAGCGCGCGATCATCCTGAACGTGGAGCGCCAGCCGGGCGCGAACGTCATCCAGGTCGCCGATCGCGTCAAGGCGCTCTTGCCGCAGCTCCAGGCGTCGCTCCCACAGGGCATCGACGTGAAGGTCCTCAGCGACCGGACCGAGACGGTGCGCGCTTCGGTCGAGGACGTCGAGCGGACGCTTCTGATCACGATCGGGCTCGTCGTCGCCGTCATCTTCGCCTTCCTGCGCAACGTGCGCGCGACGCTGATCCCCAGCGTCGCCGTGCCGCTGTCCCTCGTGGGGACCTTCGGCGTGATGTACGCGCTGGGCTACAGCCTCAACAACCTGTCACTCATGGCGCTGACGATCGCGACGGGGTTCGTGGTCGACGACGCGATCGTCATGGTGGAGAACATCGCCCGTTACATCGAGGCCGGCGACGGGCCGTTCGAAGCGGCCCTCAAGGGCGCGGGGCAGATCGGGTTCACGATCGTGTCCCTCACCGTCTCGCTCGTGGCGGTCCTCATCCCCCTGCTCTTCATGGGAGGCCTCATCGGGCGTCTCTTCAGGGAGTTCGCGGTCACCCTCGCCGCCGCGATCGGCGTGTCGGCGCTGCTGTCGCTGACGCTCACGCCGATGATGTGCGCGCACCTGCTGAGGCCCGAGCCGCCGGCGCACGAGCGCGGCGCGGCGTACCGCCTTTCGGAGCGCGCCCTGAGCGGCGCGATCGCCTTCTACGAGCGAGGCCTGCGCGTCGTGATGCGCCACAAGCTGACGACGCTGCTGGTTACCATCGCGACGGTCGCGCTGACGGCGGGCCTCGCGGTGCTCGTGCCGAAGGGGTTCTTTCCGCAGCAGGACACGGGCATGGTGCTCGGCGTATCGGCGGCCGCCGCCGACGTGTCGTTTCCGAAGATGATGAGCCTGCAACGCTCGCTGGCCGACGTCCTCATGCGCGATCCCGACGTGCTCGACGTCACCTCGTTCATCGGGTCGGACGGGACGAATCCGACGACCAACAGCGGACGCCTGTCGATCACGCTCAAGCCGCTCGACCAGCGCTCGTCGAGCGCCGAGGAGATCATCGCTCGCCTGCGCCCCCAGGTCGCCGCGGTCGACGGCGTCCAGCTGTACCTGCAACCGGTGCAGGACCTCCAGATCGACAGCCGGATCGGGCGTACGCAGTTCCAGTACACCCTCGAAGACCCGGACCCGGGCGAGCTGGCGACCTGGGCGCCCCGGCTCGTCGCGGAGCTGCGCGGCAGCCCCATCCTCAAGGACGTCGCGAGCGACCAGGAGAGCGCGGGGCTGCAGGTGTCGCTCGCGATCGATCGCGACACGGCGTCCCGCCTCGGCATCTCGTCGCAGGCCATCGACGACGTCCTCTACGACGCGTTCGGTCAGCGGCAGGTCTCGATCATCTTCACCCAGCTGAACCTGTACCGGGTGATCCTCGAGGTGAAGCCCGAGCTCGCCCACACCGCGGAGGCCTTGGACCACCTGTTCGTGCGGACCGCGGCGGGCGCGCCCGTGCCTCTCAGCGCGATGGTGCGCGTCTCGACCACGACGGCCCCGCTGGCGGTCAACCACCAGGGGCAGTTCCCGGCGGTGACGGTCTCCTTCAACCTCGCGGGCGGCGAGTCGCTCGGGGCCGCGGTCGCGGGGATCCAGGCGGCGCAAGCGCGCATCGGGATGCCGCCGAGCGTGCACGCGGACTTCGCCGGGACCGCGCAGGCGTTCAAGCAGTCGCTGGCGAGCGAGCCCGCGCTCGTGCTGGCCGCGCTGCTCACGGTCTACATCGTGCTCGGCGTCCTCTACGAGAGCTACATTCACCCGATCACGATCATCTCGACCTTGCCCTCCGCGGGGGTCGGCGCCTTCCTGGCCCTCTACCTGTGCCGGACCGAGTTCAGCGTCATCGCGCTGATCGGAATCGTCCTGCTCATCGGGATCGTGAAGAAGAACGCNNACCACGATGGCGGCGCTGCTCGGCGGCCTTCCGCTTGCGCTCGGCACCGGCATGGGGTCCGAGCTCAGGCGGCCGCTCGGCATCACGATCGTCGGCGGCCTGCTCATCTCGCAGGTGCTGACCCTCTACACGACGCCGGTGGTCTACCTGTACATGGACCGGCTCGGTCGCCGGGCTTCCCGCGCCCGAGGGCGCGAGCCGGCCCCGGAGGCGGCGTGAGGTGAACATCTCGGCGCCGTTCATCCGCCGACCGGTCGCCACGTCCCTCCTGGCGGCGGCGGTCCTGCTCGCCGGGGCGCTCGCGTACGTGCGCCTGCCGGTCGCCCCCTTGCCGCGCGTCGACTTCCCCACCCTCCAGGTGAGCGCCTCGCTGCCCGGGGCCAGCCCGGAGACCATGGCGTCGACGGTGGCGACGCCCCTGGAGCGGCGTTTCGGCCGGATCGCGGGGCTGACCGAGATGACCTCGACCAGCACCCTCGGCCAGACCTCGATATCGCTGCAGTTCGACCTCGATCGCAACGTCGACTCGTCGGCGCGCGACGTCCAGGCGGCCATCGCGGCGGCCGGCGGCGAGCTGCCCCCAAGCCTGCCGCTGAAGCCCACCTACAAGAAGGCCAACCCGGCGGACGCGCCGATCCTCATCATTTCGCTGACGAGCGAGACCTTGCCGCTGTCGAGCGTGTTCGACGCGGCCAACACGATCCTCGCGCAGAAGATCTCGCAGGTACATGGGGTCGGGCAGGTCTTCGTGGCCGGCGGCCAGCAGCCCGCCGTCCGCGTGCAGGTCGACCCGGCGGGCCTCGCCGGGATGGGCCTCAACACCGCCGACGTGCGCAAGGCCCTCTCGGCGGCGACCGTCGACGAGGCCAAGGGGTCGCTCGCGGGCGATACCCAGACGTCCTCCGTCGGCGCCAACGACCAGGTCCTCGACGCCGCCGGCTACAGGCCGCTCGTCGTCGCCAGGAGCGCCGGGGGCGTCACGCAGCTCGGGGACGTCGCCCGCGTGTTCGACGACGTCGAGAACAACCGGATCGCCGGGTGGGCGGACGGGGCGCGCGCCGTGCTTCTCATCGTGCGCAAGCAGCCCGACGCGAACATCATCGAGACCAACGAGCGCATCCTCGGGCTCTTGCCCGAGCTACGGACCTCGATCTCCCCGGCCATCAAGGTGGAGGTGAGCAGCGATCGCACCCAGACCATCCGCGCGTCGGTGGACGACGTCGAGAGGACCCTGTGCCTGAGCGTCCTCCTCGTGGTCGTCGTCGTGTTCGCGTTCCTCCGCTCGGGCCGCGCGACGCTCGTACCGACCGTGGCGATGCCCCTGTCGCTGATGGGCACCTTCGGCGTCATGTGGCTGCTGGGCTACAGCATCGACAACCTGTCGCTGATGGCGCTCACGATCTCGACGGGCTTCGTCGTCGACGACGCGATCGTGGTGACCGAGAACATCACGCGCGCCATCGAGCGGGGCGTCCCGCCCCTCGAGGCGGCTCTCGAGGGGTCGGCGCAGATCGGCTTCACGATCGTATCGATCACGGTGTCGCTGCTTGCCGTGTTCGTCCCGGTCCTCGCCATGGGGGGGATCGTCGGCCGTCTCTTCCGCGAGTTCGCCGTGACGCTGAGCGTGGCGATCGCCATGTCGGCGGTCGTCTCGCTGACGCTGACGCCCATGATGTGCTCGCGGATGCTGCGGCGGGAGAGCGGCGCGACCCGCGGCGCGCTCCATCGCGCGAGCGAGACCGCCTACGGCGCTCTCCTCGCCTTCTACGAGGGGGGACTGCGGTGGGCCCTCGGCCACCGCAAGACGATGCTCCTCGTCACAGCCGTCACGGTCGCCGTGAACGTCGCCCTCTTCACGTACGTACCCAAGGGGCTCTTCCCGCAGCAGGACACGGGCCTGCTCATCGCCTCGACCGAGGCGGCGCAGGACGTCTCGTTCCCCCAGATGCTCCGGCTGCAGAAGCAGGTCAACGCCGTGATCGGCGAGGACCCCGACGTCGACCACTTCGTGGCCTTCATCGGGTCGGGAGGGTTCGGCACCAGCAACACGGGCAACGCGTTCGTCACGCTCAAGCCTCTACCTCCGCGCCGCGCCACCGCCGACCAGGTGCTGGCCCGGCTCCGCGGGAAGCTCGCGAAGATCGAGGGCATCAACACATACCTGCAGGCGAGGCAGGACGTGAACGTCGGCGGGCGCCTGGCGCGCACGCAGTACCAGTACACGGTGCAGGACGCGGACCTCGAGGAGCTTCGCTCGTGGGCCCCGCGGGTCCTGGACGCGATGCGAAGGCTCCCGCAGCTGAAGGACGTCAACAGCGACCAGCAGAGCGCGGGGCTACAGGTCGACGTCGAGATCGACCGCGACACGGCCTCCCGCCTCGGCGTGTCCGCCCAGGCCGTCGACGACGCGCTCTACGACGCGTTCGGCCAGCGGCTCGTCGCCACGATGTACACCCAGCTCAGCGAGTACCACGTCGTCCTGGAAGCCGCGGGGCGGACCCGCAGCGGGCCCGACTCTCTCGGCGGGATCTACGTGCGGAACACGAGCGGCGCTGCGGTGCCGCTCCGCGCGATCGCCAGGACGACCATGTCGACGGCGGCCCTCGCCGTCAACCACCACGGGCAGTTCCCCGCGGTCACCCTATCGTTCAACCTCGCGCCCGACGCGTCGCTCGGCCAGGCGGTCGACGCGATCGAGAAGGCGGAGCTGGCGATTCACCTGCCGCCCAGCGTGCACGCCGACTTTCAGGGGACCGCCCAGGCGTTCACGTCGTCGCTGAAGAACGAACCGATGCTCGTCGTCGCGGCGCTCGCCCTCGTCTACATCGTGCTCGGGATGCTCTACGAGAGCTACGTTCACCCGGTGACGATCCTGTCCACCCTGCCCTCCGCCGGGATCGGCGCGCTCGTGGCGCTGCTTCTCTTCGGAGTCGATCTCAGCGTCATCGCGATCGTGGGGCTGCTGCTGCTCATCGGCATCGTGAAGAAGAACGCCATCCTGCTCATCGATTTCGCGATCGAGGCGGAGCGGAGCGGCGGCGCCCTCCCGGAGGATGCCATCGTTCGCGCGTGCTCGCTGCGGTTCCGTCCGATCCTGATGACGACGTTCGCTGCGATCTTCGGAGCGCTCCCTCTCGCGTTCGGGCGCGGCCTCGGGTCCGAGCTGCGCCGGCCGCTCGGGATCGCGATCGTCGGGGGGCTGCTCGCGTCGCAGCTGCTGACCCTGTACACGACGCCCGTCGTCTACCTCGCGCTCGATCGATGGACCCGGGGGCGGCGTCGAGCTGCGCACGGCGTCGCCGCAGTGCCCGCTCCGAGCGTGTGAAGACGGAGGCGGGGCCTTGGCAGATGACCGGGGTCATGACGCGCTGTGACAACGCGGTGACAGAGCCGTTCTGACGTGATGCGCTATCGCGTGTTTCGTCTACGTTTCACGGCAATACGTCCCGATACGGTCTCCCAGGCCCGACTTGCGTCAGATCAATTGATGCACCGCTTCATCGTCCCTATGACCGATTGCGTCAAAGCGGGGGCGGCCTCGGGCCCCCAGGAGGGAGCACGACATGAGAATCCAGGTGGACGAGCGGGCATCGAGCCGTGGCGAGCACGGGGGCCGGGGCACGACGGTCGTCAAGGGCACGCACGGCAACGTGGGCGTCGCGAAGGTCGGAGCGGCACCCATCCGGGCGATGAAGCTCGGCATGAAGCGAGAGAGAGACCGCTTCGTGGCCCCCTCACTGGCCGCCTAGACTGGTGTCTTTCGTTCGATCCCATCGCGATGGCGTCGTCGGGCTCGCTCGAGCTACGTGTAGTAGCCCTCGCTCGCCCTCCTAGCCCTCGCTCGGTCTAACGAAATCCACCAGCCTCCTGCGCGGCGGAGGCTGGTGATTCTCGCGCGGTTGGCTTTCGAGCGCGGCCGACGACGCACCGCCGGGATCGGCCGAAAGACACAGGTCTCCTAGTCGCCCAGGCATGCGCAGGCGTCGATGACGCCAGGCGCATCGGGCCCCGCGTCCCCGCTGCCGGAGGCCTCGGAGGCTGCATCGGCCGGGACGCCTCCGTCCGCGCCTCCCTCGGCGCCGCCGTCCGGGGCCGCGACGATGGTCCCGGCGTCTCCAGTTCCCCCTGCGCCTCCGTCATTGCTGGCGCTCGCGTCCGAGCCGCCGACCGGGATGCCGGCGCTCGAGCCGGAGCCGGAGCTGCCCGAGCTCGAGCCAGAGCCGCCGACCGGGATGCCGGAGTCCGGGACCGCCTGGCTGGCGCCAGAGCCGGGCGGGAGGGGCTGCGGATTGAGGTCGCACCCGGCTGCGGCGGCCAGGGAAAGCAGCGCAGCGAGGACCCACGACCTATAGAGAAGCGACGCAGGCCTCATGGGCTCCGGTGCCGGCTGGCGCCGGCCTTTCTTCGAGCGGGAGAATGGTTCCGAAACTGGCTTCACCAAAGGGCGTCCCGACGGCACACGACGTGCCGTGACCTGAAGTAATATAGCGATGGGCAACTGGTGGGCAATGGCTTCGCGCGCCCAGGCGCGCGTGTTTCACGGGGTTACGTCTCGTCGGGGATGGCGATCAGCCTCGCGGCGAACCAGTCGCGGACCTCGTCGAAGGGCGGTCGCGTCGACGCGTCGGCGATCCGGTGGCGCAGCGGGTCCGTCTCGCCGGGCTCCGCATGCAGCCGGAAGCCGAGCGCGTGTGCCTGGTTGATCGCCATCAGCACCGGCATGAAACGCCAGCCGCCCACGAAGGCGCGTGGTCTGCACGCGAACGCGTAGAACAGCGCGGCGGGCTCTTCGAGCGGGGGGACGGCCAGCTCGCGCGCGTGGTCGAGCGCTGCGGCCACCGCGACCGCGCTCACCTCGCCCGCGAGGTTTCGGCTCCGCGCGACGAACATCCAGCCTTCGAGGACGTCGGCGAGCGCCGGGATCACGGCTCGTCGGACTTCGGCTCGCCTTCGGTTCGGTCCAGCTCGGCCGCTTCGTCGAGGAGCTTGCGCTCGTGCTCGTCGACGTCGTCGAGGCTATCGAGCAGCGAGCGCGCGTAGGCACTCCCGGGCCGCTCGGCGGCCGGCGCCGACGGGCGAGCATGGGCGGCGCTTCGGCGCGGGCGAGGCGATTGCACGAGGATAAAGATAGGGTACCGGGGTGGCGGGCGCCACCTGCGTCAGACGATCGCGCTTGACGAGAAACCCGCGATTTCGGGTCGACGAACGATCGCCGCCTCGCACAGTGATCGCGAGACCGCGCATCTTCCCGATGGCGCCAGCGCCTCGCCTCTTCGTGAAGCTTCCACTCGGGATGGCCGCGCCCTTGTGGCTCAGTCCCGTGTTTCTCTTGGCGAAGGGCCCGCGAATGTCGCTCATCCGCGCGTCCTTCTTCGCGAGGGCCGCATCCCTTCCGCTGAAGGATGGGCCCCTTCTGGCCATCGCCGCACGAATGTCGTTCATGGGCAGACCTCCGTTCGCGAGGGGCACATCCTTGTCGCTCATCGACGCGTCCTTCTTCGCGAGGGGCACGTCCTTGTCGCTCATCGACGCGTCCTTCTTCGCGAGGGGCACGTCCTTGTCGCTGAGGGACGCGTCTCTGAGCGTGAAGCGCGCGCCCATGCCGCTCAGGGATGCCTCTATCGGCGAAAGGGCCGTGCCCCTGCCGCTCGAGGAGGCGTCCCTCAGCGAGAGGGCCACGCCCGTGCTGCTGAAGGACGCGCCTCTGAGCGAGAAGGCCCTGCCCGAGTCGCTCGATGACAGGCCTCCGAGCGAAGAGCCCGCACTCGCGCCGCTCGACACCCCACCTCCACGCGCGAACGACGCGTCCTTTGCGCTCAACGACGCACCTCCCATCCGGAACGGCGCGCCCATCCCGCTCGATGACACATCTTCTTCGGGGGTGCCCGGTCTTCCGAACCGGCCTGTTTTCCCCGAAGATTTCTAGAGCGGGAGAAGGGATTCGAACCCTCGACGTCCACCTTGGCAAGGTGGCACTCTACCACTGAGTTACTCCCGCGGCCCAACCAGGCGCGGCCAGCTGGATACCGCGCTCGATCCGGCATGTCAACGAGAGGTCCACGGGCAGCACCGCGCCTGCCGCTGACTACCGGTAAAACCCGAGGGCCGCGTGGCTCACGATCGACCCGTCCCCCTCGTCCACCGTCTGCTCGTAGTGCAGAAGTCGGCCGCGGGCCCCCGTCTGCGACACGGCGTGCAAGAGCGACCAGATCGGCGCGAGGCCGCAGACCCGGCGCGAGTCGAGGTCCGCCGCGACGTTGTGCCAGAACGCGCCCGGATCCAGCGACGCGGCGTGCTCGAGAGACGTGCGGTCCCGGCGCTCGAGCGCGCCGCGCTCGTCGTCGTCGAAAGCGCGGGCGTCGCCGAAGCGCGGCCCGACGTGCGCGAGATCGGCCCCCGCGACGACGACCACGCGACCGGGGCGCTCGTCCACGAGCGCCCGTACCCCGTCGACGAAGCGCACGACGCGCGCGTCACGCGCGGGGTCGTCTCCGGTGGCCTGCTGCGCCCCCAGCCCGGCCAGGACCGGAATGATCCGGAACCGCCTGCCGTGAAGCAGGTGCCTCAGGAAGACGATCTGGAACTCGAGGGAATGCTCTTGCTTGTGGTTGAGCTGGTCGGCGTACGGATCGAAGCCGTCCGCCCGCGCGGCGAGCGCGTCGATGCCCTCTTCGTCCGCCTCGACCAGGCCGAGGGGGGTGTCGAACGCCTTCCGGCAGAGGGCGAACGGCTCGCGCATGGGCGCGTGCGACGTGCCGAAGACGACGAACGTGTCGGCCTCGGGCGGCAGGGCCGCCGCCAGCGCCGCGTATGCGTGCCCGTAGCCGAGCGCGCCTCTCCAGGGGTCGATGTGGGGCGCCACGAGGGCGACCACGTGCCCCGCCTCGGCGGACTGCCCGGCGGACTCGTTTGCCCTGCCGATGCACGCGTCGTCGATGTATCGGCGGAGCGAACGGGCTTCGCCGTGGTAGGCCCCCCCCGCGTGCGACGCCGGGCGGACGGGGGCCTCCGCGAACTCTCGCCGGATCCGCGCCTGAGCGGCCTGCACCGCCGGCCCCTCCAGGAAGAGGCCTTGCTCGAGCTCGCCGGCCAGGCGCACGACCACCTCCACGGGCACCTCGGCCCCCAGCTCGTCGGCGACGTCGCGGGCGATCTGCTCGCACGTGCGCTGCCCGGTGAAGCGCGCCACGATGGGGACGATGGCCGGGGGAAGCACGGCCTGCGCCGCCGTCACCCCCTGCGTATCACGGAGGACGAGCACCCTTCCGTGACGCTCGTCGGGCACGACGACCGACTCGACGCGGCGAAGCGCGGGACGCGAGCGAGCATCCATCGTCCCTGCTAATGTAGCGGACGATCCGTGGCTGCGCCGCCGACGCGACCCCGAGCCCCGCGATGGCGCGACTCCCCGGAGCGCGCCGAGCTCAGGTCCCTCTACGAGCAGGCCGACGCGCGGCTGCAGGGCTGGACGTGCGCATGCTCCCGCGACCGGGGAGCGGCGGAGGCGCACTGCTGCCACTTCGCCGTCACGGGGCGAGAGCCGTACCCCACGGCCGTCGAGCTCGAGGAGGTGCGTCACGCCCTGCGCGCCTCGCCCCCGGCAAAAGGCCCGCGCAGGCTCCCGCTCGTCGAGCTCGGCCCGTGCCCCCTCCTCGCGAACGACGGACGCTGCAGCATCTACGCGTCGCGACCGCTCGGCTGCCGGACGTTCTTCTGCGACGACGCGGGGGGGCCCGCCGGCTCCCGCGCGCGACTCCCTCGAGACGCGCTGGGCGCGATCGCCAGACGCATCGCCGACCTCTCAGCCCGGTTCTCCCCGCGCGATCCCCATCCCCGCCCGCTCACGCGCGCACTTGCGCGCTTGGCCCGACCGGGCGGGCGCGACTAGTCTGGCGGCACCGATGCGCATGCGTCTGTCGTCCCTGCTGGCTCCGGACATCAAGCAGATCCTCAAGGAGGACCCCGACCAGATTCGCGCGCTGCTCGACGAGATCCACGCAGAGGACGTGGCCGATATCATCGCCGACCTGAGCTCCGAGGAGGCGGGCCAGCTGCTCGCGCGCATGCCCGCGGAGGACGCGGCGCCGATCTTCGAGCGGCTCGAAGAGCACGAGCAGGGACAGCTCGTCGAGCAAATGCCGGCCGCCTCCGTCGCCGAGATCGCCAGCGAGATGGCGGCGGACAACCGCGCCGACCTGTTCAGCTCCCTGCCGGAGGCCGTCGGCGACCAGGTCTTCCAGGCGCTGGAGAAGGTCGATCCGCAGGCCGCGCAGGAGGTCCGCGACATCGAGAAATGGCCGGAGACGAGCGCCGGCCACCTGATGACGACCGATTTCGTCGCCGTCTCGTCCCGCATGCTCGTGTCCGAGGTGATGGACATCGTCCGCAAGCGGGCGAAGGAGCGGGAGGAGTTCGTCTACGTCGTCTACGCGATCGACCGGGGCCTGCTCGGCGGCCTGGCGAGCCTCCGCGAGCTGCTCATCGCCGACCCGGCGCAGGCCATGGCCGAGGTGATGCGGACGACGTTCCTGAGCGTCCCGCCCACGATGGACCAGGAGGACGTCGCGCGGCGCATGGCGAAGTACGACCTCAACGTCATCCCCGTGATGGGCGACGACCAGAAGCTCCTGGGCGTCATCACGATCGACGACATCATCGACGTGCTCGTGCAGGAGCAGACCGAGGACGTGCAGCGAATCGCCGCCATGGAGCCGCTGGACGTGCCGTATTTCCAGACGAGCTTCCTCACCTTCATCAAGAAGAGGGCGGGGTGGCTCATCGTCCTCTTCGTCGAGGAGTTCTTCACCCAGACGGCGCTCCGCCACTACGACCCGATCATGGAAGCCGTCCGCGGGGCGCTGCTCTACGTCCCCCTGCTCATCTCGGCGGGGGGCAACTCGGGCTCGCAGTCGTCGACGCTCGTGATTCGCGGGCTGGCGCTGGGCGAGATCAAGCTGGGCGACTGGTGGCGCATCATGATCCGGGAGTCGGCCATGGGAATCATCCTGGGCCTCATCATCGCGGTCATCGCCATGCTGCGCGTGACGATGTACCCGGATCAGTCCCGCCTCTTCGCGTTCACGGTCGGCGTCACCGTGCTGGCCATCATCGTGTGCGGGTGCACCGTCGGGTCCATGCTCCCCCTGGTGCTCAAGCGCCTCGGCATCGATCCGGCCACCAGCTCGACGCCCTTCATCGCGAGCCTCGTCGACACGCTGGGCGTCATCATCTACGCGCACGTCGCGATGGTCGTGATGCACGACGTCATCGAGCGGCACCTGGCCGCTACGCAGTAGCGCGGCACGCCGGGCACCGGAGGTCGTCCGGCGCGCGCTCGCCCCGCGCGACGGTCTCGCCGCACTCGCACGCCCACCCCGTCACCCTGGCCGGGCTGCCTGCGACGACCGCGTGGGCGGGCACGTCGCGCGTGACCACCGCCCCGGCGCCGACCATCGCGCACCGCCCGACGCGGACGGGGGCGACGAGCGTCGCCTGGGCGCCGATCGTAGCGCCGTCCTCGACGACCGTCCGGTCCCAGCGGGGCGCCCGGGGGAACGCGGCGCGAGGGTGGCGCACGTTCGTGAACTGCGCGCCCGGACCGACGAACACGTCCTCGCCGAGGACGACTCCGTCCCAGACGCTCGTGTGACTCTGGATGCGCGTACCGCGGCCGACGACGGCGCCCCCGGCGACGAAGCAGAACGCGCCGACGACGACGTCGCTCCCGAGCGCCGCGCCCTCGGCCACGACCGAGGGCGGATAGACGCGCGGAGGCGCTCCTGCACGAGTGCGACGCTGCATGAAGCGGCAGTATAGAAGGGATGCTAGCGTTACCGCGCCATGCCGATCACCTACCGCCAGGCCGGCGTCGACATCGACGCCGGCGATGAGCTGGTCGAGCGCATCAAGCCGCTGGCCGCAGCCACCCGGATCGCCGAGGTCATGGGCGGCGTGGGCGGCTTCGCGGGGTTGTGCCGCGTCCCCGGGGACATCGAGGAGCCCGTGCTCGTGAGCGGCACCGACGGTGTCGGGACCAAGCTCAAGGTGGCCTTCGCCACGGGCAAGCACGACACGATCGGCTTCGACCTCGTGGGCATGTGCGTGAACGACGTGATCACGTGCGGGGCGCGGCCGCTCTTCTTTCTCGACTACTTCGGGACCGGCAAGCTCGACGTCGGCGTCGCCGAGAGGGTGGTCGGCGGCATCGCAGCGGCCTGCAGGGAGAGCGGCTGCGCGCTGCTCGGGGGCGAGACGGCGGAGCTCCCGGGCATGTACGCGCGCGGCGAGTACGACCTCGCCGGCTTCGCCGTGGGGGTGGTCGCGCGCGCGAAGATCGTGGACGGCTCGACAGCGAAGCGGGGCGACGTGGTCATCGGCCTGCCGTCGAGCGGCCTGCACTCGAACGGGTACTCGCTCGCGCGCAAGGTCCTCCTCGACACCATGCACCTGTCGCACGAGGACCGCCCCGAGGGCCTCGGCGGCGAGACCCTGGGCGAGGCGCTCCTCACACCCACGCGCCTCTACGCCCGGCAGGTGGGGCTCATGGTGGCGAGCGGCGGCGTCAAGGCCATGAGCCACATCACCGGCGGCGGCATCCCGGGCAACTTGCCGCGGGTGCTGCCCGAGGGGCTCGGCGTCCGCGTCGACGTCAGGTGGCGCCGCCCGCCGATCTTCGACCTCATCCAGCGCGGCGGCGAGATCGACGAGCAGGAGATGCGCCGGACGTTCAACTGCGGCATGGGCTTCCTGTTCGTGGTCGGCGCCGAGCACGCGGGGCGGTCGGCCACGCTGCTGAGGGAGATGGGCGATTCGCCGGTCGTCCTCGGCGAGGTCGTCGGCGTCCCCCTGGATCGCCCCTTCGAAGAGCGCGTGGAGTGGCCGGCGTGATGGTGCTCGGCGTGCTCGTCTCGGGCAGCGGGACGAATCTCCAGGCGATCCTCGATGCCATCGGGGCGGGGAGGCTGGACGCGCGCGTCGCCGTCGTCGTGTCCAACGTCGCCGGGGCCGGCGCGCTCGACCGCGCACGAGCCGCCGGCGTCGGCACGCTGGTCGTGGAGCACGCCCGGTTCCCCGACCGGCGCGCCTTCGACACCGCGGTCGTCGAGGCCCTTCGTGCGCGCGGCGTCGAGGTGGTCGTGCTCGCAGGCTTCATGCGCATCGTGACGGACGTGCTTCTGGGCGCCTTTCCGATGAAGGTCGTCAACGTCCACCCCGCGCTGCTCCCGGCGTTCCCCGGCGTGCACGCGCAGAAGCAGGCGCTCGACTACGGCGTGCGGGTCGCCGGCTGCACCGTGCACTTCGTCGACGGAGGAACCGACACGGGCCCGATCATCGCGCAGGAGACCGTCCCGGTCCTCGAGGGCGACGACGAGAAGGCGCTCACGGCCCGCATCCTGGAGAAGGAGCACAACCTCTTGCCACGAGCGCTGCAGTGGCTCGCCGAGGGCCGCGTGACCGTCGAGCCCCCCGGGCCGCTCGCCGCGCGCGCGCGCGTCCGGATCGAGACGAGATGACTCTCCACGATGTCGAAGCACTATGACGTAGCGATCCTCGGCGCCGGCATCGGCGCGCTGACGGCGGCGGCGCTACTGGCGCGGCGGTCGTGGCGGGTGCTCGTGCTGGGCCAGGGGTGCCTGCCGGCCACCTACCAGTACGAGGGGGTCACGCTCGCGCGACGTCCGTTCACGTTCCTGGCGGGGTCGTCGCCGGCGTGGGGCCGCGTGCTGGTCGAGCTCGCCCAGTCGCAGACCTTCCGCCGACGCGCCATCGCGCTGGACCCGATGTTCCAGGTGCTGGCACCCAACCTGCGGCTCGAGGTGCCACCGGACGTCCAGCTGTTCGCGAAGGAGATCGACCGCGCCTACCCCGAGGTGAGGCGCGTGGTCGACGAGCTGTACGGCGAGATCGCCCGGACCAACGCCGCAGCGGACGCCGCGTTCGAGAGGGACGTCATCTGGCCGCCCGGCACTTTCTGGGAGCGGCGAGAGACGGGCCGCATCGCGGCGTCGCTGCCGCGCCTCGAGGGGACGCGCCTGCCGCCCCTCCTCGCCGAGTTCCCGCGCGAGCACGACTACCACTCCATCGTGAACGTCCCCGCCCGCTTCGCGAGCCACGCCGCCCGCCTGCCGGAGCTCGCCGTGGCGCGGCTGCACGGCGCGTGGACGCGCGGCGTGACCCGCCTGGCCGGGGGCGAGGGCGAGCTGGTCGCGTTTCTGGTGGAGCGGGTCCGCGCGCACGGCGGCGAGGCGCGCCTGGGCGAGCGCGCCGTCCGCGTCGTGCAGAAACGAGGGCGAGTCGCCGGGGTCGTCGTGGACGGCGACGACGGTCCGACCGGCGTCGGCTTCGTCGTGACCGATCACTCGACGCGGGCGCTGCTCGACCTGACGACCGACTTCGACCCGCCGCAGCGAGCGCTCGCCGCGCTCCCTCACCTCTTGCCCGCCGAGTGGCGGTTCGTGGTCTCCATCGTGGTCCGCGACGAGGGCCTCCCGGCGCCGCTCTGCGACGAGGCCTTCTTGCTCCCCGCGTGGCCGCACCGCGGGCAAGCCTCCGCGAGGCCTCTCGTCCACCTCCAGAGGCAGCGCGAGCCGTGCGGCATCCCGGGGGCGACCCTGCTCATCGCCGAGGCGGCGCTGCCGGAGGGAACGTCCCTGCCGGCCTCCAGCGCGCGCGAGGCGGTGCTTGCGACCATCGAGTCGCTGCTGCCGTTCGTGGAGCGCCACTACCTGCTCGTCGACTCGCCGCACGACGGGCGACCCCTGTGGGACTTCCGCTCGGGCAAGCGCAAGGACGTGGACCGCGCGGCCCTGCGCGGAGGCGGCGGCTCGCTCGACGCGGAGCCGATGGCCGCCCGCTGGAACGTCGAGCCCCCGGCCTTCCACGGCCTCGGGGCGGAGCCAATCCGGACGCCGCTCGCGGGGGCGTTCATCGTGGGTCCGAGCGCGCTCCCTGCGCTGGGTCAGGAGGGAGAGCTCCTGGCCGCCTGGAGCGCGGCGCACCTCGTCACGCGCACCGACCGGCGCAAGGAGAGGATGCGCCGGGAGATGTGGAGCAAGATCGAGCTTGGTTGATCCGCCGCGCTCGCGCCTACTTGTGCGCGGGGGCCTTCTGCGCCCCGGCGTCGGCGGGAACCGCGATCGAGTGCTGCGCGCCGGCGTCGGCTGACGCCACGCCGGGCAAGCGGACACCGACGCGGCAGAACTGGATGAGCTTGTCGGGCTGGCCTGCCTTCGACTTCATGCCCTCGCCGTCGCAGACCCAGCCCGCAGGGCACTGCGCGTCGGACTTGCACTCGCTGACGCTCGGGACGCACGCCTCCCCGCCGCCGGCCACGAGGATGGCCACCTGCTCTCCGGGGCAGTGGGTCGACGGAGGCGCGTGAGGGGGCTCGGGGGTGAACACGGCCGCGTTGATCCAGCCCATCAGCTTGCTCGACGCGTCGGCGGGGTTGTCGAACACGACGAGCTCGTAGCCCTGCCGCTTGGCGATCTTCTCGACGCTCGTTGCCCGGCGAACGGTGACGATGAGGTCACCCCCGTTCCCCATCTGGGTGCGAACGTGAGCGGCAGCCCAGACGACGACGCCTGCTGCCCCCTTCATCGGCGCCTCGTCCTGGTACCGGGTGACCTTGGCCTCGTTGGCCGCGAGAGCAGGCGGCGCCGCCTCCGGGACGGCGGTGGCCGAGGCCGCGGCCTCCGGCGCTTCGCTGGACGGCGGCTTGTGCGGACACGCCAGCAGAACGCTCGCCATCGACGCCACGACCACTGCTCGCCACGTTCGCATCGCCACCCTCCGCCGGGCTCGAGTCAGAGCCCGGAGCCATCTTAGCCGCGCACGGCGGGAGGAGGCCAGAAGCCTACCCCGCCTGCCCCCCTGCGGCGCGGAGGCCTGTGAGCCACCGGGCGACGATCGCGTACCCCTCGTGGACCAGCTCGAGCGAGGTGGATTCGTTCTTCTGGTGTGCCTGCGCGTTCTCGCCGGGCCCGAAGTTCACCGCCGCGACGCCGAGCTGGGCGAAGCGCGCGACGTCGGTCCATGCCTGCTTGGGCTCCACGGCGCGGACGCCGGCGGCGACGAGCGCGCGAACGAGCCAGTGCTCGGCGTTCGGGCGCGCGGCGGGCGACAGGTCGGTCACCTCGACCTGCGCGCGGTCTCCGACGAGGGCCAGAAGGTCGCGCTTCGCGTCGTCCAGGGTGCGGTCGGGTGCGAAGCGGTGGTTGACGTTGAGCACGAAGCGGTCGGGCACGACGTTGCGCCCGCGCCCGCCGTCGCTCGCCTGGGTCACGGTGGTGACCGTACGGTAGGTGAGCCCCTCGACCACGCTCTCCCGCGGGGCCAGGGCGCGAAGCTCTCCGAGGAAGCCCGCCGCGCGCGTGATGGCGTTGTCTCCCTCCCACGGGCGTGCGCTGTGGGCGGTGCGCCCGTGGAAGGTGACCGTCGCGTGGATGGATCCGACGCAGCCGAGGTGAAGTCTGTTGTCCGACGGCTCCATGCACACCGCGAGATCGACGCTCCCGAGCTCGGGATCCTGCCGGAGCACGTCTCCGAGCTCGTTGTCGGCGAACGGGCCCTCCTCGCGGGCGTAGAAGACGAGCGTCAGGTCGCAGCCGAGCTCGGCGAGCGGCATCGTCTCGGCGATCGCCGTCATGACGGCGAGGCCGCTCTTCATGTCGCTCGCGCCCGCGCCGAAGCAGCGGTCCCCGGCGAGGCGCGCGGGGCCGTTCTCGGTGCGCACGGTGTCCAGGTGCCCGACCAGGGCGACGCGCGCGCCGCGACCGCGCGTGAGCGGCACGACGATCGAGTCCCCGTAGCGCCGGACGGGCGCCGCCAGGAGGAGCCTCGAGAGGCGGGCCCGCACGGCGTCGCACAGCGCGCGCTCCTCACCGATGGGCGACGCGATGGCGCACAGCTCGAGCAGGGTGTCGTCGAGCAGTCGCGCGACGTCCGACGCGACCTTCAAACCGGCACCCCGAAGTCACGCAGGGCGCGGTTGAGGCTCACCTTGCGGTCCGTCGTGGAGGTCCGAAGCCCGATGATGAGCGCGCAGGGCACTCCGAACTCGCCCGCGGGGAACTTCTTCGCGCGCACGCCCGGGATGACGACGCTCCGCGCCGGAACCTGGCCGCGGTGCTCCACCGGCGCGGGCCCGGTCACGTCGAGGATGACCGTGGACGAGGTGAGGACGACGCCGGCGCCGATGACGGCCTCGCGGCCGACCCGCATCCCCTCGACGATGACGGCGCGGGATCCCACGAAGACGCCGTCTTCGATGATCACCGGCTGGGCGCTCGGCGGCTCGAGGACGCCGCCGACGCCCACGCCGCCCGCCAGGTGGCAGTCGCGCCCGACCTGCGCGCACGACCCGACCGTCGCCCACGTGTCGACCATGGTGCCGGCGCCCACGCGCGCGCCGATGTTCACGTAGCCCGGCATGAGGATCACCCCGGGCTCGAGGAAGGAGCCGTAGCGTGCCACGCCGGGGGGGACGACGCGCACCCCGTCGGTGTCGAAGCCCCGCTTCAGCGGGATCTTGTCGTGGAACTCGAAGGGGCCGACCTCTGTCTTCTCGACCTTGCGCAGGGCGAAGAAGAGCAGGATGGCCTCCTTGACCCAGGCGTTGGTGGTCCAGGCGCCGTCCTCGATCCGGGGCGGGGTCGCCACGCGAAGCTCGCCGCGGTCCAGCGCGGCGATCGTGCCCTCGACCGCCTGGCGGTGAACGGGATCGGCGAGGAGGGCGCGGTCGGCGAAGGCGGCCTGCACGCGCGGCCGGAGCTCGTCTTCTAGAGTCATCGTGCCCCCGTAAGATAACGTCTCGGGCGGCGTGTCAACCGCCGGAGACGCCGAGCGTGATGGACCCGCGGACGGCAGCCAGGTCGAGCCGAGCGCCCAGGTGGCCGGCAATGCGGCGCACGGCGGGCTCGGACGAGAGGATCCACGGTCTCACGCGCATGACCAGGGCCGGGAGCGCGTCGTCCTCCGGCCGGGCGGCCTCGACCAGCAGCTCGGCCGGTGGTCCCGAGCGCGCGCGCAGCGCCAGCGAGCCCACCCCGGCCGCGTCCACATACGCGACGAGGAGCGCCAGGAGCGGCCCGAGGAGGTACGGGTCCGTCGTGACGACTTCGTCCGCCGAGGGCGCGTCGAGGCGCACCGTGATCACCCGGCCCCGTGCGGCTCCCCGGCCCGCCTCGGTGGCGATCAGCCGCAGGCCGACCTCGGTGAACACCGACGCGGCGGCGCGATCGAGCAGCGCGAGGAGGTCCTCCGAGGCCTCGAGCTCGTAGGCGAGCGAGGCGGTGCGGGCGGCGAGGCTCTCGCGCGTGTCCCCCGAGGTTTCGATCGCGTCGAGGAGGAGGTCGAGCTCGTCCACCTGGCGCCGGCCGTGCCCCGCGACCTGCGCGGTCGCCTCGTCGCCGGCGGGGCGACGGTCGAACTGGCCGCGCAGCGTCGCCGCGCCGGCCTTCAGCTCGGGCAGGAGGTCGACCAGCGTCGCGTGCGGGACGCTGGCGTTGCGCAGCAGCGCCTCGAGGTTGTGCACCGCCGCGAGCGCGTCGCGCGCAGGCCCCCTCGTGGAGCCTGGTGGGAGCCCCGCCTCCGGCGCGGCCGGCTTCTGTCCGCTGTTGTCCGACGACATCGGGGTCCTCGAGCTGCTGTCCAGCCGTCCGCTCGGCCACATGGCTTCGACGAACCGGCCGACGCGCCACCCCCGCGCCGTTCACCCTGATCTGTGTGCCTTGAACGTTCGATGAGAAGATCCGCGACCCGGCGCCGACGCGGCCGTCAGGCCGTCGGCGAAACCTCCGTGCCGGCGAAGAAGTATGCGATCTCGCGCCTGGCGTTGTCGAGCGAGTCCGACCCGTGCGTCGCGTTCTCGCCCACGTTCGCGCCGAACTGCTTCCGGATCGTCCCGGCCGCGGCCTTGGCCGGGTCCGTCGCTCCCATCGCGTCGCGCCAGGCCGTCACGGCCTCGTCGCGCTCGAGGACCGCGATGACCACGGGCGAGCGGGTCATGAACTCGACCAGCTCCCCGAAGAACGGCCGCTGGCGGTGGACCTCGTAGAATCCCTCGGCTTCGCCGCGGGAGAGGTGCGTCATCTTGAGGGCGACGAGCTTGAACCCGGACTCCTCGATGCATTGAAGGATTGCGCCGGACCGTCGCTTCTCGACGGCGTCCGGCTTCACGATGCATAGCGTTCGCTGTGCGGCCATTGGGTCGGGCGTCCAATATGCGAAATTCGCCGGCCGCGCAACCCGCCCCAGCAATCAGGCCTTGGACATCATGCCGAGCAGGGTCGTGGCCATGTCGCTGGGTGTGGGGGCGACGCGCGCGCCCGCCGCCTCCAGGGCGCGGATCTTCTCGGCGGCCGTCCCCTTGCCGCCGGCGATGATGGCGCCCGCGTGGCCCATCCGCTTGCCTGGCGGCGCGCTCGTCCCCGCGATGAAGCCGGCGACCGGCTTGTTCATCTTCTCCTTGATGTACTGCGCAGCGCGCTCCTCGGCCCCGCCCCCGATCTCGCCGATGAGGATGACCCCGTGCGTGTCGGGATCCGCCTGGAACAGCTCGAGCGCGTCGATGAAATCCATGCCGCCCACGGGATCGCCGCCGATGCCGATGCAGGTCGACTGTCCGACGCCCAGGGCCGTCAGCTGGCCCACAGCCTCGTAGGTGAGCGTCCCGGAGCGCGAGACGACGCCGATGTGCCCGGGCTTGTGAATGTGCGCCGGCATGATCCCGATCTTGCAGCCGACGCCCGGGGCGCCCGGCGTGATGACACCGGGGCAGTTGGGCCCAACGAGGCGCGCCTTGCCCTCGAGCCCCTCGAGCACGCGCCGCACCCTGAGCATGTCCATCACCGGGATGCCCTCGGTGATGCAGATGACGAGCTCCAGGCCCGCGTCGAACCCTTCGAGGACGGCGTCGGCCGCCCCTGGCGGGGGGACGAAGATGCAGGTCGCGTTGGCCCCGGTCGCCTTGACCGCCTGGGCCACGGTGTCGAAGACCGGCACCTTGCCCTCGAACTTCTCGCCGCCGCGCCCCGGCGTCACGCCCGCGACGAGGCGCGTGCCGTACTCGAGCATCTGCTTGGCGTGGAAGCCGCCGGCGCTGCCGGTGATCCCCTGCACCATCAGGCGCGTGTCCTTGCCGACCAGGACGCTCATCGCGCACCCCCTACCGCCGCGACGATCTTCTGGGCGCCGTCGGCCATGGTCGACGCCGCCTGGATGGCCAGGCCGCTCTCGCCGAGGATCTTCCGCCCGAGCTCGACGTTGGTGCCCTCCAGCCGGACGACCAGCGGCACCTCGAGGCCGAGCTCCTTCGCGGCCGCGACCACGCCGTTGGCGATCACGTCGCACTTCATGATGCCGCCGAAGATGTT
>PLYU01000128.1 GCA_003153495.1 Myxococcales bacterium
CGCCGCCGCGGCCGCGCGGCCGTCGTCCGGCAACCGCAGCGTCAGCCCGCGGCGATCGGCCGTCAGGACGGCCTCCGCGCTCGCGCCGCCTGGCGCGACGATGCGCGCGACCTGGCGGTGACCTCGCGGCAGAGCGCTCAGGTAGTAGAGCGTCACCTCGAGCTCCGAGGCGTCCGCGGGGCAGGCGTACCTGGCCGCGAGCAGGACGCCGTCCGGGGGCAGCTCCGAGGCGCCGCCGAAGGCCGCCGGGCACGTCGCGCCGTCCGCCGCGACCTCGACGCCTCCGAGCAGGAACGCGCCCGGCTCCGCCCTCGCCGCGGCCAGCTCCCCGCCGGCGAACGCGAAGCGCCCCTCGACGCTGCCATCGGCCTGCACCGTCAGGTCGGCCGTCGACAGGCCGGACGTGTGCGCGAGCCCGGAACGTGGCAAAAGGAGCAGCGTCATGACCGCGATGCCCAGGAGAACCCCCGGCGCCCCGCCCGCCCTCGCCCTCNNCGATGAACTTCGGCAAGCGCACGCCCGCCGACGAGAGCGAGCGCATCGTCAGGAGGGCGCTGGAGCGGGGCATCCGCATCTTCGACACGGCCAACAGTTACTATGCCGGCGACTCCGAGCGCATCCTGGGCCGGGCGCTCGGCCGCGATCGGGACCGGGTCGTGCTGGCGACCAAGGTCGGGCTCGGCCTCGTCCCCGGCAAGCCGGAGGGGCTCTCGCCCGAGGCGATGCGCAAGGCGCTCGGCGGCTCGTTCGAGCGCCTCGGGACCGACCGGGTCGACCTCTACTACCTGCACGTGCCCGATCGCAGGACGCCCATCGAGCAGACGATCGACACGATGAAGGAGCTCGTCGGGTCGGGGCGCGTGCGCGCCTGGGGCGTGTCGAACTACGCGTCCTGGGAGATCTTCGAGATGAACCTTCTGGCCGACGCGAGGGGGCTCGCGCGGCCGGTCGTGGCCCAGATGCTCTACAACGCTCTCCACCGCCAGCTCGACATCGAGTACTTCGCCTTCGCGCGGCGCTACCCGATCCACACGACGACGTACAACGCGCTCGCGGGGGGGCTCTTGTCTGGCAAGCACAGCTTCGAGCAGGCGCCGGGCAAAGGCTCGCGCTTCGACGCCAACGCGATGTACCAGCGGCGCTACTGGACGCGCGAGATGTTCGCGCGGGTCGAGCAGGTGCGCGCGCTCGCCGACCGGGAGGGCTGCTCGCTCGTCGAGCTCGCGTACGCAGCCGTGGCCTCGCGGCCGGACGTGGACTCGATCCTCGTCGGCCCGGCGAGCGTCGAGCAGCTCGACCAGGCGATCGACGCCGCCGGTCGCAAGCTCTCCGACGAGACTCGCAAGGCCCTCGACGAGCTGGCGCGCGGGTGGATCGGCAGCGACACCAACTACGTCCGGTAGATGCCACCCCCCGACAGCTCGTTCGACGTCGCCGGGGCGCTCGCTCACTTCCGCGCGCACGGCTGGGCGCGTCTCGGGGTCGTCGCCGGCAGCGAGACGCTCGACCGCCTGCGGGCGCGGGCCGACGACATCATGCTCGGCCGCGTGGTCCACGAGGGCCTCTTCTTCCAGCGCGACTCGGCGACCGGGCGCTACGAGGACCTCGAGTTCGGCCGGGGGTGGGAGGGGCCCGGCCTGGGGTACCGCAAGATCGAGAAACTCGAGATCGACCCCGTGTTCCGCGCGTGGCTCGAGAACCCCGCGTTCGAGCGCGTCGCGCGCGCGTTCATCGGCGACGAGATCGTCATCTACCGGGCGATGCTGTTCAACAAAGAGGCGCGCGGCGGCACCGACCTGCCGTGGCACCAGGACGGCGGGAGCTTCTGGGGCCTGAGCCGGGACCCCGAGCTGCAGATCTGGACGGCCCTCGACGACGCCCCGGCGGAGGCGGGCTGCGTCGAGGTGGTCGACGGCAGCCACCTGGGGGGCCTGGCGACGCCGCTCGGGGGGACCGTCCCGGCCGACGTCGCGCTCCGGGCCGGCGCGGAACCGCGCGCGCTGCCCTTGCCGGCGCGCGCCGGCGAGGCCCTGCTCATCCACAACTACGTCTGGCACCGCTCCGGGCGCAACGCGACCGGCCGCCCCCGCCGCGCCTTCACGACCTCGTACATGTCCGCCGCGACCCGCTGCATGCGCACGCGGCGCGCCCCGCGCTCGTTTCTTCGTGTGTTCGGGCGGACGGCGCTGGGGTAGACCTGTTCCCATGAGCGAGAAAGAGGCCCTGCTTGCCACCAAGTCGGTCGACGACCTGCGCGAGCTGGCGCAGGTCGACCACGGCCTCAAGCGCTCGCTCACCGCGCTCGATCTCGTGATGCTGGGCATCGGCGCGATCATCGGGACGGGCATCTTCGTGCTCACGGGCACCGCGGCCGCGAGGAACGCGGGGCCGGCGGTGGTGCTCTCGTTCATCGTCGCGGGGACAGCCTCCGGGTTCGCGGGGCTCTGTTACTCCGAGATGGCGTCGATGATCCCCATCTCGGGAAGCGCGTACACGTACGCGTATGCGACGATGGGCGAGCTCGTCGCCTGGATGATCGGGTGGGACCTGATCCTCGAGTACCTCGTCGCCGCCGCGGCCGTCAGCGTCGGGTGGTCGGGGTACGTCGTCGCCTTCATGCACGACACCTTCGGAATCGATCTCCCCAGGGCATGGACATCGGCGCCGGTGATCTGGGACGAGGCGAAGGAGCAGTTTCACGCCACGGGCGCCTACCTCAATCTTCCCGCCGTGCTGGCGGTGCTCGCCATCACGGCTCTCCTCGTCCGCGGCATCAAGGAGTCCGCCAGGTTCAACACGATCATCGTGTTCGTGAAGGTCGCCGTCGTCCTCCTGTTCATCGCCTTCGCGTGGAGCTTCGTGAAGACCGAGAACTGGCACCCGTTCGTCCCCGAGAACCGCGGCCATTTCGGGAAGTTCGGCGTCTCGGGGGTGCTCCAGGGGGCCACGACCGTGTTCTTCGCGTACATCGGGTTCGACGCGGTCTCGACCGCGGCGCAGGAGACACGCAACCCGCAGCGCGATCTACCCATCGGGATCCTGGGATCGCTCGCGGTGTGCACGGTGCTCTACATCGCGGTCTCGCTCATCCTCACGGGGGTGGTCCCGTACACGAAGCTCGACGTGCCCCACCCGATCGCCGTCGGCGTCGAGGCGACCGGGCAACGGTGGCTCGCCACCGCCGTCGAGGTGGGCGCCATCGCCGGGCTCTCGTCGGTCATGCTCGTGATGCTCATGGGGCAACCGCGGATCTTCTTCTCCATGGCCCAGGACGGTCTCTTCCCGCAGGTCGCCGCCAGGATTCATCCGCGCTTCGGCACCCCCTACATCACGACGATCATCACCGGCGTCGTGTGCGCGATCGCCGGCGGTGTCCTGCCGATTCACATCCTGGCCGAGCTGACGAGCATCGGGACCCTGTTCGCGTTCGTCCTCGTGAGCATCGGGGTGATGATCCTGCGCATCAAGCGACCGGACCTCCCGCGCGCGTTCCGGGCTCCGGGAGGCCCGTTCGTCGTCCCGGTCCTGGGCGCGCTGAGCTCGGGGCTCCTGATGTGCACGGCCACCCCGGCGACGATCATCCGCCTCTTCGTGTGGATGGCCATCGGCTTCGCCGTGTACTTCTTCTACGGAAGGAAGCACTCGAAGTTGCGCGCGGCCCGAAAAGAGGCCACACCCTAGCCTCCCCGTGCCGTCCCTCAGCCTGCGCGAGACCATCCGCCACCGCCTCGCCGACGAGACCGGGCGCATCTCCAAGCAGGCTCCGTTCACCGTCGCCCTCTGCTACCCGTCGCCCTACCGCGTGGGGATGAGCTCCCTGGGGTACCAGCGGATCTACCGCTCGCTGATGGAGGCCCCCGGCCTGGCCTGCGAGCGCGCCTTCCTCGACGACGAGTGCGAGGCCGACGCCGCACTCCGGCCCAAGCACCCCATCACCTACGAGTCGCTGCGACCGATCGACGACCTCCCGGTGCTCGCCTTCAGCGTCGCCTACGAGCTGGAGATCTCCGGCATGATCCGGATGCTCCAGGCGGCCAACGTCCCGCCGCGGCGCCGGGACCGCACGCCGGAGCATCCGCTCGTCGTGGCCGGCGGGCCGCTGACGTTCTCCAACCCGATGACGCTGGCGGGGCTCGCCGACGCGATCGTCGTCGGCGAGGCGGAGGCGCGGGTGGTCGACGTGATCCGCGCCGCCGAGCAGGGCGCGACGCGCGAGGCGCAGCTGGATTTGCTCGCGAAGCTCCCGCACGTGTTCGTCCCCACGCACCACGGCGTGCTCCCCCCCGTCGGCGCGGAGGACGACGCGGTCCTCCCGGCCCACTCGGCGATCTGCACGCCGCACGCCGAGCTGTCCGGCATGTTCCTCCTCGAGGTCGAGCGCGGCTGCTCGCGCGGCTGCACGTACTGCGTGATGCGGCGGTCCACCAACGGAGGGATGCGGATCGTGCCGCAGGAGGTCGTCCTCGAGACCGTCCCGCCGGGCGCGCGCCGGGTGGGGCTCGTGGGGGCGGCGGTGAGCGATCACCCCAAGATCGTCTCGATCGTGAGCGCCCTCGCGGACCGGGGCTGCGAGGTCGGCCTCTCGTCGCTGCGCCCCGACCGCCTCGCGACGACCGAGGGCTTCGTGGCCGCGCTCGCCCGCGCCGGGTACCGGACGCTCACGACGGCGATGGACGGCACGAGCGAGCGGGTGCGCGAGACACTCGAGCGACGCGCGCGGCCCAAGCACCTGCTCCGTTGCGCCGAGCTGGCCAAGGCGCACGGGATGGACCGCCTGAAGCTCTACCTGATGATCGGCACGCCGGGAGAGACGGACGCCGACGTCGACGAGTGCGTGGCGTTCACGACCGAGCTGTCGCGCATCCTGCCGGTGGCGCTGGGGATCGCGCCGTTCTGCGCCAAGAGAAACACTCCGCTCGACGGCGAGCCGTTCGCCGGGATCTCGGTGGTCGACGCGCGCCTCGACCGGCTGCGGCGGGGGCTGAAGGGTCGCGCGGACGTGAGGGCGACCAGCGCGAGGTGGGCGTGGGTGGAGTACGTGCTCGCGCAGGGCGGGGAAGAGCAGGGGCTGTCGGTGATCGACGCGATCGACGCGGGAGGCTCGTTCCGGGCGTACGAGCGCGCGTTCGCGGGGGCGAAGGTGGGGGCGCGGCGCGGGTTGCCGATGGCGGCGGCTGGGACGCGCTAGGTTACCCGCGTACCCCCCCCGGAGGGATCGTGATGACGGCGACGCCGACGTCGCTGGGGAGACCCTCGAGCCGCATCCGGGTCGGCGTCCACGCCGGGACCGCCACCGAGGTCCAGATGTGGCCGACGCCTTAGCCCTTCACTCGAAGCGAAGCGCGTCGATCGGGTCGAGCCGCGACGCCTTTCTCGCCGGGTAGATCCCGAACACCACCCCGACCAGCGCGCTGAAGCCCACGGACACGGTGATGACGTCCGGCTGGATGAGCATGGGCCAGTGGAACCTGGCCGCGAGCCAGAACGCCACCCCCACGCCCGCGGCGACCCCGATCAGCCCGCCGGCCAGCGACAGCGCGAGCGCCTCGATGAGGAACTGCGTGAGGATGTGGTGCGGCTCTGCGCCGACGGCCATGCGGATGCCGATCTCGCGCGTCCTCTCGGTCACGCTGACCAGCATGATGTTCATGATTCCGATCCCGCCAACGAGAAGCGACACCGCCGCGACGCTCGCCAGCAGCAGGGTCATCGTCTCCGTCCCCTGCTGCTGCGCGCCGGCGATCTCGCTGAGGTTGCGGATCGAGAAGTCGTCGTCGTCGCCGGGCGCGAGGTGGTGGCGATCCCTCAGGAGCGCGGTGATGTCCTGCTGCGCCCGCGCCGTCACGTCGGCCGACGTCGCCCCGACCATGATCTGGCCCTGGAGGTACTTGCCGAGCCCCCCCTGGACCTTCTGCGCGAACGTCGTGAACGGGATGAACGCGGCGTCGTCGTAGTCCTGCCCCGTCGCAGACTGCCCCTTCTTCGCCGCGACGCCCGCCACCTGGAACGGGGTGTTGCCGACGCGCACCGACTGCCCGACCGGGTTGGCGTTGGGGCCGTACAGCTTGTCGACGACGGTCTGGCCGAGGACGACGACCTTCGTGCCCCCGTCCACGTCGGCCTGGGTGATGGGCGAGCCCAGCGCCATCGGCCAGTTCCGGATGTCGAAGTACTCCGGCGAGGTGCCCGTGATGCTCGTCGTCCAGTTCTGGTCCTCGCTGATGACCGGCATGCTCGAGCGCATCGTCGGCGCGGCCCTCTTGACCGTGGCCACGTCGCTGCGGACGGCGGCCAGGTCATCCCACGTCAACGTCGGCATCGATCCGAAGCCGCCCTTGACGCCGCCGGAGCTCGTCGAGCCGGGCAGAATGATGAGGACGTTGGTCCCCATGGCGGCGAACGCCTGCTCGACCTGGGCCTTCGCCCCCGCCCCGATGGCCATCATCGCGATGACCGCCCCGACGCCGATGACGATGCCCAGCGTGGTGAGCGCCGCGCGCAGCTTGTTGCGCCGGATCGCCCGGAAGGCCACCCGGAAGGTCTGCAGCGGGCTCACGATGCCGCCCCGCCGCTCTCGAGAGGCGGCGCGGGAGCCGCGAGCTTCGGCTCCTGGGTGCGGTCCGAGAGGATCCGCCCGTCGCGCATGACGATGACGCGCGACGCGAACTCCGCCATGTCCGGCTCGTGCGTCACGAGCATGACCGTGATCCCGGAGCGCCACAGCTGCTGGAAGATGCCCATCACCTCGACGCTCGTGCGCGAGTCGAGCGCACCGGTCGGCTCGTCGGCGAGGATGACCTTGGGCTCGTTGACGATGGCGCGCGCGATGGCGACGCGCTGCTGCTGGCCGCCGGAGAGCTGGTTGGGGTGGTGCTCGAGGCGGTGGCCGAGGCCGACGCGCTCGAGGGCGGCGATCGCGCGGCGGCGGCGATCCCGCGACCCGAGCCCCGCGTACTCGAGCGGAAGCTCCACGTTCTCGAGGGCGCTGGTGCGCGAGAGCAGGTTGAACTGCTGGAAGACGAAGCCGAGCATGCGGTTGCGCGTCCTGGCCAGCTCGCTCCGGCTCAGCCCGGACACCGGGCGACCCGCCAGGGCGTAGGTTCCCGTGGTCGGGCGGTCGAGGCATCCGACGATGTTCATGAGCGTCGACTTGCCGGAGCCCGAGGAGCCCATCACGGCGACGAACTCGCCCTCGTCGACTCGCAGCGACGCCCCGTCGAGCGCCCTGAGCTCGACGTCCCCCGTCTGGTAGACCTTCGTGACATCGGTCAGCTCGATGACGGCCCGGGTCATCTTGCCGCCCGTCAGAACAGGCGGCGAAGCGAGGTGGAGGTCGGCGCGGGCGCGGCGGAAGGC
>PLYU01000041.1 GCA_003153495.1 Myxococcales bacterium
GTCGCCGCCGCGCTGCGCGCCGCCCTCGCCCGCCCCTGGAGCGAGGACGTCGTCGAGACGCGCATCGCGTTGCTCGACGCCGCGTTCGCGGCCGGACTCGACGAGGCGCGGGCCTACGCGCGCGTGGCCTGCGCGGACCCGAACGTCACCGTTCGCGCCCGGACAGCCAAGGCGCTCGCGACTGCGGGAGAGAAAGGGGCCGCCTGCCCGCCGCCCGACGCCCCNNACGCCCCGGGCGACGCAGCCGCCGAGCTCGGGCACGAGCTCGACCACTCCGCACGCGTCGTCTTCGACACCGACGCCGGCTCGCTGGCCGTGCGCTTCGACCCGGGGCTCGCCCCGATCGCCGTCACGCGTCTCGTGGCCCTGGCGCGCTCCGGCTTCTACACGGGCATCGCCGTGCACCGCGTCGTCCCCGGATTCGTCGTCCAGCTGGGCGATCGCGGCGGCGACNNTGCGAGACGTCGCCCGTCCCCTTCGAGCCGTTCGACGTCGGCGTCGCCCTGGCCGGACGAGACACGGGCTCGAGTCAGATCTTCGTGACCCTCGCGCGTCACCCGCACCTGGACGGCCAGTACGCCTGGATCGGGCGCGCCGAGGGCGCGTGGAGCGACGTCACGGAGGGCGACGTCGTGCGCGCCGTGCGCGTCGAGGAGTGACGGCGCGACCTGGGCTATGCTCGTCGCGAGCCATGCTCCTCGCCATCGACGTCGGCAACACCAACATCGTCTACGGGGTATTCGACGGCGAGAACCTGGTGCACAAGTTCCGCGTCGAGAGCGCGCGCGGGCGCACGGCCGACGAGTACACCATCGCCCTCCGTGCCCTCCTCGACCTGCACGGCGTCGGCCCGGAGAGGATCGACGCCGCCATCCTCGCCTGTGTCGTGCCTTCGCTCACCGAGCCGATGCTCAGTCTCGTGCGGACCGCCTTCGGCCGCGAGGCCGTCGTCGTCGGCCCGGGGATACGTACCGGGATGGCGATCCTCATCGAGAACCCCCGCGAGGTCGGCGCCGACCGTATCGCCGACGCGGTGGCGGGGTTCGACCGGGCAAAAGGCGGCGTCGTCGTGGTCGACTTCGGCACGTCCACCAATTTCGACGTCGTTACCCCGAAGGGCGAGTACCTCGGCGGTGTGCTCGCGCCCGGTCTGCAGATCAGCGCCGACGCCCTCTTCGCGCGTGCCGCGAAGCTGCCGCGCGTCGAGATCGCGAAGCCTGCGAAGGTGGTCGGGAAGAACACGGTCCACGCCATGCAGTCGGGGATCGTCTACGGCTACGTCGGCCTCGTGGACGGGCTGGTCGAGCGTATCCTCGGCGAGGTCGGCTTCCCCTGCTCGGTCATCGCCACCGGCGGGCTCGCTTCCCTCATCGCTCCTCTGTCGCGGACCATCACCGACGTGGACGACGAGCTGACGCTGATCGGTCTGCGAATCCTCCACGAGCGCAATCGCGCGTAGCGCACGCTGCCCGTGCGTATCCCGACCGCGATCGTCCTCGGCGCCCTCGCGCTCCTCGCTGCGATGGCGCTCGGCGTCGCGTTCGGGAGCGGCACCGCCGGCCTGGCCGACGCGTTCGCACGCGGGACCCGCGCCCACGACATCGTCGTCGGCGTGCGCCTCCCGCGCGTCCTGCTCGGCGCCGTCGCCGGCGCCGGCCTCGCCGCGGTCGGCGCGGCGTTCCAGAGCGTCCTGAGAAACCCCCTGGCCGAGCCGTACGTGCTCGGCGTGTCCGGCGGAGCCGCGCTCGGCGCGACCGTCGCGATCGCCGGCGGCCTCGCGAGCGTGCCGCTCATCGGGGCTGCAGGGGTCCCGGCCGCGGCGTTCGCCGGAGGGCTCGCGGCGACCGCGCTCGTCTGGGGGCTGGTCCGCGCGGGGCGGGCGGAGGGGGCGTCGATCCTGCTGGCGGGGGTCGTCATCAACTCGATCGCGTGGGCAGCCATCCTGTTCATCGAGGCGCTCGCCGACCCCGGCAAGCTGCAGTCTCTGGTGTGGTGGCTGATGGGCTACCTCGACGTGCCCACCTGGCAGGAGCTCGGCTTCGTGTGCGCCTACGTGGCCGTCGGCGTCGGCGTGCTCCTCGCGGACGCCGCGCGGATCAACCTCCTGTCGCTCGGCGACGAGTCCGCGGCCAGCCTCGGGGTCGACGTGCGCGCGCTCGAGCGCCGCGCGCTGTTCGCGTGCGCGGCGGTCGTCGGCGCGATCGTGAGCGTGACGGGCCCGGTGGCGTTCGTGGGCCTCGTGGTTCCGCAGGCGCTGCGGCGCCTCGTCGGCCCCGACCTGCGCGTGCTGCTGCCTGCGTCGCTCTTCGCCGGCGGAGCGACGCTCGTCGCCTGCGATCTGGTGGTGCGGCTGCTCGCCCCGGTCGTGCATACGGAGGTCCCCGTCGGGGCGGTCACCGCGCTGCTCGGCGGGCCCATCTTCCTGCTCCTGCTCGCGCGTCCGCGCGGGTGAGCGTAGGAAGCACGGGCGGACCATGAGGTGGCTCGGACGACCGGGCGGGGCGGTGCTGGGCCTCGCGGCGCTCTTCGTGATCGTCCTCGCTGAGCGGGCTCTCTCACACCTTTGGCGGCGCCGGCTGCTGCTGCTGCTGGGCGAGCATCTGGGACACGACGCGCGAGCGCTCGATCGCGAACTGCTTGACCTCGCGGACCTGACTCGTCGCCAGCTTGTTGAGCAGGGCGGTGATCTTCTGCATGTCGCGCAGCTGGAAGAGCGCCTCGAAGTAGTTGTGGGCGATCCGGACGTCGCGCAGCATCATCGCCTCGTGGGGGGCGAGGAGCTTGACGACCTCGTCGATCTTCCCGGCCTGCCCGTACAGCGCCGACAGGCA
>PLYU01000030.1 GCA_003153495.1 Myxococcales bacterium
CGCGGATGAGACGCATGATGTCGGCGATCAAACGCGTGCGCTCGGTCTCGTCGGCCACTCCATACCCTCCGATGAGTTGAACCGAGGATGTGCGCTCGCCGACAGAGTCCGCCTGCGGCGCCCCCCCGTCGTCGGTTCCTCGTTCGGACGCTTCTCCGCTCGAAGCGCCCGCCCCTTTGTCGTCCGTCCGCGACACGTGCGGGGGAAGCATAGCAACCTCGGGACGGCCGTCGAATTTGCGGGGGGGGCTCGCATGTTCAGAGGGGATCGACGAGGACCTCGCGATCCTTGGCTCCGTTGGCAGGCCCGACGAGGCCCCGCTTCTCCATCATCTCGACGATGCGCGCGGCGCGATTGTAGCCCAGGCCGAGCTTGCGCTGCAGCCACGAGGTCGAGCAGCGCCGGGTGTCGGCCACCAGGCGGACGGCCTCGTCGTAGAGCTGATCCTGCTCGGCGTCGCCCTCGTCGACCGCGTCCTCGTCGCCGTCGCGCGGCTTGAGGATGTTGTCATCGTACACGGGCTCCCCCTGCGTTCGCAGGAAGTCGGTGACCCGCTGGACTTCTTCTTCGCTGACCCAGGGGCACTGCACGCGCTTGACCTCGCCCGTGCCGTTGAGCTTGATGAGCATGTCGCCCATGCCGAGCAGGTGCTCGGCCCCCTGCTCGTCGAGGATGGTGCGCGAGTCGACCTTCTGCGCGACCCGGTAGGCCATTCGCGTCGGGAAGTTCGCCTTGATCGTCCCGGTGATGACGTCCGTGCTCGGGCGCTGCGTGGCGAGGATCACGTGCATGCCGGCCGCGCGCGCCTTCTGGGCCAGCCGCGCGACCGCCGCCTCGACCTCCTTGCCCTGCTGCATCATCAGGTCGGCGAACTCGTCGACCACGATGACGACCCACGGCAGCTTCTCGGGCAGCGGGACGTAGCCCTCGTCGCTCCCCTTCTCGGCGGGGATCTCCTCGGGAAGGTTGTTGTGGTCCCTGGCCATGACGACGCGGGCGTTCGGGTTCTTCGCTTCGCCGCGCGCGACGCGATCGGCCCACGCGTTGTAGCTGGCGATGTTCTTCGTCCCGGCGTCGGCGAAGACCTGGTAGCGCCGCTCCATCTCGTCGACGGCCCACTTGAGGGCGTTCGCCGCCTGCTTCATGTCCGTGACGACGGGCAACAGCATGTGCGGGATGCGGTCGAACGGCGCCAGCTCGACCACCTTGGGGTCGATCATGAGGAGCCGCAGCTCGTCGGGCGAGCGCCTGTAGAGGAGCGACAGCAGCATGACGTTCAGCCCCACGCTCTTGCCGGCGCCGGTGGCGCCCGCGACGATCACGTGGGGCATGCTTGCGAGGTCGGCGTAGACCGGGTTGCCCAGGATGTCGCGGCCGAGGACCACCGGCAGCGGCACCTCCAGCGACTGGAACCGCCTGTCCTCGACGAGGTCGCGCAGCACGACTTTGACCCGCCGCTCGTTCGGCAGCTCGAAGCCGATCCGGTTCTTTCCCGGGATCGGGGCCACGATACGGACCTTCCGCGCGAGGGCGAGGGCGAGGTCGTCGGCCAGGCCGGCCACCTTCGAGACCTTCGTGCCTGCGGCGGGCGAGACTTCGTAGGTGGTGACGGTGGGGCCGGGCAGGATGTCCTCGACCTTCCCCTGGACTCCGTAGTGCGCGAGCGTCTCGACGAGCGTCTGCGCGTTGGCGAGGAGCTTGTCGCGATCGATCGCCAGGTTGGGGTCGATCTTCTCGGCGACCAGCATGTCGACGTTCGGCAGCTGGAACGACGACGCGCCTCGTTTCGGGCGCTCGGGGGTGGCAGCCTCCTTCTCGAGGGCGGCCGAGGTGTCGACGATCGTGGGGGCCTTCTTGCTGCGCTTCGGCCTGGGCGAAGGCGCTTCGACCTCGCCGAGCACGATGGGCGCTGCCTCCTCGGGGGAGGGCAATTCCTCGAGCAGGAGCGGCTCCTCGACCGGGGGCGACGGCTCCGGGGGGATGACCTCGACCTCCGGGGCCTTCGGCGAGAGGCCCCGGGCTCGACGCGGCCGCCTGGGCGCAGCCCCCTCGGGTCCGGCGAGGGCCTCGGCCACGCCCTCGTCCGTCTCGAACGGCAGCACGGCTACGATCGCCTCGTCCGCGGGCGACGCGTGAATGTTCGGCTCGCTCGCGATTCGAGCGATCTCCTTGCGCTCCCGCTCGAGCGCGCGCGCTTGCCCCCAGGCCTCGGCCACGGCGCGCGTCGCCCCCGCGGTCCACGCGGCGGCCCCGACCGCCAGTCGGGTCACGAGCCGGGCGAACGCGATGAAGGAGAACGCCGCTCGGGCGATGAGGATGAGCCCCATGCACGCGAACCCGACGAGGAATGAACCTCCCGTGGAGAAGAGCGAGCGCGCGAGCTCGCCGAACAGCTCGCCGACGAGGCCCCCCGCCGGGTGCGTCCCGAACGCGGTGCGCCCGGGGCTGCCTACCTGAACGAGCGCGGTGGCCACGACCACCAGCAGCAGGTCGCCGGCGATTCGCCCCGAGGTCGCCGGGCTGGGCTTGCCCCGGACGAGCGGGATACCCAGCAGCATCAGCTCGAGCGGCAGCCCCCACGCGATGACCCCGACGAGCGACACGAGGGCGCGGGCGCCCAGAGCGCCGACCGGGCCCACCCACTGCGCCCCTTCGGGGGTTGGCGTGGGTAGAGGGCTACCCGACGGGTCGCCCTGGTAGGAAGCGAGGGCGAGCGCGAAGAACAGCGCCAGCGTCCAGAGCACCAGGGCCGCGACTTCCCGCGTGCGCCCATACGCCAGCGCGCCGCGCCCCAGCACCGTCGGCGTGCGCGTGTTCGCCGGCCGACCGGGGAAGTCGCCCGCCCCACGCGAAGCCTGGGACGTACGATCGCCTGCAAAAGTGACCGGGAGAGCCATTCCCTACGTTGTCCTACACACGAAGCTACGCTGGCGCGTGCGAGAGGGTCAACTTCCCGAAACAATTCCGATCCTGCGTCGGGCGGCGTAGCATCCGGGCGGCGCGGCGAATGGGGCGCGTTCCCGCGGCTGAGGGCGGGCAGGAGCATCTGCGGACAGGGCATCTGCGAGGAGAACGGAACGACGATGCGACGGCGGCTCCCGGAGACGAGGTGGAGGTGTGGGCGGCTCTTGCGGGCCGGACCGCTGGCGGTATGCGCGTCGCTGACCGGCGGTGGGCTCGCGGGGTGCGCGGTGAGCGAAGCCGACGTGCACCGCTGGGAGACGACCGAGAACGGCCCCGCGAAGCTCTACGCCATCGTGACGCACGACAAGTTCGCCGGGAGCTTGCGCGACGAGGCCGCCATGTCGCTCGTGCGGGTCAGACCCCGCAACGGCAAGCGCGTCGGGCTGGAGTATCTGGTCACCGGCTTCGACACGCCGCAGGGTCGCGTGCAGGGCGCGCTCGCCGTGCTCGGCGACGACGCGCGACGCCACATCGTCGACGACATCGCCCCGAAGCTCACGGAGGCCATCCGGCAGCCGGTGCCCAGGTCGCCGGATCCCACCTTCATCGCGCCCGACCCGAGCATCCCGTACAAGGACGCGGCCTTCGCGCTGCTGGCGCACGAGCCCCCGCTCGCGAGCGACGAGAAGACGAAGGGGGACCTCGTCGCCGCGCTCTCCGACTGGGTCCAGACGGGCTTCGAGGAGCGCATCGACAACAGCACGCAGCAGTTCGGGCTCGAGCAGATCATGCGCTTCATCGGCGCGCCGAGCGTGAAGAGACTGCCGAGCGTGATAGGCGAGAGCTCCACGAAGGTGGACCGCGCGTGCGCGCTCATCGCCGACATCGGCGACGACGACACCAAGCGGCGCGGGAGCGAGGCCCTCGTCACCCTGGCGAAGCACATCGACTCGTCGGAGTGGCTCGACAAGCAGCGGGCGCTCGTCCTCGAGGCCAACCAGAAGACCAAGACCAACGCGACGCCTCAGCAGGTGACCGATCAGCTCCGGCAGTATCAGGAGCAGGAGCTCGAGAGGGTCTTCACGAACCTCAAGCGGGTGGGCGGGCGGCCGGCGGTCGAGTACTGCCTGGCTTTCGCCCACGACAAGAGCAAGAGCGAGAAGATGCGGACCGACGCGCTGGCCGCGCTCGAGAACCGCGTCGACAAGAGCTTCCCGAACGACGTCAACCTCATCTTCGACATCCTCAAGGACGACACGAACCCCGACAAGGTTCGCGGAGTGGCCATGGCCCGCCTCGGCGAGCTCCCCAAGGACACGATCGTCGCCAGGCTCTACACCCTGTTCGACAAGAAGTGGCAGGTCCGCCTCGACGCGGCCAGGATGATCCTCAAGGTGATTGGAACGCGAGACCTGCCCGATTTCATGCGGCGGCTCCCGGCCGGCGACAAGGCGAAGATGGCCCTCAGCGAGCCGATCTCCTACGGGACCCTCATCATGAGCATGGACCCGCAAGGCGGGCCCAAGCCGCGTGACGCGCTCAACGCATTTTTGCAGTCCAGGGAGCTGGGGGCCAAGCTGACGGCCGCGGGCTCGTTCTACGGGGCGAAGAAGGCCGAGGCAGGCACGCTGGCCCAGCTGGCCGAGGACAGAACGCCCGTCTCCAAGTGCGATCCGGCCGATCAGTGCGGCTGGCAGTGCGACGTTCCCAACGGGCCGGGCAGCGCGGACAAGGAAACCAAGACCGTCACGACGGTGGGCGAGTTCGTCCGCTGGTGCATCGAGCCCTCCCTGCAATGAGCGGACACTGGGCAAACCGTCCGAGGGGCTGTACTTTGGGGGTCGAGCCGATCTCGGCCGAGAGCCACATGCTCTCCGATCACGACGGCGCAAGACGATGAGCGGCGATCCGAACAAGAAGAGCGCCCGAACATTTCAGTGCCGCGACGTCCTGTGGGAGACGTTCGAGCAGATGGCGCACGAGCTGGAGTGCAGCGTCGACTACCTCGTCAACGAGGCGATGAAGCAGTACGCGCGGCAGCGCAGCTACGGCGGCGTGCGTACGCCGCAGCCGCCTCCCCCCGGCCGCGGAGCGCCGGCGGAGCAGAGCGGGCAGCACCAGGGCCTCCCTGCCCTGGCCGCCCCGCCGGCCCGCGCCGCGGGGCGCACCGCGGTCGTGCCGGCTCGCTCCGCCGCGTCCATGCCTCTTCCTCCGCCGCGCGGCGGGCTCCCTG
>PLYU01000127.1 GCA_003153495.1 Myxococcales bacterium
GCCGCGCGGGTCGCCGCGTCGCCCTCGGCGGTGGCCGAGAGCGCGTCCGCGATCGGCTCGATGCCGTCCTGGGGCGCGAGGGTGGCCAGGAGCGGAGCGACGCATGCGCGCGACGCGGCGTCGCTGCGCAGCCTCTCGGCGAGAGCCGGGGCCGCGCCCTTGCAGCGCTCGAGCTTCTCGCGCGCCTTTCGCGGCGCCTCTCCCCCGCTCTCGCAGAGGGCGCGCGCGAGCAACGGCGCCGCGTCTTCGCAGCGCGCGTGACTTGCGGCCACGTCGATCGCGAGCGCGCGGCCCCGGGCGTCGAGGCCGTCGTATGCCTTCGCCACCGCGGCGAGAGCCCCCTCACCTGCGCGCTCGAGGACCTGCCCGGCCGCCGCGCCGCGCTCGCTCGACAGCCGCCTGGCGACGTCGTCGAGCGTCGCGCCGGGGGCGTCCAGCTCGCTGTATCCCACGAGCTCGGTGACCCCGACCACAGGGTGCGCGAGCCCGCGCGAGTGCGCCTCGCCCAGCACGAGGGCCACGCACGACGCGTCGATCGGCTCGGGGAACGCGATCGAGTATGCGGCGGACGGCTTGCGGGAAGCCGCCGGCGGCAGGGTCACCTCGAAGGTGCGGGTGGCGGTGACCAGGTAGAACGTCTTCGGCGACGCCATCTGGGCCTGGTCGGGGCCGAGGCCGGTGGGCACCGCGATCTCCATTCGCGCGATCGGCACGCCCTTCGGGGCCGACATGACGACGAACTCCCCCTGGCCGGCGCCGGGCCGCTCCTCTTGCCATACGGTCCGCGGGTCCCCGTCGGTCAGCTCCGCGCCGCGCGAGCCCTCGACGCTCGAGCCGCGCGCGAGCAGCAGCTTCCCGAGCGGCGCGTCGAGGGGAGCCGTCCGCTCGACCGCGACCAGCTTCTCGGCCCGAGCGAGCTGCGCGGCTCCGAGCCGCTGCACCGTCGCCGGCCGGAGCTCGAGAGCGCCGGGGTAGAGCGCGCGGGGCTCGAGAAGGGTGACGGCCTGGCCGCAGATCCCGAGATCCTCCCTCACCTCACCGACCAGCACGAAGCTCGTGGCGCCGTCGGCCACGATCTGGATCGCCTGGCCGGTGCGCTCTCCGGGGTCGCCCCCGGCGAAGCCCGTCATGCCGGCGAAGACGGGGTCCCGGCGGCCGGCCGCCAGCAGCGCCTCCCAGGCCGAGCCTCCCGGCTCCGACCCGCGGACCGGGACGCGCACGTGCACGACGTGCTGGCCGCGTCCGATCGCCACGACCTCGACGACCACGTCCCCGTCGGCCGGGAGCTGCGCCGGGTCGAGCGGGATCGGCAGCGTCGCGCCGTTCGCCACGATGGCTCTCTTCTCCAGATCGACCGAAACGTCGAGCGGACCCAGCCCCGCCCCGGCGGGAGCGACGACGCGCGTGGCGGCGAGCAGGAGCGCGAGCGGAGCACCGTGGAGCATGCCCGCCACGATACCCCAGCGCGCCTAGCGCGCGTTTTTTGCCCGCTTCGACCCCGGCATGCCACATCCGTGGACGATGCGACGCACGCTGGCTCTTGCGCTGATCGGCGCATCCGTCCTGTCCTGCGCGGCGTTCCTGGCGCGACACCCGGCGCCGATCGCGGCGCCCGTGGCCGCGGTGGCCCCGACGGCCCCGGCGGAGCTGCCACCCGCGCTCGCTCACGCGGAGCCCGTCCCCCACGAGGAGGCGCCGCACAAGGACGAAGCGTCCCCCGTCGCCGGCCTCGATCTCCTGCGGATCTCGTCGGACGACTCGGGCCTCGTGGCGCCCGCGGACGGGGGCCTCGCGCACCTCACGATCGATCCCGACTTGCAGCGCACGGCGCTGGGCCTCATGGCCGCCCACCATCCGACCGAAGCCGCCGCGCTCCTGATGGACGTGGCGACCGGCCGGGTGCTTGTCTACGCAAGCCGCGTCGACCGAGGACCCGCGCGCGACCTCTGCGTCGAGGCGACCGCGCCCAGCGCCAGCGTGTTCAAGATCGTGACGGCGGCTGCGCTGCTCGAGGACGCCCACCTCGAACCCGACACGAGGCAATGCTACTCGGGCGGCGAGCAACGCATCGCCGCCAGCGACCTGGTCGACGACCCGCAGCGCGACCGCTGGTGCGCGACCCTCGCCTCGGCGCTGGGCCGCAGCATCAACGCGGTGTTCGCCCGCCTCGCGAAGGAGCACATCGCGCCGTCGCAGCTCGAGGCGATGGCCCGCCGGTTCGGCTACGCCCAGGCCCTGCCCTTCGACGTGCCCGTCCAGCCGAGCTCTCTGCGGGTGCCGAGCGAGCCGCTGGAGCTGGCGCGGACGGCAGCGGGGTTCTGGAACACGACGCTGTCGCCGCTCCAGGCGGTGGAGATGAGCGCCCTGGTCGCTCGAGGCGGCGAGACCCTGAGGCCCACGATCGTCGACAAGGTCGTGTCACCCGCGGGCGCAGTCCTGTGGACGGCGCCCGACGCGCCGCAGCCCCGGCGCGCCGTCGCCCGCGAGACGACCGAGCGCCTCTCCTCGATGATGGAGCACACGGTGGGCGAGGGTACCAGCTGGCACGCCTTCCACGACGCGCACGGCACGCCGTTTCTGCCCGGCATCGGCGTGGCCGGCAAGACGGGCACTCTGACCGACGCCGAGACCCACCGCTACTACACGTGGTTCACGGGCTTCGCGCCGGTGCGTCCGCAGCCCGGCGAGCCGCAGGTCGCGATCGCCGTGCTGGTCGTCAACGGACCCGTCTGGCAGGTCAAGGCCAACGTGCTCGCGCGCGACGTGCTGCGCGCGTACTTCGCGTCGCGCGGCGCAAAGGGCGTCAGTCGCCCGAGCGTCATGGCCGTCGCGCGGCACCACAAGCGCTAGCGTGAGCGACGGCCCCCCTCGGCGTCATCCTCCCGCGGGCGCTAGGGGCCCGGAGAGGGCTTCACAACCGCACGCGCGCCCCCTAAGTCATTCGAAGGATGAAGACGAGCGTCAAGGCCCCCGCCGGCTCGGTCGAGTTCGGCAAGACGGCGGAAGACTACGCCCGGCATCGCGCCGGCTTCCCGGAGGAGTTCTTCGACCGGCTGACGGCGCTGGGCGCCGTGCGGCCCGGCCTTCGCGCGCTCGACGTCGGCACCGGGACGGGCACGCTCGCGCGCGGGCTCGCCCGGCGGGGGTGCGAGGTGAGCGGGCTGGACCGGTCGCCGGCGATGATGGAGCAAGCCGCGCAGCTCGATCGCGACGCGGGGGTGAGCGTGCGGTACGTCGAGGCGCCCGCCGAGGCAACCGGGCTCGAGGATGCGAGCTTCGACCTGGTGACAGCCGGGCAGTGCTGGCACTGGTTCGACCGAGCCCGGGCAGCCGCCGAAGCGCGCCGCCTGCTGGTCCCCGGCGGCCGGCTCGTGATCGCGCACTTCGACTGGATCCCTCTGCCGGGCAACGTCGCGCGGGTGACCGAGGAGCTGATCGAGCGTCACAACCCGGACTGGAAGCTCGGCAACGGCCTCGGGATCTACCCGCCGTGGCTGCGAGACATGGGGGTCGCGGGCTTCCACGGGATCGAGACCTTCTCGTTCGACGTCGACGCGATGTACTCGCACGAGGCGTGGCGAGGGCGCGTCAGGGCCAGCGCCGGCGTGGGCGCGACGTTGCCTCCCGACGGGGTGCGCGCGTTCGACGAGGACCTGCGCCGCGTCCTCGCCGAGCGCTTCCCGGCGGAGCCCCTCGCCGTGCTGCATCGCGTCTGGGCGGCGGTAGGGTGCCGCCCCGGCTAGAGCGATCACAGGTTCTTCGAGTCGCGCAGCAGCACGAAGACCAGCCCGTCGCGAGAAACCGCACGCGCCCGGAGGGTGAGCATCTCCTCGGGGGCTCGGACGGCGCGTGCTGTCCGGGCCGTCCGAGCTCGCTCCCTCCTCGGGCCCCGTCACGCGGGACCTCTCCTTTCTCGATGCGGAACTTGCTCGCAGGCTGGCCTATACTGTACGGAAGGCCACTGTATGGAGATCCTGGCATTCTCGGCCGATCAGGTGAAGCGGCTCACGGGCCTCTCCTCCACGCAGCTGCGGTACTGGGACGACACGGAGTTCTTCCATCCCGAGCTCGCTGACGGCGCGCACGCATTCGGGCGCGTCTATTCGTTTCGAGATGTTGTCGGGCTGCGCGCTATCGCGATCCTGCGCAAGCAGCACAAGGTGTCGCTGCAGGAGCTTCGCAAGGTTGGCGCGCAACTTCAGCATCACAACGAGACGCCGTGGGCGAGCCTCAGCCTGTACGTGCTCGGCCGGCAGGTATTCTTTCGCGAGCCCAAGACGGGAGCCGTAATGGCAGCGCACGGCTCGCGGCAGCGGGTCATCGAGGTCACCCTCGAAGCCGTTGCCCGCGACGTGGCCGGCGCAGCCGCTGCCCTTCGCGAGCGCAGACCTGAGGACTACGGTCGGATCGCGAAGAACCGGTACGTCATGCACAACGCTCCCGTCGTCGCGGGAACCAGGGTGCCTACCTCCGCGGTCTGGAACCTTTGGCAGTCTCGCTACACCGCCGCACAGATCGTTCGCGAGTACCCGCGGCTGACGGAGGCTGACGTCGCGGAGGCCGTGAACTACGAGCAGAAGCGCTCGCGTCATCGCCGAACCGGTTGAGTCTGTGAACGTGGCCGCGTCGCCGCGCATGACGCTGCTGATCGACGAGTGCGTGCCGCACTCCGTTGCCGACGTCTTCTCCAAGCACGAGCACACCGTTCACTTCGTGACGGATCTCCTGCTCGCGCAAGCGCCTGACCCGCTCATCGCCTTCGCGGGAAATCGTCTTGGCGCGATCGTTGTCACCTGGAACCACAAGGACTTCAAGACGATGACAGCGCGGGTCCCGCCCGGCAACGTGACGAAGTTCCGAAAGCTTGGTCGAATCAGCTTCCGGATGAACGAGGCGCGGGGAGCGCGACGAGCCGAAGAGCTCATGCCTTGGATCGAGTTCGAGCATGCCCAGGTGCAGCAGAGGCGCGACACGCGCCTCCTGATCGAGATCAGCGAGACCCGATTCAACGTGCTGCGCTGAGTGGGTCGGGCATGAATCTGCCGGTCATCATGAACCAGATGGCGCGCGCCATCAGCGAGCTCGTCGATCGGCCGCCGACGAAGACGCAGCGGGGGCGGCTCCGCGCGTATTTCGACGATTGTTGCTGCTACTGTGGCGAGCGGAGTGCGTCTCCGCATCTCGACCACGCGGATCCGTCGGGTGGCAACGGCATCGACAATCGGCTGCTTGCGTGCTTGCGCTGCAATAGCAAGGAGAAGCGAGAGCTTCGCTGGGAAGCATTTCTTCGAGCAAAGTGTGGGAGCGACGATGCGCTCTTCGCTGAACGGAAGGCGAAGATCACGTCCTGGCTCGGGTCGAACGCTTCGGTTCGGTCACCACTGTCACCGAGCGTCGAAGCGGCGCGTATGGAAGCATTGCGCGCGATGTCGGACTACAGGACCGCGTACGAGCGGCTCCGTGCAGCCATCAACGCGACGCGCGCCGATGGTCGCGATCGCGGCGATCCGTGGCGTCGCGAAGGAGTTGCGAGTGACGCCGACGACGCTGCACCGCGCCCTCGAGCGTTCCGAAGCGCGGGGCATGCCGAAGGGCGTCCTAACCTCGCGACATCGCGAGCCGCTCGCGCTTTCGGAACCAGCGTTGCCCGTCTTCCTTCCGGTGATCAACTCCGACGAGCAGTCGCGGCGCGCTGCTGCAGGTCGCCAAGCACGCTCTCGATCTGCTCCAGCGCACTGCGCAGGTCGTCGGCGAGGGTGCGTCCGAGGAGCCGGACGGAGCTTGGGATGCGCTGATTGATCGGATCTGCGAACGCGAGGCGCTGATCCACAAGACCCTCGACCCGGCGACGGTTCGTTCCATCCTAGAGCACCTGGCTTCGACGAGCAGATCGCAGGCGCGCGATGGCGGCGAAATCTCCGGCGAGGGAATCGCTCGCGCGTTCCGTTCGATAACAGGGGCCGATCCCGATGAGGTCGCACGCCCGCTCCTGAACCGGCTTCCCGGGCTAGGTGTGCTCGACCCCCAGAAGGGGACACGAACGTTCATAGACTCGCAGATGCTGGATGTCCTACGCGCCGGGGACGTTGTGCGTCTTGTAGACAGCCCCTGGCAAGCACCGGCGCTGGCTTCAAACTGGCAGCACGGTCTCGGGACGATCGGGGTCGCGGTGGCTGCGCGGCGAGCGACCAAGACGCATGGTGCCGACGCTTGCAGTAAGGCAAGAGTGGCTGCGCGTGCCGCCGTTGAACGCCACGGTGCTCCCACGCTCGCGGCCGACGTAGTGCAGGTGTTGAGGGAGTGCGCTGAGGACCGCGCGGTGGACCTCGACGACCTGAAACTGGAGGGAGCCACGCTCGCCTGTCTTGATCTTTCCACGGGCGGCCCGGTCAGTGGCTTGACGCTGCGGAACTGTGAGTTCGGTGAGCTCGTGGTTCCGGACAACCTGACAGTCACGCGCGTCACGGTGACAGACAGCGTGATCCACCGGCTCAGCGGGTGCGCCAGCATGAATGGGCTCCCGGCTTGGATTCAGCGCGTGGAGGTCGCTGAATTCGACGCCTATGCGACAAGTGCGCAGATCCTCGATCGCGACGAGCTACCCATGCCCGTGCGGGTGGCGATGACTATCCTCCGCAAGCTCTATCTGCAGCGCGGACACGGTCGCAAGGAGAACGCCCTCTATCGCGGCATCGGTCAGGTCGGGCAACGCTGGGTTGGTGATGTGCTGGCGATCATGTCCACGGAAGGGCTGGCGATCCGTGCCAAGAAAGGGGCGAACGAAGCGGTTTGGCATTCGGTCGCGGGCATGACCGGGAGAGTCGTTGCGCTGCTGGATGCGCCCCGGGGCAGCAACGACCCGCTCGCAGTCGCCTGTCGTCAGATGCAGGCGTGAGTTCTCGGTCACGGATGCCGCCCAGTATTACAGCCCCGTTTGCGCCCGTCCCGACCTTCGACCTCATTGTCGTCCAGCGGGGGCTCGTGCATGTGGCGCAGTGCGAGGAGTTTTTCACGCATCGCCCGTCGCTCGCTAACGAGCCCCGGGATCTCGTCGTCGGCCGCCCTCGTCGACGCGACGGTGAGCCGCGCGATCGCCTGCTCGAGCACCTCCTCGTCGACGGGGGTGCAAACGGAGGTGCGAACGGAACCGGCCTCGCCACCCTCGCCAAGCCCCGGAACGCTCACGATCTGGCCTTTTTCCCATGGCACGCCCGGCAGGACTCGAACCTGCGACCCGCGGCTTGGAAGGCCGCGAGCACACTCGCTCCCCCGCAGAGTGCCTCGCGCCGCATGCCCTCCAACCCGCCGGCTTCACAGCCATCCCCGGTGCCTGGACCGCCCTCCCCGCCGGGTACGTCAGTCCCCCCTCGCCTCCCCTCCGCCCGGGCCTCCGGGTACGCCCCTTCCCTCCGCTTCCCGACCGCCCGGCCCGCCCGGCAAGCCGCTTCCCGCCCACCCCCCGGGCACCTTCCCCGCGGGACCGCCCACTTCACACCCGCCACCCGTCCCCACGGGTCGCCGGCCCGGGCACCTCCCCCGCGCTCCCGCCCGCTTCCCCCCGCGCCCCGCCCGCTCCCCTCGCGCCCCCGAGCACCTCCCGCCTCCGCCCGGCCCTTCCCCTCCGCTACCTTCCCCGCCTCGCTCGCGCGGTCCCTCGCCCCCCCCCTCCTCCTGACTGCCTCGGCCTGCGGCCGAGGCACGCCCCTCCGCGATCACCCGGCACCACACGCAGATCCCGCCCTCCTCCCTTCCGCACCCGTCCCCTCGGTCGCGCCCCCCGTCGCCTCCATTCCCTGCGCGAGCCCCGTCCCTCCGGATCCCGACGCGTCCCCTCGCGCACCCCGCGGCCCCCCTCGCTCCCCCGACGACCTCGCCTGCGTCGCGCGCGAACGATTCCACCAACCCACCTTCCTCCCTCCCGAGCCCGACGGCTTCAGTCTCGTCGTCATCGGCCCCACACCGCTGCTCGATCCGGCCGACCGCCCGACCCGCCAGGCTCTCGCCGCGCACTACGCGGGTCGCTTCGCGAGGGACCCGGTCCGTCCGGTGACCCTGCGGCTCTTCTCGTCGCGGGGAGACGACGACTCGTGGACCCACGAGCGTTACGTCCTGAGCGGAGCGGACCTCTTCGGCTTCCATCACCCCGGGCGGCGCGAGGTCGTCGTCGACGGCTCGGGGGGAGCGGCTTACCTGCCGACCCTCACGCACGAGATCGCGCACCCCATCGTCGAGACCGACTTCCCCGGCGCGGCCTGGAGCCGTCGCTATCCCCTGGTGGCTCGACCAGCGAGGTCAGCTCCGAATCGAGCGACCGGAGCCGGGCGCGAATCACCCCAGACCGAGCGCCCGGAGGGTGAGCCTCTCCGAAGGGGGCGAGCTCGTAGCGCCCCGACCCGACAGCCCGGACAGCACGCGCCGTCCGAGCCCCCGAGGAGAGGCTCACCCTCCGGGCGCGTGCGCCCCCTCCGGGGACGAGGTGTCGCTACGGCTTCGCATCGCGCAGCAGCACGAAGACCAGCCCGGCGTCCTCGGGACCGCAGAAGACGCCGTCGCCCCCGGCGCGGTCGCAGACGAGCGCGGCCAGCGCCCACGCTGTCGCCTCGTCCGTCGAGAACACGGGGGTGGACAGCTCCCAGATGTCCCGGTCGACGATCGCGTCGACGAGCGCCATCGAGCTCCGGCGTATCGCCTCGGGCGCGTGCGGGTTCGAGCCGCCCCAGCCCCACGTCCGCGACGCGGGGGCGAACGTGCCCATGAGCGTCGCGCGCGCGACCAGGTCCGGCCGCGACCCCGACGAGAAGAGGGCCGTTTCGCGCGCGAGGTCCAGGACGAGCTGACCGCCCTCGGGGAAGCCGAACTGCTCGCGCAGCACCTCATTCTTCGCGCGGAGCTTCGCCACCAGCGCGTCGCGCTCGCGGTCGAAGCGCAGGCTCGGGGCGCGGACCAGAGCCGGCAGCCAGGCGAAGCGATCGTCCTCGCGCCGCACGAACGTCCCTCCCCGCACGTCCTCGAGCTCTACCCCGTCGAGCGCGCACAGCGCCTCGACGGCCTTCGCGAGCACGGGCAAGACGGCGCGCGCCCCCTCCCCACCGAAGACCTCGTCGACCCGCGCTTCGTCGTGGAGGATCTCCTCGACGTCGATACCCGCCACGATCGGCTGCCCGTCGGGCCCTCGGGTCACCTCGATCAGCACGCGCCCCCACGCGTCCGCGGCGAGGTGCTCTCGCAGCATGGCGCCCACGTCGTCCAGGATCTCGCGGCGCGTCGCCCTGGCTTCGGCCTCGTCCATGTCCGTCAGACGAAGAAGTCCGGGATGAGCTCCGCGCCGGGCACCATCTGGTACCTGGCGAGGTCGGTCACGCCGGCCGACGAGAGCACCTCGTCGTCGATGAAGAAGTTCCCCGTGCACTCGCGGCTCGGGCGAGTCAGGATGACGTGCGCGGCGTCGGCCATGATGTCGGGCGTGCGGCTGCCGCGGACGGTCGCGTCCCCGCCGAGCAGGTTCTGCACCGCGGCGGTGGCGATGACCGTGCGCGGCCAGAGCGCGTTGACGGCGACCCCCTGCGCGCGAAACTCGCCGGCCATGCCGAGCACACACATGCTCATCCCGAACTTGGCCATCGTGTAGGCGACGTGCGGCGCGAACCACTTCTCCTGCATGTCGAGCGGCGGCGACAGGTTCAAGATGTGGGGGTTCCCGGCCTTCAGCAGGTGCGGGAGGCACGCCTGGGAGCAGGCGAACGTCCCCCTCGTGTTGATCTGGTGCATGAGGTCGTAGCGCTTCATCGGGGTGCCGAGCGTGCCCGTCAGGCTGATGGCGCTCGCGTTGTTCACGAGCACGTCGATGCCGCCGAAGGTCGCGACCGCCTTGTCCACCGCCGCCTGGATCTGCTCCTCGGAGCGCACGTCGACCACGCACGCGAGCGCCCGCCCCCCCGCCTTCTCCACCTCCTCTGCGGCGGTGAAGATCGTGCCGGGGAGCTTCGGGTGCGGCTCGGTCGTCTTCGCGGCGACGACGACGTTCGCCCCGTCTCGCGCGGCGCGAAGGGCGATGGCCTTACCGATGCCCCGGCTGGCACCCGTGATGAAGAGCGTCTTTCCCTCGAGAGTGGACATGGCGGCGCATTGAAGCACGCCGCGGGCGGCGCGTCCTATGCTGCCCGATGCTGCTCGTCGTGCAGGATGTCGCGCAGGGCGTCGGCCAGGGCCAGCAGGAACGCGCCGTTGTGCTCGGCCGGGACCGTGCGCTTCCGGCGTGACGTATCCCGCGGCTCGCTCCTGGGCGACTGCTCTCCCCTGTCCTTCGCCATGCGGCACATGATGACCCGTTCGCCGCAAATGGCCAACCCGAAATGCGCCGCTTCTCACCACTTCTGCAACGCGCAGCCGAGCGCCTCGGTCTCCGCCACCCGGGGCTCGCGGCCGCCCAGCAGATCGTCGAGCGCGTCCCTCAGGTACGGCCTGGCGTCGTCTCGAAGGTGCATCCGGTCGTCGTCGATCCCGCCGCGGTAACGCACGCGGCCCGTCGAGTCGACGACGACCGTGAACGCCGCGAACCGGGCGCCGAGGGCGTCGGCGAGGCGCGCGCCGCGGTCGAGGAGGATCGGCGAGCGATAGCCCCGCCGCGCCGCCTCGATCGCGTCGCGCTCGAGCGAGCCGCCCACCTCCGAGTCGATCATGAAGAACCTCACCCCGCGCGGACCGTACTCGCCGGCGAGCGCGCGCAGGCGCGCCTCGTGAGCGACGAGGCAGTCGCAGTCGGGCGAGAAGAACGTGAGCACGGTGAGCGGCGCGCCGGCGGCCAGGGCTCGCGCGTCGAGCGACTGCCCGCCGGGCCCGGCGAGCGGCACCCGGGGGACCTCGGCGGCGCGAGGCGCCGGGCCGGCGCACGAGAGCAGCGCGCAGGCGCAGGCGAGGCGCGCGGCTCTCACCACCATGAGCGGATCATGGTGAACGACAGCGCCCCCGCGGTCGGCTGGTTAGAGCCGAGCGAGTCGATCGGCGGATCGAGCGAGAGCGCGCCCAGCACCCTCCACGCGTCGGCCAGAGGCCAGAGGCCGGACACGGTGACGGCGGTCACCCGCTTCGAGCTCGCCGGGACGTCGGCTCCGGAGCCGGTCGTCGCGTCGCCCTCGAAGGCGTACGAGCCGGACAGCGCGAGAGCGCCGCCGCCCTCGAAGGAGTACGCGCCGGCCACGAGGAAGGTGCCCTGGGTCCCCAGAGTCTCGCCGAAGCGCGCGGTCCGCTTGGCGACGATCCCCGTCGCGTTCACGAGCCACCGGCCGTAGGTCTGCTCGAGCGCCAGCCCGGCCTGGAGCTGCCAGGCGCCGATCCCCGTCGCGTCGACGGCGAGCGGCGCGGTGGCCGAGTCCGCCGGAGTACCCGTCGGCAGCGTCGCCCCGACGAGCAGCGCGACGCCGGGCAGGTACCGCGACTCGCCCGCGGCGACGAAGTCGTACCGCGCGCTGAGGTTGACGTCACCGAGCCCGCCCCCGAGGTGCGCCCCGTCCTGCGGGGTGCGCCGGCGCGTCTCGACGAGCGGCACGAGCAGCGCCGCCTGCCCCCGCCGCAGAAAGCGCATCGCGCCGAAGATGTCCTCCTCGAAGTCGACCTCGGTGTCTCCGGGGGGGGACGCCACGAACCGTCCGCCGGTGTCGTACGATCCGAGGGCGCTCGACGCACGGAGCTGCGCGCCGACCAGCGCGTCCTCGTGCATCTCGAGGCGGGCGGGGGTCACCGCGCTGCCCCCCGCGCAGCACGCCTGGGCCCACGCTCGCGAGGGGCAGCCCCACGCGGCGAGCGCAAGCACTAGCGCAGCGGCGCTACGGAATGTCGAGCGCGGGCTCGGCATGGTCCTGGACGGGGCCCGAGAAGTCGGCGCGTAGCACCCAGTGCCCGGGCATGAAAAGGTCGAGATCGGCGACCTCGTATCGACCGCCGCCCGCGGCGGTCACGGTGGGGATGGTCGAGCTCCCGTGGTTCATCGCGGCCATCCAGGGCACGACGGCGACTGTGAGCCCGTCGCGAGGCGTCCCGTCGGCGACGTTCGTGACCGTGAGCTCGGCGCCGTTGGTGCCCCGCACGGGTGGCTGCGGCGAGGTGCGGACCTCGACCCTGAGCGCGCCGGAGGCGCTGGTCACGGCGACGACCCCGGACGGGGGCGCCGCCGGGCTGGAGCACGCCGCGCAGGAGAGCGCGAGAACGAGCCCGGATGCCAGGCGCGCCGTCGGTGCGTTGTCCCTCATTGCACGGTCACCCAGAACGCCGCGTGGCCGTGCGGGGACGTGGGAAGCAGGTCGACGCAGTCTCCGTTGATGTGAAAACGGACCACCCACTTGCCCGCGCGGTCGAACTTCACGGGGCCGACCTTGTACGTGCCCGGCGTGGTCTCCGGCGAGGGGTAGAGCGGGGCCGGGTCATTCGGGATCGGGTACTTGCAGCTGAGGACCACGTCGGGCCCCACTGTGGCCCCCGTGACCGGCGACTGGTCCGTCCTGTACTTCACCGTCACCGAGAAATAGACCGGCACGTTCAGGCAGATCGGCATGGAGGTCCACGTCACGTCGTACTTGCAGTCGTCGTCGCTGCCCTGACTCCCGTACATCGTGGCGCCGTAGGCCGCGGAGCCGCAGGTGCCGATGTCGCCGGCGTCCACGGTGGCGCCGCCGTCGTCGCCGCCCCCATCGTCGCCGCCTCCGTCGTCGCCGGGCGCGGCTGCGTCGGGCTGGACGTGACAGGACGACGCGAGCGTCGGCTGGACGGTCGACCCGCAGTGAGTGTCGGCGGGGCCGGGCGTGGCGCCACCGGTGGCCGCGGCGCACGTCACGGCCGCGTCGGGGGCGCCGCCGTTGCTCGAGCAGGCGGCCAGGACGGCGAAGGCCGCGGCGCCGATCGGACCGAGATAACGACCGCTGCGAGAGAAGAAAGAAACACCGTGAGCGTTCATGGAAGACATGGGCACACCTCTCCGTGAAAAGGGGACACGCGCTGCTCCAGCGAAACCTCGCCAGCAGCGCGCAAGACTGCGCGGTTGGGTCAGACGCGCGCGAGTCGAGGGGGAGGCGTGGCGGGCTCGAGATACGGTTGCTCCGGGACGAAGCGCTCGGCCGCGGGGGCCGCTAGGCGGGCGAACGGCGGCGCCGCGCCGAGCAGCGGCGCGGGGGCGAGGCCCGGGTCGACGGCCGCGGCCACCGCGACGCGCCGGTCACCGCAGGGGAGCCCCTCGAACGCCGGAGCCCGCGAGCGGTGCTGGCGAGCGAGCGACGGGTTGCACACCCTGCACGCCGCGTGAGTGCCGCCCTTCGAGCACGTGCACACGTGCGAAGGCGCTCGCTTCAGCGCGTGCACCAGGCCGGGGAGACCGGCGCCGGACGCCAGCGCCGCCACCAGCGTCGCGGCGAGGGCGGCGAAAATGACGCGCAAGAGCGGGGGCCGGGCTCGCGTGCGCATCGGGCGCGGGTATCTTGGTCCCCTGGGCAGGCCCAGGCAAGCCCTGTTACATTCGAGGGTCATGCCAACAGTGCACATGGTCTGCGGCGCGCCCGGGGCAGGCAAGACGACCTACGCCCGGGCACTCGCGGACGCGAAGAGATGTCTCTGTCTCTCGGTTCACGAGTGGATGAAGGTCCTCTTCGAGATGGACGCGCCCCAGCCGCCCGAGCGCGCGTGGACCCTGGAGCGGGCGGCGCGCTGCGAGGCGCAGATGTGGCTCGTGGCCGACTCGCTCCTGGCCCGCGGGGCCGACGTCGTGTTCGACGTGGACCTCGCGACCGTCTCGCACCGCGACGCGTTCCGCTCGCGCATCGCGCACACGCGAGCCGAGACCAAGATGCACTATCTGGACGTCGGCCAGGAGACCCGGCGCGCGCGGGTCCTCGCGACCGGGGTCACGCAGGCCGACTTCGACCTCATGGACCGGCGCTTCGAGGCTCCGAGCGACGACGAGCTCTCCGGAGCCATGATCGTCTGCGACCACTGACTCACTGAGCGGCCTCCGACTCGCCGGTGGGCAGCGCGGGCGGCGGCGCGACGGTCGGCACGCCGAAGGCCTGTCCGAAGGTGACGACGGCCCCGTACGGCGGAATCCGCGCGCCGGACTGCGCGAGCGGCCGCTCCAGCGGGAACGCGAGGTCGGCCCGGAGGACCACACGGTCGAGCCAGGGCAGGAGCCCGCGCACGCCCAGGCCGACCGACTGGAAGGGCTCGAGCGCGCCCGCCCGGTTGAACGCGTCGCCCGCGTCGAAGAAGACGACGCCGCCGATCTGGCAGGAGAAGATCTCCACCGGCCGCGAGCGCAGCTCGACGTTGTAGGCCACGTAGTCCTGCCCCACGAAGAAGTTGGTCGGGTACCCGCGCAGGCGGTCGCCGCCGCCGAGGAACCCGCCACCGAGAAAGTCGGTGTGGTTGAGATAGTTCCGCCAGCGATAGAGGAGCGCTCCGTCCACCACGATCCGCCCGAGGCCCGCGATCGTGGGCGTCGCGAGGTGCGCGGTCGGGAGAATGTACGCGTCGGCGATGCGGTCCACCTCGGGGGCGGTGTCGGTCACGAACGACGCCCGGAAGAGGCCGTCGCGTAGCGGCACGGTGTACTGGGCGGCGGCGTACAGGTCGACCACGTCGCGCGACCCGCCGAGCCCGCGGAAGCTCGGGTGCGCCCTCAGCACCACGTCGTGTCCGAGGTGGTAGTCCTCCTGCAGCGCCAGGCTGTCGAAGTCGATGACGCGCACGTAGCGCTTCGCGTACGAGTGATACTGGACCCAGGGGCCCACGGTGGTGTCGCTCAGCGGGACGCTGGTGGCCACGAATTCGGCCAGCGTCCGCACGTCCCCGGAGGGCGTCGCGCGATAGATCTGACGGTTGACGCCCGCCGCGAGCGTGACGTCGTGCTTCACGTCCCATCCGAACGAGCGCGTCAGCCGGTAGGCCGCGTCCAAGTCGCGGATCCTGTACTCGAAGGGGACTTTGCCCCCGGTGGTCCGGTCCAGGAAGACGGCCGGCCGGGCGTCGATGTAGCGCCGGAACGGGTAGTCCTCCCAGCTGACCGTGGCGTCCCAGGCCCACTGGGCGACGCCGGAGTAAAGGGGCTGCCCCGCCACGAGCGACCCGTAGGACCCCTCGGGCGAGCCCGACTGGCGGTTCACCATGACGTTGACCCTCGTCTCGACCGCGACGCGCGTGCCGTCGACGCGGGGGACGGTGTGCCCGAGGCCGAGGGTGTACGCCGACGGCTCGAGGATGAGCACGCCGAACGCGGTCTGGTGGGTCCCGAAGAAGTTGGTCTCCGACGGCTGCAGCGTCAGGTTCTCGAGCCCCCCGCCGGTGGCGACGACGTCCCAGTTCAGACGCAGGCTCCACACGTCCTTCGTGACGACGACGAGGACGACGCGGTCGGGCGCGCTCCCCCGGGCCGCGACCACGAGGACCAGCGAGAGCTGGGGCAACCGGCGCAGGTTGCGCAGCGTGTCGTCGACGAGCACCTGCTCGTAGCGATCGTCCTCGTCGAGGAGCAGCTCACGGCGGATGACGCGCTTGCGGCTCGTCACGTGGAACACGTTGAGCGCCCTCGGCAGAGGGTCGCGTCGCTCGAAGACGTCGAGCGGGACGATCTCGACCCGCTCGATCGTCTTCCCCTCGGGGGACGGATCGCGGCTCGCGCGCAGGCCGTCGAGGACCTCGTCGATCGTCTGCTGCTCGTAGGCCGAGTAGACCTGGGCGCGCTCCGCCGGCGGCGGAGCCTGCGCGACGGCCGCGCGCGCGAAGGCGGCGCCCGCGCACAGGACCGCCACGCTCACCCATCGGCCCATCGCAGACGGCACCATAGTGGCTGTGGCCGCCGGCGCGACCGCTCACCCGGCCGGGACGAGCTCGTAGTCTCGAGGCTCGAACCGCCGCGTCCGCAGGCGATACTCGAAGGTGAACCCCGGCCAGAGCATCGTGTTCTTGCCGGAGCGCGTCTTGTACCAGCTCGTGCAGCCGGAGGCCCAGACGGTCTTCCCCAGCCGCTCCTGGAGGCGCTCGTTGTAGCGGGCCTGCGCGTCGGCCCGCACGTCGACGAGCTTCAGGCGGCGCTCGCGCATCGCGCGGATCGAGCTGAGCACGTACCTCGCCTGCGCCTCGATGATGAAGACCATCGAGCTGTGGCCGAGCAGCGTGTTCGGGCCGGTCATCATGAAGAGGTTGGGGAAGCCCGAGACCGTCGTCCCCAGGTAGGCCTCGGCGCCGTCGCGCCAGACCTCGTCGAGCCGGGCGCCCGCGCGCCCGCGCAGCTCGAACGGAGCGACGTGCTCGGCCGCCTGGAAGCCCGTCGCGAGGACGAGGGCGTCGGCCTGACGCTCCGTGCCGTCGCGCGTGAGGACGCCGTTCGCCCGGATCTCGGCGATCGGCTCGGTCACGACCTCGACGTTCTCGCGCTGGAGCGCCCCGTAGTAGTCGTTGCTGGGCACGATGCGCTTGCAGCCCATGGCGTAGGTCGGCAAGACCTTCGCGCGGAGCGCGGGGTCCGCCACGCTCTCCTCGACGTACTTGCGGCCGACGGCCTCGGCGATCTTCATGAGGCGCGGCTCGACCGCGAGGCCGAGCACGAGGGCCTCTCTCTGCCAGTAGATCACGCGGCGGAGGGCCTTCTGCAGCGCGGGGACGCGCGCGAAGAGGGCCTGCTCGACCGCACCGATCTCGCGATCCGGCTTGGGAAGGACCCAGGGCGGAGTGCGCTGGTAGACCGCGAGGCGGGCGACCTTCGGGGCGATGGACGGGATGATCTGGACGGCGCTGGCCCCCGTCCCGATGACGGCCACGGTCCGGCCCTCGAGGGGGAAGGCTGCGTCCCAGTCGGCCGAGTGAAATGTCTTTCCCGCGAAGGTGCTGAGGCCCGCGATGTCGGGGTACGACGGACGGCTCAGCACTCCGCAGCCCGTCACCAGGACGCGGGCCCGGATGACGTCTCCGGCGCGGGTGCGAACCTCCCACAGGCCGGTGGGCTCGTCGAAGCGAGCGTCGAGGACGGCCGTGCGAAAGCGGATGTGGGGGCGGAGCCCGTACTTGTCCGTACAGTGAACGAGGTACTGGAGGATCTCCTCCTGGCGCGCGAACATCCGCGACCAGCGGGGGTTGGGCTCGAAGGAGAACGAGTAGAGGTGGGACTGCACGTCGCACCCGCACCCGGGGTAGCGGTTGTCGCGCCAGGTCCCGCCGACCTCGTCCGCCTGCTCCAGGATGGTGAACTCGTCGATCCCGGCCTCCTTCAGGGTGATCCCCATCGCAAGCCCGGCGAAGCCGGCGCCCACGATGAGGACGCGCTGGGTCTCGGCCGGGGCTTCGTGGACCATGGTCGACTCTCCGGGGGAGTACGCTAGCCCTACTTTCGCAAAGAGGCGCCGAGTCTACGCACGAAAGGCCGTCATTTAGGGTGCGCCACGACGTCGCGCGCCTAGCGGAAAGAAG
>PLYU01000021.1 GCA_003153495.1 Myxococcales bacterium
GCGGATTTGCACGTCGCTCTACAGCGCGTTCGCCACGGGGGCAGGGTTCAGCACGCCGGCGCCGAAGCCCGCGCCCGCCCGCGTCCCGAATGAGGACCGCTGGGCCCGAGTCGAGTCCTCCGCGCCGATGCCATCAGGCTTCCGTTCGTCGCAGTGGGGCATTCCGCAGCCGCCCCGCCCCGCCGGCACCGTGGCGATCGAGGTCGGCCCGAGCGGGATGGCGCGCGCGACGGGCGGGGGGTGCTGGGCCGCGATGAGCGCCACGTGGACCGGGCGAGGCGCTGAATCGACCTTCTCGCCGAGTGCCACCGAAACATTCAAGTCCGAAGTGCAGAAAGCACGAACGCAGCGGTGCGTCTGAGGAGAACCCATGATGAGCGAGAACAACATCACGCCGGATGTCCGAAGCTCCACCCTTGGAATCGCCGCGGAGCCTTCGGCCTCCGACCCGTCCGGGCCGCCGCTGGCGTGCGTCGAGATCGTCGATGCCAGCGCGTGCCAGGCGCTCGATCCCATCATGCCGAAGGTGGCCCCGCTCTGGTGGGCGGCGACCAAGCCCCAGGAGCTTCGCCAGGGGGACACCGTGGTCGCGCGCGTCTCCCCCACCGACGCGGGCCAGAAGGTCACGCTCGATTTGGTGCCGGCGATGCTCGAGCTCATCGCCGAGTGCTGCGGCCACGAGGACACCGGGGAGGTGTCGACGGAGTGGGAAGCCGACGGCGAAGCGGCCGTTACCGCGGTCCTCGCCGACTTCCCGAGCGGGCACCTCCGAACGTGGAGAGGAGAGCCCGAGACTCGCAACCGACAGGCCGAGGCCGTGGGGCGCGCGTACGGGTTGAGCCCCGCGGTGCTCGCGAAGCTCACCGGGCGCCCGTACACGCCACGCCGGAGTCTCTTGCCCACGCTCAGCATGGCCAAGCGACTCGCCGAGAAGCATGCCGCGCTCGAGGCCGAGGCCGCGCGCGCGAAGGCCGAGGAGGAGGCCGCGCGCATTGAGGCCGCCCGGCCGAAGTCTCTGACCGAGCTCGGCATCGAAGTGATTGAGGTTGCCCGCTCGCGCGCGATCACGGGCCAGGACTCGCTGCAGCCCTATCCCAACGCCTTGTGCATCGGCGCGACCGACTCGCACATGTTCTGGGGGTTCCGGGTGATCGAGGGGCTCGAGTGCCCGGCGTTCGAGACGAACGGGGTCCGCATGCTCCGACGCGACGAGACCTTCATCGGCAAGACGATCGCCGTCGACCCCAGCACGTTCGACGCGATATGGGCGCGCACCGTGCGGCGCCAACACGGCAGCGGGTACGACACCGGCCCGATCACGGTCTTCACCGATCGAGGCCTCGACCGCGCGCGCGAGCTCGTGAGCCGCTGGCGCCTGAGACTCCGGTGGAACAAGTTCTCGCCCGACGCGTTCCGGGCGTCATGGCTCGTCGAGGCTCTGGTTCGGGGGCTGAAGGTTCGCCCCGACGTCGCGACAAGAATGCTTGTAGCGGCCAGGGGGGACGGATCTGCGGAGCACTGGCTCGAGGACACGCTCGCCGGGGAGTGCGTCCTCGCTGCGCAGCGCGGGGACATCAGCGCGGGCGCGCTGCTCGAGCCGGAGCCCGCCCCTACTCTTCACTCACCGAAACGCATCACAGGAAAGAGGTAACCGAACATGGCAATCGATAGAGTGTGGCGGCAGGAAGCGAGCAGCACTCGCACCGACGGCGGGGGCGACGCTCTCGCTCAGGCCCGCCGAGAGTTCGACGCTCGGATCGTCAACGCGAGCAAGGGCCCGTCACGCACGGAGCGGAGAGGGCGCAGGCATCCCGATCCGACGGCAGCGTCCAGCACCCCGGAGCTCGCGCCCGCGCAGCAGGCGAAGAACGGTAACGATCCCAGGCGTCCCGAGGAGCTCGAGAACTCCGCGGAGGCCGCGCACGCCTCGATGGTGGCGAAGAAGGTCAACGCGTCCAACGGCCCGACCCGTCACGAGCGGAACAACAACCGTGGCGGGGCGCTTGGACGCGGGCCCGTCGGCGCGCGGTAGTCCATCGTGCCGGACTACAACGAGCGGACAGAACGCTTAGGCCCGTCGTCGAGCAACTCGACGGACGCGACGCCCAGCGCTCCCGCGAGCTTGTCGACGACGTCAAGCGTCGCGCCAGACTCGCCGTTGAGCAGGCGCCACATGTGCGACCGACCGATGCCAGCGCGGTCGGCGACGTGCGTAAGCGCGACACCCTGTTCAGCAGCCACCGCGCGCAATCGACGCGCCAGCACCGCGCGGAGTGACGCCCGTTTCATACGGCCGAGCCTCCCCGTTGCCGGGCGGCCGAGAGTCCCGTATCAGGGAACTATGGCGGACAGGGCGGGGATGGGCGGTTGGCGAATCGCACTGAACATCGTGGGCGCAGTCATCATCGTCTTCTTCGGGAGTTGCGCGGTGTGCGTTCACTTAGCCCACAAGGCGACCGACGAAGCAGCCGCCGCCCCCGCCGAGCAGGACACGAAAGTGGTGGAGGCGCCACCGCCCGAGCCGCCGTCTGGCTTCTCAGGGACGATGAGCGTCGCCACGTTCGAGAAGGGCGACGTTCTGGACCGATGCTCGGATTTCACGGTGACTCCGCCCAAGGATGCGCCGCCTGGCTGGACGTGGAGCCCGACTGAGCCTGGCGTCGGTGAAACATCCGTGCCGCTTCAGAAGCCGTGCAAGCAGCAATTCCAGAATCGTCCGGTGCTCGCAACCTGCGTTCTGCCTGCGGCTCAATATCCGGATCGCGATGCGGATGTGCCTCGCGGTGCGCATGTGCGGCCTGTGGACCGTGGCATCACGCTTGCCGTCGTCAGACACTATTTCAACCTGTCGACACTTGCATCCAACGACCGCTACATGCGGGTCTGCATGGACGGCGGCGGCGATTGGCAGGCCGTCGACAAGGACTCGGACGGGTACCGGGAGGCCGTCCGCGCTCGCGCTCGGCGTGAGGTAGAGAGCATCGTCAAGAAGGCCGAGAAAATGCAGGAGAACTTGGGCCAATAGCCATGCCGGACCTGGACCTGAATTTCAATCGGTACTTTGCGCCGGTCCTCGTGCGCCGGCTCTACGTCGTCATGCTGGCTCTACTGGCGTTCGTCGGCGTGGGCGCTCTCATCGTGGGCGCCTTTCGGTTCGCTACCGACGTCGCCGGAGTGTCGCGCGTCGACGCCGACGCGATCCAGAAATGTGTCGATGAGGTGCAAGGAGAGGGGCCCCTTGCCGATCGGATCGGCACAGATTCCGACCCGAGAGTGAGGAAATCGATCTGTCAGAAGCGGGAGGCGCGCGCGCGGCTGGCGGTGGATTTCGGCGAGACGCTCTCCGCTCTCGTCGGGTGCCTGCTTCTGGGGGTCGTGGGCCGGATCCTCCTGGAGGTGGCCATCGTGCAGTTCCGGATCTCGGAGAGCCTCGACCGTCTCGCGCGCCGCGAGGGCGCGCCATAGCACTGGCCGGCGCCCGGCTTTTGGGATCAGCCGCGTCGACTTTGGATGCAAAGCCGCCTCCCGTGTTGACGAGGTGGCGCCTCGGTGACATACATGGACAATCATGCCGAGTGGTCTCCCCGCGACGACGATGCGCTTCACCGACGAGGACCGCGCGATCCTCGAGAAGCTCCAGAAGCTCACGGGGCTTCAGACCGCCGCAGCTGTCATCCGCGTGGCCATCCGAGAGGCGCTCGTCGCTCGCCAGCGCAGGGCGAAGCGATGACCGTCGCCTGGCGCCCGCTCGGCTCCGCGCCAGACGCCGACTCGTGGCGCCGAGCGCGCCTCGAGGACCAGAACCGCGAGCAGGGGATCGCTCGCCGGTTGCTCGGCCCGGACGTGACGCTGGTAATCGGCGATGGCGCGATCGCCAGGACGGGACTCCACGAGGCAGGACACGCGCTGTTTCTGCTCGTCACAGGGACCACTTTTCACGAGGCATGGGTGAAGGACTCGGGCGACGGCATGGTCGTCTACGAAGGTGCCTGCCGCGATCTCAAGATGCCCTCGCTCGGGAACCGGCTGGGGGTCGACGTTGCGGGCGTACTCGCCGAGCACATTGTCTACGGATCGTGCGACGTGAGCGGCGCCGCGGAGGACCTCGCGCGGGCACTGGCGAGGATCGAGGACGATTTGTCCGTGCTCGCGATCATGCCGAGCGCTCGGATGACGCTCGTTGCACACCAGCCCGCGCTGGTCGCGCTCGCCGACGCCCTCGTCGCTCGCCGCAGGCTCTCCTGGCGTGAGTGCGTGGATGTCGTCGCCCGCGCTGGCTTCTTCGCGCCGGAGCCGTTCTTCTCGCCCATCGCGCCGCCCGAGGAGATCCGGAGACTGCGAGCTGTGGACGCGCAGATCGCGGGCCGACGCGCGCGGATCGAGCGCTTGAAGGAGGGGGCCCGAGCATGAGCAAGAAGAAGGCAGCGAAGAAGCTCAACCGACGACGGCGCCAGACGAGGGACGCCGTAGACGCTGGCTTGAGCGCAGACACGCAACGCACCGGGCGCGACGCGCTCCTTCATCCCGTGAGCCAAGTAGCCAGCCCGATGGCAAACCTGATCAGCGACGCCATCAAGAAGATCTCGGAGGACCCGTGAGCGACTCGCAGAGTAAAGGCGGCCGCCCGGCGACGGGCTCGATCAAGTGGGTCCGGGACCGATGGCACGCGTACGTCAGCATGCCCGACGGCAGCCGACCCTTGAAGCCGCTAGACCCGAAGATCCCCTTCGGCGAGAAGGGCAGCGAGGCGTACGAGCGGGCGAGGGCCTCCGCGCGCGTCGCGAGCGAGTGGTACCGCGCGAACCCGTCGGCCGAGGGCACCGTCCGCGAGACTGTCGAGCAGTACTCGAAGCGATGGCTCGAGGACCGAGAAGGGAGAGGCGTTCACTCGGTCGCCGACGATCGCTCGAGAATGACTCACCACGTGGTGCCGCTGCTCGGGGCCCTGGACGTGGGCAAATTCAACCGGGACGACGTCGAGCGCCTGCGCGACGACCTGGACCGGAAGATCCTGCTCCCGAAGGGGCAGAGGAGCCTCTCGTGGAAGACGGCCGCGAACGTCTGGACGCTCATCACCAGCATGTGCGGCGACATGGTGAACGCCAAGAAGCGCGAGCTCCGCGTCCGGGGCGACAATCCGTGCCGCGACGTGAAGCCGCCGGAGCGCGGGGCCCACAAGGAGAAGCAGTTTCTCTACCCGTCCGAGTTCCTCACGTTCGTCACCTGCCGGGACGTGCCGCGGCGGTGGCGCCGCGCGGTCACGCTGGCGATCTACACGTACGGCCGCGACGGCGAGGTCAGCGCGCTTCGCTGGGACGCCGGCGACGTCGACCTGGCGCACGGGACGCTGCGTATCGTGCGCGCGCGCGACCGGGTGAGCGGCGCCGACAAGGGGACGAAGACCGGCAACACGCGTCGGTTCAGCGTCGAGCCGACCCTGCTCCCCCTGCTCGAGACGATGCACCGCGAGAGCGGAGGGAAGGGGAGGGTCTTCGACCTCGACGCCACGCACCTGTCCCGGACCTTCCGGCGGTGGCTGAAGGTGGCCAAGGTCGACCGCCCTGAGCTCCACGACCCGAGCCCGACCAGCAAGCCGATGACGTGGCACGACCTGCGCGCGACGGGCGCGACCTGGATGGCTGTCCGGGGGGACGACCCGCTCAAGATCAAGCAGCGGTGCGGGCACTCGACCTTCAGCACGACCGAGCGCTACATCCGGACGGCCGAGGCCGTTGTCGAGGGCTTCGGGGACCCCTTCCCGGGGCTGCCGGAGGTTCTGATCCGGTTCTGTGAATCGCAGAACCTAAAGCGACGAATCGGCCTGAAACAAGGGCTTCCAGGAGCGGGACACGGGTCTCGAACCCGTGACCTCCAGCTTGGGAAGCTGGCGCTCTACCAACTGAGCTAGTCCCGCGGCAAAGAGACCTTGAGGTAACGCCCGGCCAGTGGAGGTGTCAACCGCTTCGCGGCCCGTGCCGGCTTCTCCGGGCCCTTGGCTCGCGGCCTGCCAGCCTATCCTCGACGCTGCAGATCTCGGTCGCGGCGCCGCAGCTCCCACCCGGAGCCCCACGGCGTCCTCCCGCGACGCCGCGGCTCGCAGCCGTGACGCCTGGGATCCCCTGCGTGCCGCCGGGGATGGCAACCGTGCTGCCTCGGACCACAGCCGTGCTGCCCGGGGCCACAACCGAGGCGTCACGCTACCCACGCGTGCTGCCCGGGGTCGCTACCGAAGCGTCAGGTGACTGATCCTTGACGCCTGGGATCGCGCGCCAGGCGTCAAGTCGCCCATCCTTGACCCTTCTCGGCACGCGCCAGGCGTCGATACACCCACCCGTGACGCCTGGCTCGGCGCCCCGAGCGTCACGCTCTCCCCCCCCGGGCCTCACGAAGCGGCCGCGTGCGCCTTTGCGCTTGCGCCAGGGCGTCATCGAAGCCAATAGAAGCGTCACCTCCGTGCCACATCCGGTCAGCGTCCTGGTCTCCGAAGCCCGGCAGGCGCTGGGCACGACCCAGCTCGATCTGGCCGCAAGGCTCGGCGTGTCGCGCAGCACTGGCCAGCGCTGGGACGCGTGCCGGTCGGTCCCCGCGCCCGCGCAGCTTCACGAGCTCGCGCGGCTCGTGCACCCGGTCGACGCGGACCTCGCGAAGCGAATCGCGGCCGCCGGCGGCGCCACGCTCGAAGCGCTGGGGATCGTGGTCCCGCCGCCGCCGCTTCAGGCCCCTGCCGAGCCGCCCACGAGCGCTGCGCGAGATCGCGTCGTCGATGCGGTCGTCTGCGCCGCCGCGGAGGCGGCCGACGCCGTGCCGCACGCCGTCCGCCCCGTTCTGCTTGCCGCCTTCACCTGCGCGCGCGAGCTGGGGCTCACCGTCGAGGCGGTCGAGCGAGGCCTCGCCCGAAGGTTGCCCGCCCGGAAGCCGGGCAGGGCACCCGCGGGAAAGTCTCCGTGAGCCGGCTACGATGATCGGCCATGAACGCCGACGAGCTACGCGCCGCCCAGGCCCCCATCAAGGACCGCTACCGCCAGGACCCGACCGCGGGTCTCGTCACCCTCGCGTCGCACGGGATCCTCGGCGACGAGCAGGTCGCCTGCAAGGTCGACACCGGCCGCGCCCTCGTCGAGGCCGGTCTGCACCCGGCGTCGGGCGGGACGGGGATGCTCGCGTGCTCGGGAAACATGCTGCTCGATGCGCTCGTCGCCTGCGCGGGGGTCACGATGAAGGCGGTCGCGACGTCGCTGAGCGTCCCCCTGCGCGAGGGCCGCGTGACCGCCGAGGGCGACCTCGACTTCCGCGGCACGCTCGGCGTCGACAGGGAGGCCCCGGTGGGCTTCACGGGCATCCGCCTGCGGTTCGACCTCCGCACCGATGCGCCGCCCGAGCTGGTCGCGAAGCTGGTGAGCCTGACCGAGCGCTACTGCGTCGTGTACCAGACGCTGCGCGCGGGCGTGAAGGTCACCGTGACGCACGACGCTCGCCCGTGACCCGCCCCAACCGCGCTGGTCGCGGGCTGCGGGAGCTCGGGCAAGGGCTTCGTGCTCGACGTGGGCAGCGACGACGCCGGGGGGGCATACTTCGCCTCCGGCGCGGCGGGTCCGGCGGACGCGTCGGCGCTGAGCGTCGCCCTCGCGCCGCCCGCGGCGGTGCTGTGGCCGATCCAGCGAGTAGCGTGATCCGACGACGAGCACCGGGCTGGCGGGGCGAGAGCGGCATGCGCGGGCGGGCGAGTGAACCCTCACCCCGGCCCTCTCCCGGAGGGACCTTCTCTAGCCCTACTTTCGCAAAGAGGCGCCGAGTCTACGCACGCAAGGCCGTAATTTAGGGTGCGCCACGACGTCGCGCGCCTAGCGGAAAGAAGGCACCCTGGGCCTCGCAGCCCCCCAACCCGGCCTTCCCCCCGCCGGAGCGGGGGGAAGGAGGAGAAGGCGCACGCGAAAAGGAGCGCGCGGGCACGCTGCCAA
>PLYU01000202.1:0-4884 GCA_003153495.1 Myxococcales bacterium
CTTTGCGAAAGTAGGGCTAGCGGGGAGGAGTGCGCCCTGCTTGGCGATCTTCCCGGGTGGTGGCAGAGTCGCTCCCGCCATGCTCGACCGCGTCAAGGATTCCCTCTTTCGCGCCATCACCACCCCCCGGGGCGATTCCCTCGCCGCCGTGCGCATCCCGAAGGATCTCGCCCGGCGCCTGAACTCGACGCTCGGGAGGCCGCTGGCCACCCGCGACGAGCTCGCGAAGCGGGCCAGGGCCCGGGCGCGTCTCGCCGAGCTGACGGCCGCAGGGGCGCGGGCGACCGACGCACGCAAGGAGGCCGCGCCGGTGCTCGTCTACTTCGAGAAGGACCGGAACGTCCGAGAGCTCGTGCGGATCGAGGAGATGCTCGGCGCCAGAGGCTTCGCCTACGAGCGCCTGGACGTCGCGGGGGACGAAGTCATGACCGAGTTCGTCACGCGCACGGCCAAGTGCGAGCGCGACGACCTGCCGGTCGTCTTCGTGGCGGAGCACGCGGTCGGGCCCTACCCCGCGCTCGTGGAGGCCGACGTGTCCGGCGCGCTCGCCCGACTCGTACACCCCAGGTGACCGAGCCCCCTCCCGATCGCGTCCTTCAAGCTCGACTTCCTCGGCCCTCGGGCTAGGAGGCCGCGAGGTCCGCGAGAGCGCGCCCTGCCTCCTGGCCCTGACGGATGCAGTCGGGGATGCCGACCCCGTCGTATCCGCCGCCGGCGACGAGCACCCCGGGCGCGACCTCCGCGAGGCGCTCGCGGAGCGCGCGCATCGCGGCGAGGTGGCCGACCCGCATCTGGGCGCTCGTGCCGTCGAACCGGAAGACCCGAGACCACAGCGGCTGCGCGTCGAGCCCCATCAGCGCCTGGAGCTCACGGCGAGCGAGCGTCGAGAGCCCGTCGTCGTCGAGCTTCAGCGCCTCCTCGCCCCACGCGCCGCCGAAGAACGCGCGCAGCAGCACGTGCCCCTCGGGCGCCCGACCGCTCCACTTGCTGGAGACCCACGTGCTGGCCAGGATCGGCCGGCCCAGCGCGCGCGGCACCACGAAGCCGACGCCGTCGAGCGGGTGGGCAACGTCCGCGCGGCGGTAGGCCAGGAAGACCGTCGCCGTCGACGCGTAGCCGACGGCGCCCAGCCCTCGCGCGATCCCGCCGTCGAGGGCGCCCACGAGGCGCCCGGCCGCGGTGGCGGGGACGGCAAGCAGGAGGGCGGCAGCGGGGACGTGCTCGCCGGCGTTTGTCTCGACAGTCCATCCTCGCTCGCTCCGCGCAACCGAGCGGACGAAAGCTTCCACGCGCAGGTCCACGCCCTCGGCGCGCAGGCGCTCGCAGAGCGCCGCGGCAAGGGCTCCCACGCCGCCTTCGAGCGACAGGAACGCGCTCCCCTCCCCCCCCGCCCCCTTCGACGCCGCGCGCGCGCGCGCTGCGGCCTGCATGCCGCGCACGAGCGAACCGTGCTCCCGCTCCATCGCGACGAGCTGCGGGAAAGCGGCCCGCACCGAGATGTCGCTCGCGTCGCCCGCGGAGATCCCGCCGAGCAGCGGCGCCACCAGCCGCTCGGAAGCCTCGCGGCCGAGGCGGCGGGTCGCGAAGTCGGCGATGGACTCGTCATCGTCTCCGTCGAAGCGGCGCGCGGGGATGGTCGGCTCGAGCGCCATGCGCGCCTTTCCCGCCCACGAGAACAGGCGCGTCCGTGCCAGGGGGCCGAGCCTGGTCGGGACGCCGAGCACCAGGCCCTCGGGAACCGGGTGCAGGGCTCCCGCCCACGCGATGTAGTAGCGGCGCGTGCCCTCGTTGGTACCCATCAGCGCGCCGCCGAGGCCAAGCTCGCGCGCGAGCGCGGTGGCCTGCGGCTTGGCCGCCACCCACGAGTCGGGGCCCGCGTCGAGCAGGAAGCCATCCACGTGCTCGGTGATCAAGTTGCCGCCGAGGCGCGGCGAGCGCTCGAGGAGCGTGACCGCGACCGCCCGCCCGGTCTCGCGCGCGCGAGCCACGGCGGCGTGCGCCGCGGCCAGCCCGGTGATCCCCCCTCCGACGATGACGATGCGGCGAAGGTTGCTCATCTTTCAAGGAGCGGGCGCGCGACCTCGACGAGCACCTCGACGAAGTCGGCGTCGGCGTTCAGCGAGGGGATCCGGGCGTAGGAGAGGCCCCGCGAGCGGGCCAGCTCGCGCGCCTCGATGTCCAGGTCGTAGAGGATCTCCACGTGGTCGGCGAGAAACCCCGCGGGCGCGAACACCACGTGCCGGTCCCCACGCTCCGCGACGAGGTCGAGGGCCGCCCCCAGGTCCGGGCCGAGCCACTCCACCGCGCGCCCTCCGGGCCCCGGCCCGCCCATGCCCTGGCTCTGGAACGCCACCGCGCAGTGGACGTCGCGACGCCCTCGCTCGACGACGAGCGCCGCGATCGCGCCAGCCGCGGCGCGGAAGTCGCGCTCGTAGGGATCGCCGGCGTCGATGACCGACCGCGGGAGGCTGTGCGCGGTAAAGAGGAGGGTCGTGCGCTCGAGCTCCGGCGCCGACGCGAGCGTGGCCTCGATCCGGGCCGCAAACGCGGCGTGCAGCCGCGAGCTCTGCCCCCAGCTCGGCGCGCACACGAGCGTCGCGCCCGTGCCCGTCGCGGCCCGCCGCGCGTCCTCGACGTACACGTGCGCGGAGTGCTGCGCGAGCGGGACAAGGGCGACCCGGCCGACGCCTTCGCGGGCGAGCCCCTCGAGCGCGTCCCGCACGGTCGGTTTCCACAGGCGGCTCGCCCACGCGGCGCGCACCCCGAGGCGTCGCTCCACCTTCTCCGCGAGGGCCGCGCTGATCGAGTCGAGGGGGGAGCGTCCGCCGATCGCCTCGTAGCGGCGTCTCAGCTCCGCGACCAGCTCCGACGACGGGGGGTGACCTCGGCGCACGTTGGTCACGAAGGCAGGCAGGTCGTTCAGGTCGTCGACCGTCCCGTGAGAGACGAGGAGGACCGCGTCGGTCATCTCGCGCTCGACGCGTGCACGTGCTCCACGACGGCCTGCACATGGTCGACCGGGGTCTCCGGGAGGATGCCGTGCCCGAGATTGAAGATGTGACCGGGCCGACCACCCGCTGCGTCGAGCACGCGCTGCGCGTGCTTCACTGCGACCTCGCGCGTCGCCAGGAGCGCGCAGGGATCCATGTTTCCCTGCAGGGCCCGGTCGCTGCCGACGCGAGACCACGCGTCGGCCAGCGAGGTGCAGTAGTCGACGCCGATGACCGTTCCGCCGGCGTCGCGCATCGGCTCGAGGAGCGCCGAGGTGCCCACGCCGAAGTGGATGACGGGGACGCCGGGCTCGCTCACGTCCCTCAGGATGTGCGCCACGTGCGGCTGGACGTGCTGGCGGTAGTCGTCGGGCGAGAGCTCGCCGACCCACGAGTCGAAGAGCTGGACGGCGTCGACCCCGGCTGCGATCTGGGCGAGCAGGTACCGGCGGACGACCTCGGCAAGCTTGCCCATGAGCGCCGCGAAGGCCTCCGGCTCGCCGTACATGAGCTTCTTGGTCTTCGCGAAATTGACGCTCTTGCCACCCTCGATGAGGTAGCTGGCGAGGGTGAAGGGCGCGCCCGCGAACCCGATGAGGGGGACGCGGAGCTCGGGCTTCACGAGCCGGATCGCGGCGAGCACGTATGGAAGCGACTCGTCCGGATCGATGACGCGGAGGCGGTCGATTTGGGCCCGCGTCGCGATGGGCTCGTGCACGATCGGCCCTTCGCCCTTCGCGAACTCGAAGGGCGCGCCCATCGGCTCGAGCGGCAGCAGGATGTCGGCGAAGAGGATCGCGGCGTCGACGCCGAGGCGCATGGGCTGGAGCGTGACCGCTGTGGCCAGCTCCGGGGTCTTGCAGAGCTCCAGGAGCGTGTGCTTCTCGCGGAGCTTGCGATACTCGGGCATGTACCGCCCGGCCTGCCGCATGAACCAGACCGGGGTCGCGTCGACGGGCTCGCGGCGGCACGCGCGGAGAAAGCGATCGTTCACGGGCCGGGACATGAAGAGATGTTTAACAGAAAGATCAGGAAGATCAGAAGCAGACTTCCTTCTGATCTTCTGAACTTGCTGTTCATCCCTCTCAGCTCTTCTGGTTGTAGCTGGTGTTCTCGAGCAGGATGACGTTGGTCTTGCTGCGCGTCTCGCCGACGCTGGTGACGTAGACCGCCGGCTGGTCCTGCACGGGGCAAACCTTCTCGCAGGCGCCGCAGCCGACGCACAAGGACGGGTCCACGTGGGGGCGCTGCAGGTGCACCGTCTTGTACGCGGGGGGCGTGCCGTCCGGCCCCGGCTTGCTGTCCCTGACCTGCGCGTCCACCTCTTCGACCCAGATCGCCTTGGGCGACGTGGGGCAGAACTCCTCGCAGACGATGCACGGCGTCTGCATCGACCACGGCAGGCAGCGGCCGTGGTCGTAGAAGGCCGTGCCGATCTTGATGGGCGCCTGCTCGATGCCCATCTTCTCCTTCTCGGTGATCTTCTGGATCGCCCCCGTCGGGCACACCTGCCCGCAGAGGACGCACGAGAACTCGCAGTACCCTATCCTCGCGATCAGGATCGGCGTCCACAGCCCCTCGATGCCCGCCTCGAAGAACGCGGGGTGCAGCGCGTTGTTCGGGCACACCTTCATGCACTCCGCGCACCGGATGCACCGCTCGAGGAACGCTCTCTCCTCGACGGCCCCCGGCGGGCGGATGACCTTCGGGTGGTAGTTGACGTCGAGCGAGTCCGCGACCCGCGACGCCGGCAGGAACATCGCCCCCGCCCCCACAGCCGCGAGCGCCGTGCGCCGCTCGGTGTCGGGCGCGACGACGGTGCTGCGCCGGTTCGGCAGGAACGTGAACTTGATCACGTCCTCCGGGCAGGCGTTCTCGCAGTTCATGCACATGT
>PLYU01000202.1:4902-5131 GCA_003153495.1 Myxococcales bacterium
GGCACCAGAAGCGCGGGATGAACCGATTCGCGAAGAGGATCGCTACGAGGAGAAAGAGGATGAACCAGGTCTGGTGGAAGTGAAACTGCCGGTTCTGCCAGACGGCCCCTGCGAGCCAGTCCTGCGCGTGATCGGCGACGTTCTGGACGGCCCGGGAGTGCACGTCCTGCCCGGCGCCGAGCAGGCGGTGCGACAGGTACTGGACCGCGGGGATGACGCCGAGGCCGAT
>PLYU01000155.1 GCA_003153495.1 Myxococcales bacterium
CGCACCGCAGCTTCCTCGACGCGCCGCGATGGAGGGTGTCGACGTACGAGAGGATGGCTTGGCCCGCCCTCTCGGTATCGCTCGCGCCCGAACGCCAATCCGCGAGAGCCAGGGACACGATGCCGCGCAGCTCGTCCGCACGGCCAAGAAACCACGTGTCGGCGCGGTCGCGCTCGATCTCCTTCAGAACCTTCCTCAGCCGCTTCGCGTGCGCGATGACCTTTCCGAGATCCGGAGGGTACCGACCGTTGAACGCGCCCATGCCCGCCTCGCCTACCACTGCCCGCCGAGCACGAGTCCGGCGCCGCGTGCGCTGAGCGTCGGCCGTGCCACGACGGCGCCCGATTTCGGCCTCCACAGCGTCCAAGTCGCCACCGACGCAGCGCCGAGCACTCCGGCGCCGATGAACGAGGCCGTCGAGAGAGTCCAATACTGCCGGTTCGCGTCGATGGCGCTCTTGAGCTGCATACACGGCACGCTGCCGCCGCTCGCGCCCAGGCACTCCCCTGGAGCGAGGTCGTTGTGCAGGCTCTGCACGTCGCTCGCCTTGTTCTGCGATGCGATCCCGAAGGCCACACCCACGCCCGCGAGGACGACCGCTCCCGAGCCGAGCGCGATGACGGTGATCCACTTCGCGCGCGATGTCGTCCCCTCGGCGCGCTCGCGCATCGGGCCGCCGTCTGCCCACCCTATCGCCGCGACGGGTCCGGGCGCGTCCGGCACGCGCTGAAAATGCACGTCGACGAGCTCACCGCCCTTCGCCGTCACGTGCTGGGATTCCGCGACGGTCCCCTGCCGCGCACTGACGTCGTGTTCTCCCGCCGCAATCACGATCGATGCCGTGGGGGAGCCCGTCGGGCCGGGCGTCGCGATCGCGTGCTCTTGGACGACTCCGTCGACGGCCAATTGCGCGCTCGCGGGAGCAAACACGTTCACCCGCGCCGTGCGCCCCTCGGCCCGGGGCAGCCACTTGGTCCGGACCGACTCGAGCTTGGCCGCCGGCTCGTCCGTGTGCGTCAGGTATTCGCGCAGATGCGCGGCCGCCTCCACGGGGTGCTCCGAGCTGAGCTCGGAGAGAGCGAGATTGAAGAGCGTCGCCGCCTTGGGCTCGAGCTCGTACGCCCGCGCGAACGCCGTGCGCGCGCCCTCGTAGTTCTCGTGCTTGAAGAGGTCCGCGCCCTGACGTACGAGCGCGTTCGCGGTGGGCTCGTCGGTCGCAAGAGCCGGCGCGGTCCATGACCACGCCACGATCACGGCCAAGAGGACGCGACGCTTCATGGCAGAATCCCGACGGCCGCGGCGACGCCGTTCTGTCCAGGAGCACCGTCGACGCCGGCTGGCCCCGTGCTGCTACTGGCCGCAGATCCCCTCGAGCCGCCCGCACCGCCAGAGCCCGCGCTTCCCGGCGCGATGCCCGTGCGACTCGCCGCTTGCGAAACCACCGCGCCGTCGATCGTGGGCGACACACCCGAGTACCCGACGCCGAGTGACAGACCGCCCGGGCCGCCTTGTCCGCCGTTGCCTCCGGCGCCGGCGCCGCCGGGGCCGCCTGCGCAACCCACCCCGGCCCCTGGGCCAGTTGGCATACCTGGCGCGCCCCCCGCTTGCCCGGCCTCGCCGCTTCCTCCGGCGCCGCCTCGCCCCGCCGCTCTGGCCGCGAGCGTGCAACCGACGAGCGCGACGCTCGACTGACACGAGAGCAGCGCGATCGATGAGCCGCCGCCCAAGCCTGGCTTGCCGCCTGCTCCGCCGCATCCCCCGCACGCGCCACCTCCGCCCGACCCGTTCGACAGGCGGCCATTGCCTCCGCCGCCGCCTCCCTGCCCGGCCTTGCCGTCCGCGCCGGCAACCCCGACGCCGGGTGTCCAGCCGCTCGCCGAGCACGCGCCCAGCGAGGTGCCGGGCAAGTCCGCGATGGCGCCCGGAGCGTCGCCGCCGTTTTGGGCGGTGCCTCCGCTTCCGCACGACAGGGCATTCATCCCACCCGCTCCAGCTCCGGCGTCTCCGTAGGAAGGCAGTCCGGCGGTTGGAGTCGGAATGTTGAGCGGGCCCCCGCCAGCTCCCCCGGTGCTGCTGGATTGGTCACGGCACACGCACGTCGTGGCCGGCGCGCCCCCCGCGTCGCCCGCGGTGATCCCATTGAGCTCGGAATAGCCGGGTGGGGTGCCGTACCAGTTGCTGGCGCCCGCTCCGCCGCCCGGGTTCGGTCCGCCTGGTGACGCCCCCGAGCTCCCATCGGTTGCGGTGCCGGCCACCATCGTGACCCGGTGCAAGACGACGTTCTGAGAGCCGCTCGCGAACACGGCCACGCTCGATTCACCCGCGCCGGCCGGGGTCGCACTCTGCGCATCGAACTCGATGTCCTCGAACGTCACGCCGGTCTGAAGGCCGGCGAGAGCGAGCGCGTATCCGGTCCGCGCGGGCGCAACGACCACCTTGTTGGCCAGGCCGTACGACCACGTCGCGCAATCGAGCGCGCCGTAGACGTTCACGCCGTCGCGCGCCGCGGCGACCACGAGCTGCTCGGCAAAGGATCCCGCGCACACGTAGACGCGTCTGCGTGCCACCTTGGCCAGGTCCATGCCCTGGCCGATCGTCCGCACGGGGGCTGACTTCGTTCCTGGATTCGCGTCGGAGCCCGTCGGCGACACGAAAACGCCGTACGCCGCGTCGATGACGCACGGATCGTCGTGCGGCGGCTTGCTCGAATCGCACGCGGAAGGACTCGCTTCCGTTTCATTTCCGCCGTCCCCGCCGTCCCCGCCGTCCCCGCGGTCCGTCGTTCCGTCGGGCGGGCCCGCGTCGGCGGGCCTGCACTCGGGCGCGCCGGGCGCGCAGTAGTCCGCGAGCGTCGGATTGCATCCCGCAAGTCCGCCGGCCCCCATCACCAATAACCACGTCTGCTTTCCCACGGTTCTTTCTCGCCTCCTCAGAAGGACCCAGCGACACCGGCGGCGGCCGGAGCGATCATCGGTGCCCAGTGCACCGAGCCTGTGCGGACCTCCGCGCCCGGCCCTACGACAGCCAGCACGATCAGCGCGCCTACGCCGGCCGCCGCTCCCACGACAAAGCCCACGTCTTTGAGCG
>PLYU01000101.1 GCA_003153495.1 Myxococcales bacterium
ATGAAGCTCTACACGAAGACCGGCGACGACGGCACCACAGGCCTCTTCGGCGGAGGTCGCGTCCCCAAGGCCAGCGCGCGCGTCGAGGCCTACGGCACGGTCGACGAGACGAACGCGACCATCGGCGTCGCTCGCGCCACGCGCCTGGACCCCGCCATCGACGCGGTGCTCGCAGGCGTCCAGGAAGATCTCTTCACGCTCGGCGCAGAGCTCGCGTGCGTTCCCGGGCGCGAGTCGAAGCTGTCGATGGCGCTCATCGGCGAAGCGGACATCGCGCGGCTCGAGCGCGCGATCGACGACGCCGAAACGATCAATCCTCCGCTGCGGAGCTTCGTCCTCCCGGGGGGCTCGCCGCAGGCGGCCGCGCTGCACCTCGCTCGCACCGTGTCGCGCCGGGCGGAGCGCGCGGTGCTTGCGATGGACGACGCGCCCGCGAGGCGAGACGTGGTGGTGTATCTGAACCGGCTGAGCGATCTGCTGTTCGCCCTGGCGCGGCGCGCCAACGTGGCCGCGGGCGTGCCGGATGTTCCGTGGCAGCCGCGGACGGGGTGACGCCGGGCTGAGGTCGCGGTCGCGGTCAGACCGTCTTTTTCGCGCAACCTGGCCAAGCCCCCCACCGATAGGGGGGCAAAGGCAATGAGAACCCCCACCTCCGCGACCCTGCAGCACATCGTCGTCGCGCTCCAGGCGCAGGACCAGGAGCTGGCGAGCGCCCGCGACGAGCTCGCCCGCAGCTCGCATGGTCGCCAGGTGCTGGTCGACATGCGCGACCTGCAGCTCCTGCACGACGCCTGCAGGGTGTCCCCGTCGGACCGGCGCGCCCCTGCCCGACTCACGGGCGTTCGCTGCTAGCGGCTCCGCCCGACCGCAACTCGTAACGAGAGGAACGCGATCATGACCATCGACGCAACCACCCCCACGGGGGGTCTCACCTACCCGAGCCATGCCGACGTCGCCCTCACGTCCATGTCGGCGGACTCCCTGCTCGTGTACTGCCAGGGCCAGCTGGGCGGCCTGGACGGAGAGATCTCCGACCGGATGAATGCCCAGAAGCTCAAGCTGAAGGAACGCGAAGCGCTCGAGAACGTGCAGCAAGTGCTCGGCTCGTATGGCGCTGCGGGGCCGGACGGAGCCGGGTTCGACCGATGCCTCGCAGCCATCGACCATGCCGCGGGCTCGCTCGATGCCGGCGATCCGGTGCGCTCGCAGCTCGAGGCCTTCAAGAGCCAGATCATCGGCGACTATGGCTACAAGCCGCCGGCGGTGGCGGGGGGGCTCACTCCCGGCGAGTCCGCGACGCTCCAGGCTGACTTGCAGAAGTATGGCACCGCCGCGTCCGATCTCGCGAGCTTTCGCACGACGCCCGACGACGTCGCCGCCCTCGCCTCACAGCTCCAGCAGCTCTCGGCGAAGGAGGGCTCACTCGGGAACCCTCCCACCCAGGACAACCAGAGATGGAAGGCCACCACCGCGACCCTCGACACTTATGTCGGGGACATCAAGAGCGACGCGGAGATCGACATGCTCAAGCTGCAAGACCTCGTCTCCCAGCGCCAGCAGGCCGTGCAGCTCTGCTCCGGGATGATGGGCAAGACCGACCAGACGCTCGAAGACCAGGCCAAGGCCATCGGCCGGTGAGGGGAGGCGCGCCATGGACATCGCCCAGCTCACTCCCTCCGTGCGCGGCCCGGGCGGCCTCGCGCATGACTCGCGCTCCGGCGTGGAGGCGCTCTACTCGACGGGATACTGGTTGCTGGCGCGCGACCGCGTCGCGGACGCCGCGAAGGTCTTTCGCGTCATGCTGCACGCCTCGCCGCGAGACGAGCGCGGGTGGCTCGGGCTGGGCGAGTGTCACGAGCGAAGCGGGCAGCACCACATCGCGCTGCAGCTCTACGGTGCGGGCAGCGTGGTCGCCGAGTCGGGCGTGCGCTGCCTTGTCGCGCGAGCCCAGGCGCTCCGCAAGGTGGACCTGAGCGAGGAGGCCGACGAGGCGCTGGACCAGGCCGAGAGGCTGGCAGCCGACCGGAACGACGACGAGCTCGTGGATCTCGTGGTCCTCGCGCGCGGGAACGCGCGCGGGAAGAAGAAGCCGTGAACGCCGTCGCCCCGGTCCAGCAGAGCCCCCCGGCTGCGCCCGCGCCGCCGCCCGCGGCCGCTCCCGCCGACGCGCCCGTGCTGCCGCTCCCTGCCGCGGGCTCGTTGCCCGACGACCCGCTGTCCCTTCTGTACCTCTTCGAATCCAGGGACCGGCAGCTCGGCGTCGAAGACGGGAGCAAGAAGCTCATCGCGCTGCAGGGCGAGCGGCACGCGGAGCTCAGGAAAGAGCAGGACGCAATCCGGCAGGCCATCGAGGCCGAGCAGCAACACGGCTTCTGGGACGGCCTCGGCGACGTGTTCGGAGAGATCGCGAAGGTCGCCGCCGTCGTCGCCTCCGTCGCCGCGGCGGTCGCCACCGCCGGCGCGGCCGCCCCCCTGGCCGCCATCGCGATCGGCGGCGCTGTCCTCTCCAGCGCCGCGCTCGTCGACGGCGAGCTTCACGTTCTCCAGAAGCTCGGGGTCGACGCCAAGACCGCGGGCATCGTCGACATCGGCATGTCGATCGGCGGCGCCGTCTCGTCCGTCGGGGCAGGCATCGCCGCCGGCGCGCGGTCGGCGTCGGCCGCCACGACGGCGCTCGAGCGCGGCGGCGCCGTCGTCGCGGGGCTCGGACAGGTCGGGAAGGGGGTCTCCACCATCGAAGCCGGCGGCGCTCAGGCCCGCGACGACCAGGCCGTCGCTGACCAGATCGCGAGCCGGGGTCGTTCGGAGCACCTGCAGAGAATGATCCTCCTGCTCCTCGATTCGACTCGCGGCTCGGACGAGCAGTCCGGCGCAATCGAGAAGACGATCGTGAGCACGAAGACGATCCAGAACGACACCATGGCGGGTGTCACGTCGATGAAAGGATGACGATGATCGCTCCCGTACCGACCCATCGACCCGATCCGACCGGCGGCGTGACCGCCCCCGCGAACGTCACCGGAGCCGCGAGCGATGGCGCGGGCCCGGCGCTCCTGCCGGAGCCGTCCGCCGGGCTCGGTGACAGCGCGATCACCGAGCTCGCGATGCTTCTCACCCGGGCAGACGAACAGGACCGCCGCGCTGCGCGCACGACGGCCCAGGTCGCCGATCGGGCGGCGTTGCAGGAGGCGAACGATCGCGCGCAGGAGATGTCCAACAAGGCCGACGCCGACCGGAACGGCGCGCTCTGGAGCGGTCTCGGCGACATCGCGAGCGGAGCCTGCGCCCTCGTCGGGGCTGCGGCGGGCGACGGCGCGAAGCCCTCCGCCGCGGACCTCGGCTGCCCCACGGATGCCGGTCGTTCGTTCGACTGGAAGGATGCGCTCGGAGGCCTCGGCAAGGGAGCGACGGGCACTGCCGCGATCGGAGCGGGTCTTTGCAGGGCGGACGCCGACGGCAGGGACGCCCACGCAGCGAAAGATCAGGCCCTCGGCGACGCGGCAACCCGTCACTACGACGAGGCCCGCGTCGAGGCCCAGGCCGCCGACGAGTCCATCCAGAAGGTGCAGCAGTTCCTCCAGAGCACGCTCGAGGCCGAGAACGCGGCACGTCTGGCCGCCGTCGGCGGGCGCGCCTGACCCCGCGCAGGCCTTCACGGCTCAATCGCCGAGCAGACCCCCGGCGACGGCCTCCTCGACGGACCCGGAATGGACCACGCGGCCCCGCTCGAGCACGACGATGCGGCCGCCGAACGCCAGCGCCTCGGCGCGATGGTGCGTGACGAGCACCACGGGCACGTCGAGCTCGTCCACGAGCGCGCGCACGTCGACGAGGAGACCCTGTCGCAGCTCGGGGTCGAGGGCGGTGAAGGGCTCGTCGAGCAGCACCACGCGTGGCCTCGTCGCGAGGGCGCGCGCGAGCGCCACGCGCTGGGCCTCGCCGCCCGAGAAAGTCGGCGGCTTGCGGTCGGCCAGGTGGGGGACCCGCAGCCGCTCGAGGAGGCCCCTGGCCTTGGTCACCTTCGCGGCGCGGTCGAGCGTCCGGTCCATGCCGTAGGCGACGTTCCGCGCGGCTGTCATGTGCGGGAAGAGTGCGAGCGACTGGAACACGAACGCCACCTGGCGGCGGTGAACGGGGACGTCGACGCCCGTGTCCGTGTCGAGCCACGGTTCGCGCCCCAGCGCGACGCGGCCCTCCAGCGGGCGCACCAGCCCTGCAATGGCGGCCAGCGTCGTGCTCTTGCCGGAGCCGGAAGGGCCGAACAGGACGGTGACGCCGGGGGGGGCGTCGATGGCCACGTCGAGCGAGAAGCCTTCCCGGTCGGCGCCGTGCGGCGCGCGGGTCAGCTTCACCCGCACGGCCAGCGAGCCGGCCTCAGCGACCATCGCGCGCCTCCGTGAGCTTGTTCGCGGTGTACAGGACGGCGAGGGCGATCGCCGTGAGGGTCAGGGCCATGCCCAGCGCCGCTCGCTCGCGGTGCTCCTGGATCGCGTCGTAGATGGCGAGCGAGGCCGTCTGCGTCTCGCCCGGGATGTCTCCGGCGACCATCAGGGTGACCCCGAAGTCGCCCAGCGAGCGCGCGAACCCGAGCATCACGGCGGCCGTCGTGCCGCGCGCCGCGAGCGGGAGCTGGACCGTGAAGAACGCGCGCGCCGGCGTGGCTCCGAGCGTGCGGGCGGCGCGGACGAGCGTCGCGTCGACCGCTTCGAGCGCCGCGCGCGC
>PLYU01000018.1 GCA_003153495.1 Myxococcales bacterium
TGTCGGAAAAACGCGAGAGACAACACCTGTGGTAGGTGCTCCGCGCGCCACGCGCCCCAGGTCGCATGTCCCTCCGCCGATTCATCCCTCGACGCGCCGGGGCGCTGCTCGGGGCGTTCGCCGCGCTCTCGTGGGGAGATCCCGCGCTCGCCTACTGTCCCGAGGTTACCGAGGACCCGCCGGCGGACTACGATCCGGCGACCCGGGGCTGCTTCACGTCCGACCCGACCAGCGGACTCGTCCTGCCGACGCTCTTCTGGAGAAACCTGTGCGTCGGCTACAGCCTCCAGAGAGGCGCCAGCTCGCAGATCTCGCTGAGCGAGGCGACGCGCGTCGCGGCCAGAGCGTTCGCCACGTGGAGTGCGGCTGCCTGCGCCAGCGGCGCGCCGAGCATCTCGGCGGTCGCACTGCCCCCGGTGGACTGCGACGTCGTGCCCTCTCAGGGGCACGGCAACGTCATCATCTTCCGGGACGGCACCTGGCCGTACACGGACGGCGCCAACGCGCTCGGGATCACGAAGCTCACGGTCAACAAGACCACCGGGGAGATCTACGGGGCCGACATCGAGGTGAACGCCACGAAGATCCTCGTCGCCGACCCGCCCGCGCCCCAGGGCGCCTACGACATCAGCACCATCCTCACGCACGAGAGCGGCCATTTCCTGGGGCTCGCGCACTCCGCGGACTCCACCGCGGTCATGTACGCGTTCTATCGCCCGGGGTCGACCGCACTGGCGCTCGACGACGTCGCCGGGGTCTGTTCGATCTACCCCCCCGGCGGGACTCGCGCGACCGGCGGGGGCCCCGTTGCGGCGACGGCGTGCGACCCTGCCCCGCGCAACGGCTTCTCGACGACGTGCGACGGCGTCGACGGGGGCGCGATCGACGGCGCCCTCCCCGACGCCGACGCGAGCCAGCCGGGAATCGGCGCGGGCGACGCCGACGCCGGTCCCTGCGAGGTTGGCCTCTTCAGCTGCGCGACGACCGGCGAGCGGAGCCGCAGCGGGTCCGGGCTCGCGGGTGCTCTCGGCGCCGTCGCTGTGGGCGCCGGCGCGGTCTTCCGACGCTCGCGACGGAGGCGTCGTGCCGCGCTCGAGAAGCTGGGGCTCGGCGCAGCGCTCGTGATCATCGGAGCCGGCGTGCTCGCCGACCACGACGCGCGCGCCAGCGTCTCGATCACGGTGACCTTCGAGGAGCTCGTCGAGAGGGCGACCGCCGTCGCCGTCGTGACTCCGGGGGAGCGGCGAGCCCTCCGGGAAGGCAGCGACATCGTGACGTACACCCGTGTCCACGTCGATCGTCTCGTGGCCGGGCGCCTCCAGGGCGACGTCTGGGTGAGGACGCTCGGCGGTGAGGTCGGCGACGTCGCGCAGCTCGTCGAGGGCGAGGCGACGTTCGCGCCCGGCCGCCCTTCCCTCGTCTTCTTGCGTCCGCACGTCGATCCCGTCAGGCGGGCGCCGACCGGCGCGATGTCGGTCGTCGAGCGCGCGCAGGGGCAGTTCCCCATCGAGACCGACGCGCGAGCCCGGGCGCGGCTGGCTCTGGCCCGCGATCTCGGCGCGCTCGTTCCGCCGTCGGGCCGGACCGTCGACGGAGGCGCTTCACGGTTCGCGCGCGACGTCCTGGAGGGGCGCTCGGTCGACGACGCGGCGCGCACGATCGCCGCGGCATGGCGGATCGCCCACAGCGGGGCGCGCGACTGAACTGTAACGAACACGTCGCACAGCCGTGGCGACTCCTCGTGGTAGACGCCCGAACGGACCCATGGACCGGCCATGAGAGCAGCGTGGATCGCGATCGCTGGCGCGTGCCTGGCTCCGTTCGCCCTCGGCTGCGGCGACGCCAGCAACGGACCCACCGGCTGCGACGGCGGGGACGCGCAAGCGAGCGCCGATGTGCTCGACGCCGCGTTCGACGCCGCGATCGACGGCAGCGGGGCCGACGGCGAGGCGGGGCTGGTGACCGACGGGGCCGGCAGCGACGCGGCCGCGTCGCCAAAGGCATACCTGCGCGTCGCGAACTGGTCGCCGGACGCGCCCGCGGTCGACTTCTGCATCGCACCGTACGGAACGAGCGCATTCCAGGGTCCCCTCGTCGGGACGCTCGCCGCGTCGCTCGACGCGAGCGCGCCGGCGCTCGCCTTCCCGCTCGTCAGCGCCTACCTCGGCCTCGCTCCGGCACAGTACGATGTGCGGCTGGTCGTCTCGGGCGCATCGAGCTGCGCCGTCGGAATCGGCAACGACCTGACCACCATGCCGTCGCTCGCCGCGAATGCATTCACGACGATCGCGCTCCTGGGAGAGAACGTGCCCGCGGGCGGCGACCCCGCGCTGCGCGTCACGGCATTCGTCGACGGCGCGACGTCCACGGGGAGCGTCTCGCTGCGATTCATCAACGCCGCTCCTGCTCTGGCCCAGGCGACGCTGGGGACGGGCTCGCTCGCCAGCGGCAAGTTCAAGCCGCTCTTCTCGGGCGTCGCGTTCGGCACGGCGAGCACGAGCCAGCAGGCGCAGGTGCCGGACGCGTCGACCGTGGCTGTGGATCCGCACGGCTACATCCTCGGCATCACCCTCTCCGGTGCGACGCTCAGCGCTCACGCTTCCGGCGCGACGGCCGACGCGGTGCTCACGTCCGGGCTGACGGCGGCCCCGGGAGCCAGCCTCACGATCGCCCTGGTCGGCGCCACATCCGCAGGCGCGCCGGCGCAGCTGCTCGAGTGCGTGGACAACGCGGGAACGGCGGGCGCGCTCTCGAATTGCATGGTCCTGCCCTGAGAGGGGAGGGCACGACGATGCGCGGTCGACATCCGGGGAGCCCGATCGTCGCCGCCGCGTGCATGGCCGCGATCTGCGCCGCGACGGCGGCCGGCTGCGGGGATGACTCCTCCGCGGAGTGTCACTCCGGAGGCGCGGGCGCCGACGGGGACGCGGGCGACTCGGGGGACTCGACCGGCGCGGACGGCCCGGGAGGCCCGGGCGACTCCGGCGGCGTGGGCCAGGTCCTGATCGAGGGCTCGGTCAACAACTGCGCCGCCGTCAGCCCCCTCAGCGTGTCGCCGGACAACGGCGGAATGGTGAGCCTGAGCGCGACGATCAACGATCCCCCCAACAACGGCGCACCCCCGACGTTCCAGTGGACGGCTCCCAGCGGCACGTTCGCCGACCCTCGGGCCCTCGGCACGACGTTCACCTGCGGCGGAGCGGGCACCGTGATCGTCACGCTCACCGTCTCGAGCCCGGGGTGCGATCAGCACTCGAGCGGCACGGTAGTCTGCAACTAACGCCGCGGATCGTTCACACGATTGGCACACGCCCCCCCTCCAGATTTCATATAGCAAGCCGGTGCGTGGAGCTGCCCACACCGCCCTTCTCCTGACCGTCATCGGCTGCACCACGCCCGAGATGAGCGGTCACGCGCCCGGCGGCTGGGGCTCCGGCGGCCCGGACTCGGGCGGCGCGGCCACGACGGGCACCGTCAGCGCGCGGTGGACTCTTCCCGGGGGCGAGCACGTCAGCGCGGTGACCTACACCCTGACCAACGGCCCGAACAGCTACAGCGGGTCGATCGGTGCCTCGACGTCGAGCGTCATCAGCTTCGTCGTCGGGAGCGTGGCCGACGGAAGCGGTTACACGCTCGCCGTCAGCGCGACCTCCGACGACGGAAGGGTGCACTGCGCCGGGAGCAGTGCCGCCTTCGACGTGGCGGGTCAGACGACGACGCTCGTGAACGTCATGGCCTCGTGCATGGCCGACGGTGAAGCGGGGGCGGTGGTCATCGACAGCGTGATGAGCAACTGCCCGATCTGGAACACGGTCGTCGCCAGCCGGGGGACGGCGTACGTCGTCGGCTCCGGCAGCACGATCCAGCTGACCGCGACCGCGCGCGCCCCGGACCCCGCGTCGATGGCATTCCAGTGGGCCACCGGGGCGGGCACGATCTCGGCCGCTCCGCAGAGCGACTCGGGGACCGACGCGGCCACGTTCACGTGCCCCACGACCCCGGGGATCGTGCCGATCACGCTCATCGTCACCGACGGCCCCCTCCCCGACGGGGGCGGCTGCGATCCGAAGTTCAACCGGGTCACCTTCTCGGTGGACTGCCTCCCCTGCACTTTCGGAGTCGGCTGCGGGGACGGCGGCCAGATCTGCAACGCCGGCGGCGCCTGCGTGCCGGCGCTCTTCTCGGTCGTCGTCCTCAACAGCATCGACGGCGGCGTGATCGACAGCCACGGCACGTACTTGCCGATGTCGATCCAGAATTACAACGTCGCCGGCGCTCCGGTGGGCAGCCCGATCGCGCTGCCCACCGCGGCGATCGGGAGCCAGCAGCCCATCACGCTCCAGGGCAATGTCATCACCGAGGGCGACCTCACGACATCGGCCGACGGGCGTTACCTCGTGACCACCGGATGGAACGTCCCCCCCGCCGGGCGCCCGGGCTTGAGCACGAACCCCGTCGTCGCCCGGATCGACCCGTCGGGGACAATCGACACGTCGACCGTGATCTCCGGCGCGTTCTACCCGACGCTGAGCGTCCGCAGCGCGGTGGCGAGCGACGGCTCCGGCTTCTGGGTCAGCGGGGCGGCCAACGACAATTCACCGGGCAACGGAGGGGGGATCTGGTACGTCCCCTTCGGCGGGACGGCGCCCACGCAGCTGGTGTCGCTCCCGGACGGAGTCAACGCACCCGACGTCTACTCCCGATGGATGCGCATCTTCGGCGGTCAGCTGTACGGCGGCTTCGACGAAGCCCCGCCGTACATGGCCACGGTGGGCACGGGCCTGGTGACGACCGGGAGCCCGGCCGTGACGCCCCTGCCGGGCTCGTTCGCCACCTGGGCCGGGGCGACCCCGAGCCCGTACGGCTTCGCGATCTTCAGCCTCTACGGCTCGGGCCCGGACACGATGTACATCGCCGACGATGGCATCAACCCCATCGGCGGCCTGGACGTCGCCTCGGCGACGAGCGGCAGCACCGGCGGCGGCGGGCTCTCCAAGTGGAGCTACTCGGCCTCGAGCGGCTGGAGCCAGGTCTGGAGCATCAACGCCGGGACGTGGGCGGCCGACGCGGGAGTGTTCTCCGGGGCGCCCATCGGCTTCCGCGGGCTCGCCGGCTTCTCGACCGGGACCACGGTGACCCTCATGGCGACCACCGCCGACAGCGAGGGGAACCCCGATTCGCTCGCCGTGGTCGTCTTCGACGACGGCAGCTCGACGCCCCCCACGCCCACGGTCGTCGCGACGACGCCGGTCACGCAGGTGTTCCGCGGGATTGCGTTGACGCCGCAGTGACCGACCGCTGAACGCCGTGGGTCGCACGGGTCGCGACCGCGTGAACTGTGGGTGACGGTCCGCCGGCAGCTTGCGAGCTGCTCCTGCGTGGCCACACTGAACGGGAATCCATGGTCGCCCTCCAGAAGCTCGACATCAACCTTCGCGCCGCCCGACTTGCGGACGTCCCCCGTCTCGTCGCGATGAATCATGCGGCGTATCCGGAGCTCGTCGAAGCGAACGTCGTGTGGAACGAAGCGCAGCTTTGCGAGCACATCCGGCGCTTCCCCCGGGGGCAGCTCGTCGTCGAGGTGGGCGGCACGCCGATGGGCGCGATCTCGACGTTCATCGTCGCGCGCGGACGCGACCCTCTCGCTCAGCACACGTGGCTCGAGATCACCGACGACGGCACGTTCGCGGGACACGATGCGAGGGGCGACACCCTCTACCTCGCGGATGTCTACGTCGACCCTGCGGCGCGGGGGAAGGGCGTGGCGCAGAAGCTCTACGCGGCGCTCTTCGGTCTGTGCGTCGAGCTCGGCTTGCGTCGCGTGGTCGCCGGCGGCCGCCTATGGGGGTACCACGAGCACGCTCCCCGAATGACCCCCGAAGCGTACGTGGCGGGATGTCTCGAGGGGAGGCTTCGCGACCGGGTGCTCGGCTCGCAGATCAAGGCCGGCTTCGCCGTGCGAGGCGTCCTCCGGAGCTACCTGCGCGACCCCCGGAGCTGCGACTTCGCGACCCTCCTCGAGTGGGCGCGTCCCCCGACCCCGGGCGGTACGCGCCGACACCCGGCGCAGGTCGAAGCGTGATCGCCCCGCGCCCCGTTCGCCTCGTGTCCGCCCGGACCGCAGAGGCGCAGGCATCTCTCGAAGCCATCGCTCGCGAGCTCGTCGACCTGGAGCACAGCCTCCTGGCTCTCGAGGACGAGATGCGTCAGGCGATCGAGGGGGTGGCCTCTGCTTCACGGGAGAGCGCGAAGAACCTCGTGCACTACGTCGCCCTGCGACAGCACGACCTGCGCGACCTTCAGCGCCAGCTCGCCCAGCGAGGCCTCTCGTCGCTCGGCCGCGCCGAGAGCTGCGTGCTGGGCAGCTTGCTCGAGGTGTCGGAGCGCGCGCACGAATCGCTCGCGCTGCGAGGGAACGACGAAGCCAGGCGACAGCTCTCGCGTCTCGAGCAGAAGCGCGGCAGCGTCATGTCCTGGGAGGCGGCGAAGAACTACCTGCACCAGCACACTCACGACGTCCTGGGCCCCCGCCCCGACGACCGGCACATCTACATCATGGTGACCGCGCCCTCGGCCGGGGAGGCCGATCGCGCCTGGATGGTGAAGCTGCTGCGTGCGGGGATGAACGTGCTCCGCATCAACTGCGCGCACGAAGGCGTGCGCGAGTGGCGCCAGATGGTCCGCGCGCTCAACGAGGCGAAGCGTGAGACGGGCAAGGAGTGCCGTGTGCTCGTGGACCTCGCGGGCCCCAAGATCCGTACAGGCCCGATCGCGAGTGCGCGGCCCATCGCGACCTGGAAGCCCACCAGAGACGACCTGGGCAAGGTCACGGCTCCGGCGCGCGTCGTCATCCGCCGGACCGCGGCGTCACCGGCCGGGGACGCGGGGCCCTTCCTCTTCCTGCGCGGCGAGGCGTTCGCCGAGGTGTGCAAGGGCGATGAGCTGCGCTTCCGCGACGCGCGCGGCAAGCGGCGAAGCCTGAGCATCCACGAGATCGGCCGCGACGAGATCATCGCCTTCGCGAGCGAGCGAGCCTACGTGCTCGACGAGATGCGCGCGCACCTCCACCGGGCCGGGAAGCGCCGAGGCCACGTGACCATCGAGGTCGGCGGCGCCATGAGCCCGGCGATCGACGTCAGGATGGGCGATACGCTCGTCCTGACCCGCCGCGCCGTCCGGGGAAGGCCGCCGCGGCGGGATCGCGACGGCCGCGTCGAGAAGCCCGGCGTGATCGCGTGCACGCTCGCCGCCGCGCTCGAGCACCTCGAGCCGGGCCACCGCGTGCTGTTCGACGACGGAAGCATCCACGCGCTCGTCGAGCACGCGAGCAAGAAGCGGGGCGACTACCTGCTCCGCGTCGTCCGGACCCGCAGGGACGCCGCCAGGCTCCGCTCGGAGAAGGGCATCAACCTGCCGGACACGCTCACGACGGTGCCAAGCCTCACCGAGGATGACGTCCGCGCCCTCGCGTTCGTCGCGAAGAACGCGGACGCCGTCGGGCTGTCGTTCGTGCGCGCGCCCGACGACGTTCGCATGCTCCACGAGGAGCTGGCCCGGCTCGGGCGACCGGCCATCGGAGTCGTCCTCAAGATCGAGACGCGCGCGGGCTTCGAGAACCTGCCGCGCTTGCTGCTCGAGGGCCTGAGGAGGCCCCCTCTCGCCGTCATGATCGCGCGCGGAGACCTGGCGGTCGAGGTCGGGTTCGAGCGCCTCGCCGAGGTGCAGGAGGAGATCCTGTGGCTCTGCGAGGCCAGCCACGTGCCCGCGATCTGGGCCACGCAGGTCCTCGACACGCTCGCGCGCACGGGCGTTCCGTCGCGCGCCGAGGTCACCGACGCCGCCGCGAGCGTCGCGGCCGAGTGCGTGATGCTCAACAAGGGGCCCTTCGTCGACGAGGCCGTCGCCGTGCTCGCCGACATTCTGCGTAGGATGGAGAAGCACCACTACAAGAAGCGGAGCTTGTTTCGAAAGCTGCGCGTATCGACGTTCGTCGACCAGTGAAGCGTCACCCGAGGCGGCGATTCCTCACGGTGGGTGCCGTGGCCTTCGCGATGCGCAGGACCTGCTCGATCCGTTCGCGCACGATCTGGACCCGGTCGTCAGCGGGCGGACGCTCGCGCCAGGAGTCGACCACGCGCCTGTGCGACTCGACGGTCGCCCGGAGAAGCTGCGTGGTTGGGGTGAGATCCATGCGCGCGACGTGCCGCTCGGCCTGGACGAGCAGGTGCTCGATGCTCGCCGTCACGTCGCTCACGGCGGCGACGCGCGTCTCGGGCCGGCTGGGATACCCACCGCTTCGGGACATGTGACTGCTCCTCGATCGGCTGGTTGTGGTGGACTGCTCAACCGAGCCCTGTAAATTGCACGCTGCACGTCTCAATCTCGTGCCGGATGTCCAACTTCGGTGCGTCGGCGTCGAGAATGCGCCCGGGCCGCGTCACGCATTGTTTCCCGAGAAGGATCGGCGACGTCGACTGACGCGGCCAGAGTGCCCGTCGCCACGCGTAGTCACGTGCTCCAAAACCCAAACCGCACCCACCGGCCGCGCGCCGGCGTTGCCGTCGACAGCCGTCGGCGGTGAAGAAGCCCCGCGAGGAAACCTCGACGGGGCTTTTTCGTCTGGAAGTCACGAACTCTTGATCTCCGTGACTCCATCTCGTCACGTCCGCCTCGTACTCTCCATGGCACCGTGCGCGAAAGGGCGCTTGCCGCGAGCCTCTGCGTGGCCGCCGGGATGCTGTTGGCTCCGGTGGTGCACGGCGACGGCGTCGCGTCGCCGGACGTGCGGAGCGTCTTTCTCGTCGCGAAGAGCGAGAACAGGAACCAGGTCCACTACGGCGTCCGCCTCGACGCCGGGTGCGCTCCGGTCGGCAAAGAGCCCGCCTTCGCGTACTGGCGGATGCTCGAGCGAGGGCCCGCCACGATCGAGCCGCTCCTGGGCATCGAGCAGCCTGCGTACGGGTTCGCCGAGAACCGCCTCGTCGCCCGGACCGAGCACGGGGGTCGCGTCCGCGTGAAGCTCGCGGCGCTGCCGTCGCGGCCCATCGTGATCGACGTCTGGGAGGGCGAGAACGGATGCGCGGCGACCGCGTCGACGACGATCGGCGGCGTGCCGGCGTCGCTGACGAGCGTCTTCGTGAAGCTCCGGTGGTTGTTCGGTGTCGACCACCTGGTGGTCTCGGGCCGCGCGTCCGACGACGGGCGCGTCGTGTGCGAGACAGTGAAGCCGTAGACGGAGCCCGGCCACGCTCGCACCCGCCTTCGACGAAGCCAAGAAGCAATGAAGAAGTGACGGCGCTGGCACAGCGCCACGCGTCCCCTACCTCTTGCCCAGGTAGAACTCCAGATTGCGCGCCAGCCTCTCGTCCCCCCGGCGCGCTCCCGCTGCCTGGCGCGCCGCCCGCTCGCCGAGCGCCCGCTCGCCGAGCCAGTACGCGTGGGTGCCGACGAGGTCGGCCGCGCGCCACTCGTACACCTCGTGCTCGACGAAGAGGATGTCCTGCGCCGGCACGGGCAGCTCGTAAGCGCGCCGCGCAAAGAGGAACGCGAGCGCGTGGTTGCCTTCCGCGTCGTAGTGCATCGCGACGTCGAACAGCGGCTCGGCGCGCTGCGGCGCCGCCGCGTGCGCGTCGAGGAACAGGGCGAGCACCTCGGGCCAGGGCCGGCGCGCCGCCTTGGCGGCGCGCGCCTTGCTCAGCTTCGCGTAGAAGACTTCTTCGCCCCAGCCTCCCAGGGCAACGCGGCGATCGAAGGCCCGGATCGCCTCCTCGTAGCGCCCGAGCCAGAGCAGCGTCATCGCGAGGTAGAACGCAGGGCGCGCTGCGTTCGCGTTCGCCGCGACGTCCTGCTCGAGCAGAACGAGGTCGCGCTCCCACCGGGCCCGCGATCGCTCCTGCGAGCGGTCGTCGATCGCATGCCGGATGGTGACCCCCTCGATGCGGGGAGAAGGCGTCGGACGTCGTGGGTGCGTGAGCACCTCGTGCACCCTGCCTTCGAAGCGCCACCCCGACCCGCTGCGGAGCACCCGAGCGGAGTCGAAGAGCGTACCCGCCATCTCCACGCGGACGTAGTACGCGGCCTCCTCGGCAGACGCGCGACCGTGCTCGCCCCGCAGGAATTCAGCCAGCTCTCGGCCGCCCTCCAGCTCGTCGTCCGCGTCGAGCCACAGAGTGAACTCGGTATGCCCTCCGCACAGGTCGAGCGCACGGTTGCGCGTGGTCGCGAAGTCCACGAACGGTTCCTCGTGCAGCTCGCCGGGCACGCTGTGCATCGCGTCTCGCACCCGGTCCTGCGTTCCGTCGGTCGAGCCCGTGTCCAGGATGCACCACCTATCCACGTGCGGCTTGACGGACGCCAGGGTTCGGGCGATGCCGTGCGCCTCGTTCTTCAGGATCATGGACAGGGTGAGGAGCCCTCGAGCACTCATATGCATTCCCGTCTGCTCTTTGCGATGTCCCGCAGCAATCTTCCAGCCATTTCGGTCGCGTGCGTCCTCGCTGCAGTCTCGCTCACAGCGTGCGGCCAGGCGAGCGGATCGGCACCCGGTCCCGGCGGGGACGCCGCGGCGGACGTGGCGACCGGGGACGGCGCGGCGGACGCTGCGACCGGGGACGGCGCAGTCGACGCGAGCGACGGCGGCGCGGCCGATGCGGCCGGGCCCGACGCGGCTTCCTGCAATCCGGGGCAGCTGGCCGTCTGCGGACGCGGCGCGGCCGGCATCGATTGTGCGATCTCCGCCGGCTCGGCGTCGTTCGGGCCTCTGGTCACGGAGCAGGCGGGCTTCAGCGACGGGGCCCTCTGGAACGGCTCGCCGTCGTACTACGGGACGATCCAGTTCCCCGACGTCGACGGCGACGGCCGCGCCGACGTATGCGGGCGTGGAAGCGCGGGGGTCGACTGCGCGCTCTCGAGCGGGGCGTCGTTCGGCGCGCTCGGCACGTGGCAGGCTGGATTCAGCGACGCCGCGAGCTGGGGCAGCGCGCCGGCCTACTGGGCGACGATTCGCTTCCCCGACGTCGACGGCGACGGCAAGGCCGACGTGTGCGGGCGGGGCACCGCCGGCATCCAGTGCGCGCTGTCGAGCGGGCAGTCCTTCGCCGCGATGACCGTATGGCAGGCCGACTTCAGCGACGCGCAGAAGTGGGGCAGCCTGCCAGCCTACTGGGCGACGATCCAGTTTCCGGACGTCGATGGCGACGGCAAGGCGGACGTGTGCGGGCGAGGGGTCGCGGGCATCCGGTGCGCTCTCTCGGACGGGACGGCGTTCGGCGTGTCGAGCGTGTGGCAGGCCGACTTCGGCGACGCGGCGCAGTGGAGCGGATCGGCCTCGTACTACGCGACGATCCAGTTTCCCGACGTCAACGGTGACGGCAAGGCCGACGTGTGCGGACGGGGCGCCGGGGGCATTCGATGTGCTCTGTCGGACGGGACGTCGTTCGGCGCGTCGAGCGTGTGGCAGGCCGACTTCGGCGACGCCGCGAGCTGGGGCAGCTCGCCGGCGTACTGGGCGACGATTCAATTCCCGGACGTCGACGGCGACGGCAAGGCCGACGTGTGCGGACGGGGCGCCGCGGGCATCCGGTGCGCTCTGTCGGACGGGACGTCGTTCGGCGCGTCGAGCGTGTGGCAGGCCGACTTCGGCGACGCCGCGGGCTGGGGCAGCTCGCCGGCGTACTGGGCGACGATCCAGTTTCCGGACGTGGACGGCGACGGCAAGGCCGACGTCTGCGGACGGGGCGTCGCGGGCATTCGATGCGCCGTGTCCGACGGAGGGTCGTTCGGCACGTCGACCGTGTGGCAGCCGGATCTCGGCGGCGCGGCGGACGACGGCGGGGCAGGGGGCGCGAGCTGGGGCCTCGAGGCCTACTACGCGACGATCCAGTTCCCGCTCCTGACGGCGGGTGATTGCCCCCGGCGGCGCGGCGCGATGCCCATGCTGCGCTTCATGCAGCGGCTCGGTAACTGACACGCCGGCGATTCTTCCAGGACAGCCCAATCGGAGCGGGTCGCCGTCGCGTCATGCATCGTGACGGTGTGCCGGGCGCTCGCTCGGTCGCGAAGTCGCCGTTGTAGCGGACTCAAAACGTGACTGTGTTGGCACACCGCACAGCGTGCGAGTGTGACTACAAGCACTCCTCCAAACTCCAGCTCGTTCTCGGAGCCCGCGGCTCGTCGCGAGGCACCGTTGAGTTGGTCCATCGTGACCTTGCGAGAAGCAACAAGAGGAGAGCCATGTCCATTCTTCGGAAGAGCCCCCTTATGGGCAGCAGCCTGGGCTGTGTAGCCGCGATCACCGCGCTCGCCGCCTGTCAGTCGTCCCCGACGCCGGAGTCGGCCTCGCAGGGGCAGAACGTCGCGACCGTGTACACCATCCAGGACACCGCTCTGACGGCGGCTTCGATGCCGGCCTGCAACTCGTCGTCACAGGGACAGATCGTCTTCGTGGCGTCGCCGCCGGGCCTCTTCGCGTGCCTGAGCAATCACTGGCAGAGCATAGCGTGCAACAGCAATGAGGTCGGCTCCGTCGCATACGCGAGCGTCTCGAATCTGCTGCTCGCGTGCGTCAACAACAAGTGGACCACGGTTCCCGTCCCCCCGGGGCCGCGGGGCGCCACGGGTGCGACCGGGGCGAATGGAACGAACGGCACTAACGGAACGAACGGAGCGACGGGAGCGACCGGACCTACCGGACCTACCGGAGCGACGGGTCCGGCGGGGGCGAACG
>PLYU01000008.1 GCA_003153495.1 Myxococcales bacterium
ACGTGGTCTCGTTCGCCCCGGAGGTGTCACCCAGGGCGCGTCGCGCCGCAGCTTCGGTGATGCCAGCCTCCACCAGGTCGTGGACAGGAAGTCCGCGGTCTGTCACGTCGGTCCACTCGCGCACGCTTCGTGCGAGCCTCACGACCTCGCTCGTGTCGCCACGTCGGCTCGCCAGCCGGACCGCCTCGGAGTACCACTTGCGCTCGAGCGGAAGCCTGCGGACCAGCTCCGCCAGGACCTGGCTGTTGAGCTCCCCGTGATCCGGCGACGACCGCAGCATCATCGCCAGCGCGCGGAGGACGTCGACGCGGGCGTCTCCCTCCGCGACGCCCCGTGACTGGATGAGGCGCTCGCGCTCGGCCTCGGCGACTCGGAGGGTCTCCTCTTGACCTTGGCGGGGCTCGTCGTGCCCCGACCTACCGTGCACCGCGTTCCAGGCCCACGCGGACAAGACCGGGTCCCTCAGGGACTCGTCCGCGATGACCATGAGCGCGTCGGCGACCGACTGCCTGACCTCCGGGGACACAGCCAGCTCGGGCGCCTGGATCGCGCGGATGAGCGCTTCGACCAGCTCCGTCGCGTCGCGGGTCTCCATCGCATGAGCGCGCAGGGCTGCGAGCGTGTCCTCGCGGGTCGGGTCGGCCGAAAGCGCGAGGACGCGCGCAGTGGCCGCGCGATCGGCGTTCGCCAGTGGGCCCGCATAGAGTCGCGCAATCTCCTCGAAGAGTGCGGCGCGCGTTGCGCGGGGCGCTGACTCCGCGCGAATCTCGAGCCGCGCGACCAGGGGCTCGAGGAGGCCCGCACGGAGCAGGAGATCGTCCATAAAGTCGCCGACCTCGGCGCCGAAGGTCGCGTCGAGCCCTTCGTCCAGCGCGGCTCCCAGTGCGCGCGCGAGGTCGCCGGCGGCGCGGGCTTGCAGACGACGGCGTGCGTGGACCGCACGACTCCGCTTCTCGTCCGAGGGTCGGAGCGCTGTTGCGTGCGCCCGCCAGACCTCGTCTGCACCGAGCGGGCGGCCGCGCTCCGTCAAGGCGGCGGCCAGCGCTGCCACGGCCACGCTGCTTGTAGGATCGATGTCGAAGGCGCGGAGCAAGTCCTCCATCTGCGCGTCGAGCGCCCGACTCGACAGCCGGCGGCCAGCGGCCTCCACGTAAGAGTCTGCTGCCTCGGCGGGAGTCACGGCGGACGGAGCCCAGCTGCCGAGCGTGCCGAAGAGCTCGGACGCCAGCGCCTCGCCCGGATCGAGGCTCGAGGCGCGCGCGAACGACGACGCCGCGGCGCGAGGATTCCCCGCGCGGGCTTCCAGCACACCGATGCGGAGGAAGAGGCGCAGAGTCTCGGCCGGGTCGCGGGCGGCCGAGGCTGCGAGCGGCTCGAGCACCGCGGCCGCGGCCGTGGCCTCACCAAGGCCTTCGAGCCACCCGGCAAGCTCGTGCCGAAGTGCCTCGTCGTCTCCCAGCTCAAGCGATAGTCGCCCGTACCTGACGGCTTCGTCCCAGCTCTGTCCGTGACTCGCTAGCCATCGCGCAACCTTGGCCGCGGCGAGACGCTCCCGCGGCACCTCTCCTGCCGCGTGGGCTGAAAGGAGCTCTGCGCGGAGCGCACCCCGAGCCGCCCCAGGACTGTCGGTCCACCGAACGAGAGACGCTGGCGCAACGACCTCTAGCCTCGAGTCCGCCTTGCGCGCCATCCACTCGGGCGGCGGGAGCGTGATCTTGCCCGCTGCGTCATCCCCAGTCGCCCGACGAGCCTCCATCGCGCCGCCGTGCCCTTTCACCGAACAACGATGGCGTAGGGGANNTGAGGCGAGAGGCTTTCGACGAACGGCGCGACGTCGGGAGCGAGCCGAGCGACCGCCTGCCGGAGTGCCTCGCCGACGGCGCCCCCCGCCGAGAGCCCCGTCGAGAGCCCCGTCGAGAGCCCCGCCGAGACAAAGGGCGGATCCGAGACAAAGGGCGGATCTTGCGCCGCCACTCCACCGAGGGTTGCCCAGATGCCGCGAGGGGCGCCCACGGTCTCGAGCTCGGCGTCTCTCGGCAGCTTGGCCAGCTCGCGGGCCTTGGCGATCGCCGCGCCCAGGCCACCGATGACGTCGACGAGGCCACGGTCGCGTGCTTGCAAGCCGCTGAAGATACGCCCTTCCGCGTTGGGGGCGATCTTGTCGACTGAAGTGCGTCGACCCTCCGCCACCCGGGACAGGAAGAGATCATAGATACCCGTCATTGACTCGAGCACTCGCGCCCGGGTGGCGTCGTCCCACTCCGTGAACATCGATGGGTAGGCGGCACGGGCCCCGGCGGTGGGCTGCGGATTTGCCGGGAAGACCTCGGAGTGTACACCGACATACGAGAGCGCCCGCCCGACCGCCAGCTTGCCGCCTACGACCCCCATCGAACCGACGATGCTCCCTGGCTCCGCAAAGATCACGTTTCCGGTCGACGCAAGGTAGTACCCCCCGCTCGCCGCCATCTCCCCGACGCTCACCACCAGGGGCTTCTTCGCGCGGATCCGCATGAGGCGGTGCCACAAGAGGTCGCTCGCAAGCGCGCTGCCGCCTGGGGAGTCGATGCGAAGGACCACGGCGCGCACGTCGTCGTTCCGTTCGAGCCGCGACAGCACCCGCGACAGGGCGTGCTCGGTGATCCCCTCCGAGCTTCCAATGAGCGAGTCGTCCCGTCCCATCGAGATGCTGCCTGTCGCTCGCACGAGGGCGATTGGTGCGGTGGTCTCGCCGCCGGTCAGGACGCGAACCAGCCCTTCGAGATCGCCATCGGCGCCGGCGTCTCCGCCCCGACCGAACCGGATCTCGTCGCGCCCTGCTCCGCAAGCCTTACGCGCCTCTTCGCGCGCCTCGTCCGCGTAGCCGACCTCGTCCACCAGCGAGAGCGCCTTGGCCCGGGC
>PLYU01000279.1 GCA_003153495.1 Myxococcales bacterium
CGGGCGGCGCGGTCGCGGGCATCGCAGGAGGCGGCGCGGTCGGCGGCGCAGCCGCCGCGGAGGCGGGGTCGGCCGCGCGGGCCGACGTCGTTCCCAGAGATTCGATCACCGCCGCGAGCACCAGCGCTCGCAGTAACCACCGCACCGTCCGATGCACGCCTGGCTGCCGCTTCATGGTTCGGGAGCTCCTGATCGCAGACCGAGCACGGCCGCGCAGGCGCCACGGAGTTGGCCCTGCACCCATCCTCAACGTCCGCCCGACCGACGCTAACGCCGACAATGTGTCGCTCGTATTTCGATGCAATTAATTCGTCCGGAGGTCGCGAGGATCTTGATTCCTCACGATCGTCGCCTCCCCGCGAGCGCCGTCATTTGTCGGACATACGCGCGAAACAGCGTGCGTACTACACCAAGCTCCACCAGGCGTGGCGATGAACGACGCGATCAAACCCGACGGAAGGACAGCGACGCGCCACGTCGCCGCGACGCCCTATCCGTGGCCGTTCGACGGCGNNGCGCTCGTCGTCATCGATATGCAGACCGACTTCTGCGGGAAGGGCGGCTACATCGATCTACTCGGATACGACATATCGCTCACGCGCGCGTGCATCGAGCCGATCCGGCGCGTGCTGGCGGCGTTCCGCGCCAGGAGCTTCCACGTGCTGCACACGCGCGAGGGCCACCGACCCGATCTCGCCGATCTCCCCGACAACAAGAGGTGGCGGTCGCGCCGCACTCCCTCGGGCGTCGGCATCGGGGACGCCGGCCCGTGCGGTCGCGTGCTCGTGCGCGGCGAGCCGGGCTGGGAGATCATCCCCGAGCTCGCGCCCGCGCCCGGCGAGCCGATCATCGACAAGCCCGGCAAGGGCAGCTTCTGCGCGACCGACCTCGAGCTCGTCCTGCGCGTGCGGGGCATTCGCAACCTGGTGTTCGCCGGGATCACCACCGACGTGTGCGTGCACACGACGATGCGCGAGGCGAACGACCGGGGGTTCGAGTGCCTCGTCCTCGGCGACTGCTGCGCCGCCACCGATCGCGGCAATCACGAGGCGGCCCTCAAGATGATCACGATGCAGCAAGGCGTGTTCGGCGCAGTGAGCGACTCGCGCGCGCTCCTCGAGGGGCTGTCGTGATCGGCGTGCACCCGCGTCGCGCCGCGGAACCAGGGAGGTGACACGTCCATGTCCCGAACCGTCGTCGCAGCCGAGCCCGGGCCCCTCGAGGTCGACCTCGACACCACCGCGCTCGTCATCATCGACATGCAGCGCGACTTCCTGATGCCGGGCGGCTTCGGCGAGTCCCTCGGCAACGACGTGTCGCTGCTCGGCAAGGCCGTGGGGCCGTGCGCTCGGGTGCTGGAGGCGTCGCGCGCCAGGAAGATGCTCGTCATCCACACCCGCGAGGGGCACCGGCCGGACCTGAGCGACGCGCCGAGGGCCAAGGTCGAGCGGGGAGACCCGAGCATGCGGATCGGCACCGTCGGCCCGATGGGCCGCATCCTCGTCCGCGGTGAGGCCGGGCACGACATCATCCGCGAGCTCTATCCCCGCGACGGGGAGCCGGTGATCGACAAGCCGGGCAAGGGGGCCTTCTACGCGACCGACCTGCATTCGATCCTGCAGAACGCCGGCGTCGAGACGCTCATCGTGTGCGGGGTCACGACCGAGGTCTGTGTCCACACGACCGTGCGCGAGGCCAACGACCGGGGCTACCGCTGCCTCGTCCCTGGCGACTGCTGCGGGTCGTACTTCCCCGAGTTTCACGAGGTGGGTCTGCGCATGATCAAGGCGCAGGGGGGAATCTTCGGCTGGGTCTCGGACTCGACGAAGGTCGTCGAGGCGTTCGCCCGGGCCTCGTGAGGTTGCGACGCAAGGAGGATTCCATGGAGACGACGAGCAAGCCGAAGCTGTGGACCCCCGGGGACTGGAACGCCTTCTTCGGATTCGGGACCAACATCCTGGTCAACCTGCTGGTCCTGACGGGGCTCTTGCGCTTCGTGCTCAAGATGCCCGACGACCTCGTCTTCCACCGGATCCTCCCGGCGACGGGCCTGATGATGTGCCTCAGCACCGCGTACTACGCGTGGCTGGCATACAACCTGGCGAAGAAGACGGGCCGGACCGACATCTGCGCGCTGCCCTCCGGCATCAGCGTGCCTCACATGTTCGTGGTGACCTTCGTCATCATGCTGCCCATCGCGAGCAAGACCGGAGACCCCGTCCGCGGCTGGGAGGCCGGGCTCACCTGGGTCTTCATCCAGAGCTTCGTCCTGATGATCGGCGGCTTCGTCGCGCCCATCATCCGCAAGATCACGCCGCGCGCCGCGCTGCTCGGCACGCTCGCGGGCGTGTCGATCGCGTTCATCTCGATGCGTCCTGCGCTCGACATGTTCATGACGCCGATGATCGCGATCCCGTGCTTCGCGATCATCCTCGCGAGCTGGTTCGGTGGGGTGCGCTACTTCCGCGGGACACCGGCGGGGCTCGTGGCGATCGCCGTGGGGACTCTCATCGCGTGGGCGTCGACCGCCGCGGGTCTGAACTTCGGCGGGATGAGCGTCGCCAAGCTGAGCGACGCCGTTTCCAACTTCGGGTTCGCCGTCCCCGTGCCCGCGATCGGGCACGTCTTCTCGGGGTTCCAGTTCCTCGGCGTCATCCTGGTCACGGCCATCCCGTTCGGCATCTACGACCTGGTCGAGGCGATGGACAACGTCGAGAGCGCGGCGGTCGCGGGCGATAGCTTCCCCACGACGCGCGTGCTGACGGCCGACGGGATCGTGAGCCTCATCGGGTGCATGATGGGCAACCCCTTCATCAACGCCGTCTACATCGGCCACCCCGGGTGGAAGGCCATGGGCGGACGCATCGGTTACTCGGCGGCGACCGGGCTCATGGTCATCATCCTGTCGTGGTTCGGGATCATCGCGGTGATGGTCGCGCTCGTACCGGTCGTCGCGATCTCGCCCATCCTTCTTTACATAGGGATGCTCATCGGCTCTCAGGCATTTCAGGAGACGCCGAAGGCCCACGCGCCTGCGATCGTGCTGGCGCTCACGCCTCACCTCGCGGCGTGGGGCAAGCTGCAGATCGACAACGCCCTCTCCGCCGCGGGCACCAACGCCTCCACGGTGGGCTTCGACAAGCTCGGGCAGAACGGCGTTCTCTACCAGGGGCTGTCGGTCATGGGCGGCGGCTCGATCCTGGCAGGGCTCGTCCTCGGAGCGATCGCGGTGTTCGTCATCGAGCACGAGTTCATGAACGCGGCCGGGTTCGCGGCGGCCGGAAGCGCGCTCACGTTCTTCGGCTTCATGCACGGCGAGGCGATAGGCATCGGGCAGACGCCGATGGTCGCGATCAGCTACCTCGCGGTCGCGGCCTTCCTCGTCGGCTGTGCCAAGCTTCATACCGTCCCGGCAGCTGCGCCGGCGGCTCTCGAGCATGCGCCGGGAGAATGAAGCGGGACGGGTCGGAGATCTCGGCAGTGATGGAAGCGTGGAGCCGGTGACGATTCCCCGGGGCACGGACCTGGCCTCGCTCGAGCGCGCTTACCGCGAGGGCAAGGCGACGCCGCGCGACACCGTCGACGCCTCGCTCGAGGGCATCGCCGGGCGCGCGGCCGAGGGCATCTGGATCCACCTTCGCGACGCCCGCGAGCTGCGAGACGAGGCGCTCGCGCTCGAGAAGAAGTACCCCGCCGCCGAGCGACCGCCTCTCTACGGCGTTCCCTTCGCCGTGAAGGACAGCATCGACGTCGCCGGCGTCCCCACGACGGTCGCCTGCCCGGATTTCGCGTACGTGCCGGAGCGGTCGGCCCCGGTCGTCGACGCCCTTCGCGCCGCCGGCGCGCTCTTCGTCGGCAAGGTCAACCTCGACCAGTTCGCGACGGGGCTCGTGGGCGTCCGCAGCCCCTACTACCTCGAATCCATCGACGTGACGG
>PLYU01000340.1 GCA_003153495.1 Myxococcales bacterium
CGGACCCCGGGGACGCCGCCACGGGGTGCGCAGGCTCCGCCGCCGGGGGCGCGGCCGACGCCGCGGCCGACGCGACCTCGGGGACGCTCGGCCCCGGGCGGATGCCGGCCAAGCGAGGCCAGGCCACGCCTATGGCGAAGCCGATGGCCGTGATCACGGCGACGTTCATCCAGGAAGGGCGATCCGCGCCAGGCGGGGGCACCTGCACGCTGAACGCTGCGTCCGACTTCAGTGACGGCATCTCGCGCACACTATGCCACACGTCCGCGCCGCTGGGCGAGAACGCGGCGAACCAGTCGGGCGTCGAACGAGAGGTCTTGCCGCCAAGCCGCGAAGAAGAAGGGGTTGATTCCTCCAGTCATTTCTGGCTGTTCGTCGAATGTGGGGGCAGCGTGACCCGACTGACGCCGGGCCCGCGCAGCGAGCACCGGTCTCTGAGGTCCGGGGACGGACGCATCGGTCCCGCTCATCCCCGCGCCCGTGCTGCCCGTCGTGCCGACGCGCGCGCGTCCGATGGTGCTTCCCGCGGCTAGCGAGCCCTGCGTCGGCGCCGCATGGCCAACGCAACGGGTACGAGGACACTCCCTGCGCCGGCGCCACCCGAAAGGCCGCCCGCGGCGAGGCACCCGCATCCCGATACAGAGCTGTTGCCGGACGAGGACGCTCCGGCGGAGCCACCTTCTGGGCCACTACCGCTCCCCGAGCTCATCGACGATCCGTTCCCACTCGAGCCCGAGGAAAAGGCGCTCCCGGGTTCGACGCTGATCGAACCGTCACCGCCGTTTCCACCCTCCATCGCGCCCGCATCCAGCGGTGCGGCCGAAGTGAATTGCCAGTAGTTGAAATTGAACATCGAGCCGGTCGCCCCGACCGCCGTCCCGCCCGTGAACTTGAAGTACAGGTCGTGGACCCCCGTTGCCCCGGTGACTGGCGTCGTCTGGGTGGCCCACGTCTGCGCGCCGCCGGTGCTCAGGATCGCCATGGTTCCCACGGGCGCTCCGGCCACAGTGTCCAGGTGCAGCTCGACGTTCCCGCCGCTTCCACCCGAGGCGACCCGAGCGCTGAAGGACTGCGCGCCCGCACCGTCCAATTGGCCATGTCAGTCGTGCTATAGAGCAGCCAATTGTACATGGTAAAGCCCTGCGCATCGTCCTCGTCGTGGCTGGTGTACAAATATAGCGTGTCATTGAACACCATCGGTGCGGGATCGGCGGTAAATTTCGTTTGTATGATCGGATTGTCCGCAAAGCATACCGCCGGAGCAAACGCAGCCGCCGAAGCCGCTGACAGCGACAGAATGACAAGAGCTGTGGTTTTCATCGCGCCACCTTTCCCCGATCTCGTTGGTCGCCGTCTGCCTCGCCGTCGCGTGTTTCCCATCGTCATGCAGTGGAGCGCGCGTTCAGGGCGTCGTCAGGCCGACGCCAAACGCGAATAGAGGCGGCCCTCCTGCATTCAGGGTCGACGATAGAGGGAGGATCGTCGAGTCGTGCGGCCACGACTTGGAGAGCTTCCCCACGAACTTCGCGTCGCCGTAGAGGAGATCGGCCAACCCTTCGCCTTCGGATCCAGGCAGCCATGCCGCCACGACCGCGCCGAAATGAGGGAGCCAGGACTCGATCCGCACGGGGCGTCCCGTCAGGAGCACGAGCACGAGCGGGATATTCGCGGCCGCCATCCGGCTGACGACGCCTGCGGCCAGGCCGTCGTAGATTGTGTGTCCCGAGGGATTTTGGGCGCTCGACGTGTTGGTGAAGCTTGGGTCGTCCGTGTCGCCCTCGTACTCGGCATAGGGGTTCTCGTAGAGGACGACGACTCCGACCGAGGTGTCGGCGGGGACTGTGCTGCCGTCCCACGAGTAGGTGACCAGCGACGATGACGTGGCGGCGTTCTGCATGCCGGTCAACAACGTCGTGCCGCCAATGGCGGTCGCGCCCGTTTGGGTAACCCCTTGCCACCCGAGCGTCCAGCCGCCGGACTGCACGCCGACGTCGTTCGCGCCGGGCCCGGCCAGAACCACACGGGCCGACTTCGATAGAGGCAAGACACCGTCGTTCTTCAGGAGAACCGCCGACTCGTGAACGGCTTGCCGCGCGATCTGGCGGTGAGCCGAGCTCCCGACGTCGCCGAGGGCACCGCCGTACGGCTCGGCCTCATCGAAGAGGCCGGCGATCAGCTTCGCGCGCAAGATGCGCGCGACCGCGTCGTCGATGCGCGAAGCGGCTATGGTCCCGTTCTGGACCAGGGTTTTGACGTCGGCGATGAAGCCCGCATGTCCGCTGGACATCATGATCATGTCCAGCCCGGCGTTGATGGCCGTTGCAGCCTGCCTCGGGCTGTCGCCGCCCAGCTGTTTGATGGCATCGAAGTCCGACAGGAGAAATCCTCTGTAACCGAGCTCGCCTTTGATCACGTCGGTAAGCCAGTGAGCGCTCGCCGACACTTTGGTGCCCTGCCAGGAGCTGTACGAGACCATCATCGTCAGCGCCCCTGCTTCGATGGCCGCCTGGAACGGGGGAAGGTGCACGCTGCGCATTTCGGCCTCCGAGATGACCGCGTTGCCCTGATCGATGCCCCCCATGACTCCGGTGCCCCACGCAGTGCCGCCGGCGCCGAGGACGTGCTTGGGACACGCGAGCAGCCCGGGCGCGCCCTGGAACCCTTGCACCGCGGCGGCGACCATCTGACTGACCACTCCCGGATCTTCAGAGAAGCTCTCGTAAGTTCGCCCCCAGCGTTCGTCCTGCCCGACGTCCGAATCGGGGCTGAAGGTCATCGACAGCCCGAGCGCCCGGACTTCGGCGGCGGTCGCCTGAGCGACTTGCGCCACGAGCGCGGGGTCGCGTGTGCATCCGAGGCCGATCGCGTGGGGGAAGACCGTGGCTCCGGCCACCTTCGCGTTGCCGTGCACGGCGTCGATGCCGAAAAGAAGGGGGATCCTCAGCCGCGTGGAGAGCGCTTGGCGGCGAAGAGTATCCACCATGCCCAGCCATGTTGAGGGCGTATTGGGCGACGGAGCTTCGTCGCCGGTCGGCAAGAGCGCGCCGAGAAAATACGTGGTGACATCGCTGGGGGAGGCGAGGGCGCCGTAGTCGACCATGACCATCTGGCCGATCTTCTCGTCGAGGGTCATCGCGGCGAGCAGCTGCGTCACGCGCATCTCGATCGCCGGCGTGTCGGCTCCGAGCGCGTCCGTCTGCGCCTCGCCCACGCCCAAGGGCAGTGCGTCCTGCGACATGGGCCCCCCGTCCCGCTCCGCCGTGACGTCTACGGACGCGGCGTCGCCTGTCTCGCCATCCGGCGCGCCCAAGCTCCCGGCGCCGTCGCCGCTCTGTCCGCACGACACCAAGAATACCGTCGCGCCCAGCGTGATGCTGGCGATGGTGCAAGGCCCTCCGCCGAACGGCACGGTGACTTGTGGTCGGCCGGGAGGGAGGACGGCTCAACGAAACGTCGTTCGGGCGGCACCTGTTTCCAACAGGGCCAGACCCGGAAGGGCCAACTCGGCCGCCGCGCGCCCGCTNNGTCGGCTAACGGCCGCTTGCGCACGCGAAGAGCCTCATTTCTTGGCGCCTTTGCGGCTTGGCGGCTCTCCGTCTCTAGCGCCTTACGACCAGCTCGATGAAGAGGGCGCCCCCTTCGTAGCTCTGACCTCCCACGAAGAACGGCTGGTCGCCGCCCGCGGTCACCTCGAGGAGCTTGAGGAAAGCCTGCTTGCCCGGCTCGGCGATCTCGGCGCGCACGCGGTAGCGGGGCTGGCCCTTCTCCTGGGTCACCTCGCCGAGCGTCACCTGGAGCGTGCGACCGTTCGGGAGAAGGCTGGAGACGGGCTTGCCCGGCTCGAGGGGGGCCCGCTTGCGGTCGAGGAGCCTGTAGACGTTGTAGCGCACGAAGGGCTGCTCGCTGGTGAGCTGGGGGAGGTCCCTCAGGCGAGGGTCGATCGACGCCCCGCCGTCGGTCTTCAGCGCGTGGATGACGGTGACCTCGATGCTCGCCACGGGCCACGCGCGCGCGACGCCCCCGCCGAGGGCCACGGCCGCGACCAGCGCGGCGAGCGCAAGGACCCACCCGCGGCGGCTCATTTCGACCCCGGCTCGTCGTCGATCCAGACGACCACGGTCGACGCGCGCGAGGGCTGGGCGGCGGCCGCCCCGATCATGGGGATCTCGAACACGGAGATGCCGCGAGACGGCGAGTCCACCTCGTTGACCTCGATCGCACTCGCGGGCCCCGATTGCTGAGCGGCGACGAGCGAGTCGGCCGTGGAGGGAACGCTCGCTACGGGCGCCGGCACCGGAGCGCCGGTCATCCCGCTGCGCATCAGCAGCGCTGCCCCCGCGGCGAGCGCCGCGGCGGCGGCC
>PLYU01000152.1 GCA_003153495.1 Myxococcales bacterium
CTCTTTGCGAAAGTAGGGCTAGTTGAGCTTGGCGACCGCGAGCTTCGTCTCACCTGCGCCGACAGAGACCGTGATCGACTTGGTGAGGCCCTCATCGGAGTTGACGAACTTCACCGTGTGCGTCCCCGGCTTGACCGAGACGTGCATGCGCGGCGTGCTCCCCAGCGAGCGCCCGTCGACGAAGCAGGTCGAGGGGGGAATCGAGTTGATGTTGAGGTAGGCCTCGCCTCCCTCGGCTGCGCCCTGGTCGGTCGCAGGAGCCTCGTGCCGAACCGGCGCGGGCGCGGGGGCCGGCGCGGGGCCGGGCGGCGGGTTCCAGGTGACGGCCGGCGTCGCCTTCGCGTCGAGCGTCACCACGTAGCTCTTCTCGGCCTGGCCGTCGTCGAAGCCGATCGGCTGCTTGAAGTCGGCGAATCCGGCCTTGCTCGCCTCGAGCGACCAGGCCTTGGTCGTGTCGATGTCCACCGAGATGGGCAGCATGGGCAGCTCTCGGCGGTCCGTGCCGCTGACGAGGTAGACGCGAGCGCCCTGGGTCCCCAGGCTGATGGTGACCTTCCCCTTGAGCACCTTGAGCGTGACCGTGCCGAGGTCCTCGACCCGGTCGCGATCGACGGTGATGTGCTTCTCCATGGGCTGGTAGCGCTCGGAGCCGGCCACCCGGATCACGTGGTCCCCCGGCGCGAGGTCGCGGACCTCCTGCGGCAGGATCCCCGTCTCCCTGTCGTCGACGAAGAGCTTCACGCCCGGCTGCGTGCCGTTGACCCGTATGCCGGCTGCCTTCTGCTGCCCGAGGGCGACCGTGGCCGGCGCTTCCTTGCGGGCCTCGACGTCGACGGTCTGCACGGGAGGCGCGTCGTAGCCGTCGGCGAGGACCTTCACTTCGTGAGGGCCGGCCGCGACCTGGTCGACCCGGCACGGCGAAGTCTCGCACTGCTTGCGCCCGTCGACGAAGATGTCGACGCGGTCGACGCGCCCGCCCTTCGAGTCGGTGACGTTGATGACGAGCTGCCCGGGCCCGTTGCCCGAGATGAGGACGAACGCGACGACGACGCCGATGACGGTCGCCAGGCCGATCGCCAGCGCGACCGAGGGCCTGATGCGCGTGAGCGGCGGACGGACCATCGCCGTCGCCTCCATGATGCGCGGGGCCGCAGGCTCGGGCATCGGCGTCATGCCGAGCGAGCCCGGGGCGATCGCCGCAGGGGGTACGGAGGGCGGCCGCATGGGCAAGCCCATTCCCCCCATCGACATCCCGATGCCGGGCTGCGTCGGCGCGGGCGGCGGCAGGAGCGGATTGATCGTGGGCGGGGGAGGGAACGCCGACGGGATGCGCGGCGGCGGGAACGCAGAGCCACGGCCCCCGAGCGAAGAGGGAGGCGGCGGCGGTGGCCGCGTGGCCGGCCTGGACGCCGCGGGCTGCATCCCCGAGGGCGCGGTGAGACCGAGGAGGGTGGGCTGCCCCTTGTTCGCGGGGATGGGCCGCAGCGCGGGCGGCGGGGCGTCGAGCAGGGCGCGGGTCTTGTCCTCGTCGTGATCGTCGTCGTCGTCGGTCGGGACGGCGCGGGTCTTGTCCTCTTCCTCGTCGAAGATGTGCGTCGCCTCGTCCTCGTCCTCCCACGCGACCTTCACGTCTGCGGAGGACGAGCGAGGTCGCGTCGTCGGGGGCGGAGGGGGGGCGCTGGGAACCGTCGCGGGCTTGGCGAGGCTGGAAACCAGCGGGGGCAGCGAGGCGCGCCCCGGCGGGGGCGGCGGGAGGCGAGAGGGTGTGGAGGGTGCGGCGCCGCCAATCATCTGGGGCGGCGGGAGCGTGGCCGTCGCGGAGGGGATCGCCATGCCGAGCATCGTGCGGCTCACCGGCGGGGGCGGGGGCGGCACGCTCCGCGGCGCCGCGGGCGAGCCCGCAGACGACGCTTTCTTGCCGAGCCCATCGAAAATGTCGAGGTCGGATCCGCCCTTGTCGTTCTGTGCCATGAGACGGCCCTCCTGCATCCGCCGCATACCTAGGATATCATCGGACCGTTGGCGAGCACCATGATAGCGGGGGCTACGGTGCGCTCGCCGAGCTTGCCGCCGGTTTGAAGAAAGACCGTACCCGCTTCGCCTGCAGGGGCTGCCACACCCTCGCCGGCACGATCGGCGTATCCGTGAAGATGGCGTGAGCGTCGGGGGCCCGGGTCCGGGCCAGGCGGACGGTGACCGGGGGCGCTGGGGTCGCCATGGCGTCGCCCGCCGCGTCCAGCGTGCCCCCGGGCAGAGCCCGCGCGGCCCCCGGCAGGGCCATCCGTCCCGAGCAGCCGAGGCGCTCGAGGAGGGTGTCCATCGCCACGGCCGTGGAGGCGTCCGCCCGGGCGTCCGCGGGCAGCTCGACCCAGACGAGCATTCCATCCTCGTCCTCGACCCCCACCTCGGCGCGCGCCGTCGTCGCGGCTGCGTCGGCCGCCCCGTGCCCGGCGGCCAGCAAGGTGGCGTCTCTCGCCGGCGCGGAGGGCGCGATGGCGAACGAGCCGTCGGACCACCAGAGCGAGAGCTCTCCTCGCACCGGGGCGATCAGAGACAGCACGGTCGGTGCGGCCGGTTCCCCAGCGCCCGCTTCGGTCGGCGCCGCGGGCCGCATGGTGCGCGGATCGGCCCGGACGATGCGGACCCGCAGGTCGGGCCGGCGGGCGTCGGGGCGCACCCACGTGGTGGCCAGCGCGTACGGGAAGCCGTGCTGGGGCAGCCCCTTCGTCCGCCACGTCCCTTCGTCCGGCTCGGGCGCGGACGCGGCCGTAGGAGCGCGGGCGCCCGGCAGGATCGCGCGTGATGTCAGGTAGAAGAAATCTCTCGCTTCACGCTGGATATAACGAGGGAAAAGCATGTGCCCCATTCCCCGGATCATCCGGCGCGCCCGGAACACGTAGCCGGCCATGTCCGGCACCTTGCCCTCGGCTTCCCAGTCGCTCTGCAGCGGTCGTCCGAGCGGAGCGAGCTGCCCGGCGGGGGCGACGTCGTAGAACTCGAAGCCGGCGTGGCCCGGGTTCATGTCCAGGTGGATGCCGAACGAGCAGCGGGCGGCGAGCATCCCCTGCGCGAGATCGTCCGCGGCGATGCTGGTCCCGTAGAAGTAACCGACGAAGCCCTCGCGGGTCAGGCAGATGGCGCTGCGGGCGCTGTGGACCTGATCCGGCCAGCCCGGCGGCGTGCCGCCCCACCACGTCCGGCCCCACGGGTTGAACCTCCCGTCCTGCACGAGGGCCGTGAGGTTCTGCCGGAAGGCGACGACGTCGTCCGGTACCGGCGCGGAGCTCGGCCAGGCGCCGAAGCCGTTGGACCCGTCGCGCAGCTCGACGACCGTGGCCGCGTACGGCTTCGGCGGGAGGTACTCGATCCCGTTCGCGTCCATGCCGTACTCGCCGTGCAGCGCCTGGAAGCCGCCGTTGAAGCCGGCCACCAGGTGCTTCAGCACCTCGGGGGCGCGCGGTACCATGCCGGGACCGTGCTCGCCGGTGGCGCTGGTCGGCTCGACGGTGCCGGCCTCCATGTGGAGCGCGATCTGGCGGGGGTCCCAGAGCGTGACGTACACGCGTACGTCGGGTCGCGCCGGGCTGGGGCGGATGAACGACGTCACGAACGCGGGAGCGGAGCCGCCGGGCGTCGGCGAGATGAAGCGGTCCCTGTCGAGAGAGATCCACTGCCCCTCGCTCGGCAACGCGCCCGCGAAGACCGGCTTCATGGGGGCCGGCGGCCAGCCGATCTCCGGATCGGTGTAGACCGAGGGGCTCGCCGAGGAGCCGGCTGCCAGTCCGAGCTCGTCGCGGACGTCCTCGGCCGTGGTCCCGCCGGCGAACAGGGACTGCATCTTGTCGAGCACCGTGAAGGCCACGGCCTTCACCGCCTGCATCTTCTCGTCGCCGAACCAGGGCATCGCGCGCACGCGATCGACCGTCCACGTGACGAAGTTGCCCGGTCTGGCGCGCGCGTCCGCCACGACACGCACCAGCCCCGCGCCGGCGAGCACGCGCGGCTCGGTCGGCTCGATCACCACGACGTGCCCGTCCTCCCGGGTCTCGAGAGTCCCGTCGTCTCGCCAGGCGAGCGACGTCTGGCGCGCGACCGGGTCGAAGGGGAACGTGGAGTGGACGACGCCGGCCATCTGCCCGGTCTGCTGGAGGTTCGTCAGCGCGACCTGGACGCGCTGGAGGCGGGTGAAGTCGGGGTACGAACCGGTCGGTCGACCCGCGAGATCGAGGAGGTGGACCGCCGTGACGAGCCCGTCGGAGGACGTGGTGTAGGCGGCGACGCAGCCGCGCAGCTGCGGCCGGGACTCGTCGACGCCGCTGGTGTTGGTGAGGTTCCAGACGTCGCCCACCCGGAGCAGCGCCCCTTCGGGCGAGAGGCGGGTCTCCACCAGATAGAGATCGCTGGGGTCTCCTCCGGCGCTGGCGCGCACCAGCGCCCGCGAGTCGCGGGGAACGTCGACCCAGGTCACGTCAGCCGCTTCGCAGGATAGGCCCCGATGGGCCAGCACTCCTGCCAGTGCCGCCTCGGGGCCGGGCGCCGCACGGTCCACCTCGGCGCCCCGCCCCGCCGCCAGCGCCCAGGCCGCTGCCAGCGCGAGGAACACCGGCCGAGCTGCCGATCGCCACCACCCGAACATCCGCAAGCCGGACTACCAGCTAGCTCGGGGGCGGTCCAATCTTCGGGGCGGCCGCGCCGGCAGTAGCCGCTGCGTCAACCGAGTTGCCTGGCCTGGCGCCGGAAGGGCGCCCATTGCCGCGGAAAGGCACTGGGCCCGGAACGTGCTACTCGGTTTGCAGATGCTCGGGCGCCACCTAGCCGTCGGCTCGCTGCTCGCTTTCGCGCTCGCGTGCGCCAGCCCGACGCTGCCCTTGCCGCCGCCGGAGGCTCCGACGATCGAGCCCGGTGTGGACTCGGAGCACGTGAAGCTCGTGGCGGGGTGCGGGGGCACGCAGCCGGCCGCGGTCATCGTCATCGTCAACCGCAGGGTCAGCTTGCCCGGAGACCAAGCCGTGAGCGGCGCGCGCGCCGACGGCTGCGGCGCGTGGGACGCCGTCGTCTTCGCGCACGCCGGGGACGTGCTCGACATCACGCAGGAAGCAGGGACCGATCTGAGCACGCCCACGGTGGTGCAGGTTCGCTGAGTACCGCGCGGTGGCGCCCCCCCCCGCACAGCTCAAGCCATTCGTCGCAGCGCCGTCGAAGGGTGACCCGATTTCGTCGACCGAGGGCACTCTAAGGATGGGTCGATTCGCATGAGACGCAGTCATCGCATCGCGGCGCTTCTGCTCCTCGCCATCTCGGACGTTGCCGGATGTGGATCCCAGAGCCCCACGGGCTCCGCCCGCGGCGAGGGCGGATCGGGTGGCGCCTCCGGCGGCAGCCTTGGCGCGGGAAGCAGCGGCCATGGGAGCCCGTCGGGCAGCGGCAGCAGCGGCGGCGGCCTGGGAGGAAGCAGCGGAGCCGACGCAACGGTGAGCTGCGGCGGGAGTGTCTTGGGCGGGGGACCGACCACCACGACGACCACGCACCTCGACATCGGCGTCCACGACCCATCGATGATCTGGGACGGCAGCCGGTACTACCTGTTCGCCACCGGCGGTACGCTCGACGTTCGCAGCTCCACGGACATGCAGAGCTGGAGCGGTGCCGGCAACGTCTTCAATGCTGTTCCAAGCTGGGTAGCGACCGCCACCGGCGCGACCGGCCTGTGGGCCCCGGACATCAGCTACTTCAACGGAAGCTTCCACGTCTACTACGCCGGGTCGACGTTTGGCTCGAACGTGTCGGTCATTGGTCTGGCGACGACCGCCACGCTCCAGTCGCCCCATTGGGTCGATCAGGGCTTGGTCGTCCAGTCGAAGAGCTCGGACGATTTCAATGCGATCGACCCGAGCGTCAGCTTCGATCAGAGCTGTACCCCCTGGCTTGCGTTCGGGTCATTCTGGTCGGGCATCAAGCTGCGCAAGCTCGCCGCGGCGACCGGAACGCTCGCGACCGACGACACGACCCTCTACTCGCTCGCCGCGCGACCCCATGGCGGCGGCGCGATCGAGGCCTCGTCGATCGTCTCGCACAACGGCTTTTATTACCTGTTCGTGTCCTTCGACAGCTGCTGCAAGGGTGTCAACAGCACGTACAACACGAACGTCGGGCGGGCGAGCAAGATCACCGGCCCGTACACCGACAAAGCCGGCACGGACATGATGCAAGGGGGCGCCGATCTACTGCTCGCGAGCTCGGGCCGCTACCTCGGGCCCGGGGGAGGCACCGCGTGGAAGGACGGCAATACCTACCTATACGCGTATCACTACTACGATGGTCAGAACAATGGAAACTCGAAGTTGCAAGTCCGGCCGATCAACTTCGACGCGAATGACTGGGTGACGCTGGGCAATCCGCTCTTCCCCTGAAGGAACGCATCCCGGCTACGGAAGGACGCGTACCTGCCTGACCTGCACGTCAATGAAGGAGAAAGGGCTGCCAGAGCGACCTGGACTGCTCGTTCGCGTACCACCAGACCAACTGCTGCGGCAAACCATTCCCGGTGGGGGCTCGCGACGCAGGAAGTGCAGACCGAACGACCGCCTGCCGCGTGGCTCCTCGCTAGCCCTACTTTCGCAAAG
>PLYU01000276.1 GCA_003153495.1 Myxococcales bacterium
GTAATGCTCGCGATCCTGCACCAGGCGGCGATCGTCGCGCGGGTGGCGCTGCGCGCGTCGTGGCTGGCGAAGTGCCTGCGCTCGGTCGACGCGTAGCCGCAGGGCGGACCCGGTCCGCTAGCGCGGCGACAAGGAACGATACAGCTGCTCGTAGCGTCGCGCCGGGCGGTCCCACCCGCGGTCGAGCCGCATCGCACGGCGCACGAGCCCCGGCCAGCGCGGCAGGGCGCGGGCCGCGATGGCGCGCTCGGCGGCGCCGANNAGAGAAACCCCGTCCCCGTCTCGAGGCTGGCGTCGCAGTCGACGATCGTGTCGATGAGGCCCCCGGTGGCCCGGGCGACCGGAAGCGCGCCGTAGCGCTGCGCGTACATCTGCACCAGTCCGCAGGGCTCGTACCGGCTCGGTACGAGCACCAGGTCGGCTCCCGCGAACATCCGGTGCACGAGCGGCTCGCTCGCAGCGCGCGCGAACACGGCCCGCCCGTGCGACCTGGCCACGACCGCCTCGACGGCCTCCACGATGGACGGCGCGCCATCGCCCGCGAACACGACCTGGGCGTCGGTGCCGCGCAGAAGCTTGGGGGTCGCCGTCACGGCGAGGTCTGTCCCCTTCTGCTCGACCATCCGTCCCACGCAGAGCACGAGCGGGGCGTGGCCGTCGAGCGGCAGGCCGAGCTCCTTCTGGAGCGCGCCCTTGCAGCGAGCCTTGTTCGTGAAGTCCTCGGCGTCGTACCGGGCCGCGAGCGCGGGGTCCGTCGCCGGATTCCAGACCGCGTGGTCGACGCCGTTGACGATGCCCACGAGCTTCTCGCCGCGCTCGCGGAGCAGGCCGTCGAGGCGAGCGCCGCGCTCGGGCGTCTGGATCTCGCGGGCGTACGTCGGACTGACCGATGTGACGGCGTCCGCGGTGGCGATTCCCAGCTTCAGGAGGTTGATGCCCCCGGCAAACTCGATGGCCTCGGCCTGCGGCCCGCCCGGCCCCAGGCCGATGCTCGCCAGCTGATCCCTGGGGAAGACCCCCTGGTGGGCCACGTTGTGGATGGTGAGCACGGTGCGACACGACGCGAGGGCGGGCGTCTCGGCGACCATCGACCGCAGGTAGGTCGGCACGAGCGCCGTGGGCCAGTCGTTGCAGTGGACGACGTCCACCGGTCGCCCGCCGGTGGTCCGCTCGCGGACGATCTCGGCCGCCGCCCGCGAAAGCACCGCGAAGCGGACCGCGTTGTCCACGTAGTCCTCGTTCCCCTCGCCGTAGACGCCGGGGCGGTCGAAGAGCCCGGGGGCGTCGACGACGACCAGGTCGACCTGCGAGGCCAGCCGGCCGTCGAGCAGCGTCACCGCGAAGGCTCGGTCGCCCAGGCTGATCTTGAGCGGCGTGAGCCGCCGGGCCAGGAGCAGACCGTGGGCCTCGAGCGCCGGAAAGCGCGGTACGACGACCGTGACGGCGTGCCCGAGCGCTCGCAGCGCCTTCGGAAGGGCCGCGGAAACGTCAGCGAGCCCGCCGACCTTGACGAAGGGCGCCAGCTCGGTGGTGACGAAGGTGATCTCCATTCGGACGGTGGGCTTCTACCACATGATTTGCGCGAGCCGCGCACCTTCGCCAAGATGGGCGCCATGTCGCGCCTCCGGGCGTCCGAAGTCGCATTCGTCCGTCCGCGCGGCGTGCCCGAAGGCTCGGTCGTATCGGTGTTCCGCGTCCCCCCGGAGGTGGCAGGCCAGAGGCTCGACGTCTTCGTCCACAGCCAGCTCCACCGGACGAGCCGCACGCGCGCGCAGGCCATCATCCGCGCGAGCGCATACGACCTGTCCGGGCGCCGCCTCAAGCCGAACGACCGAGTGCAGGCCGAGCAGCACATCTTGCTCTGGCGGGCGCCCTGGGACGAGACGCCCGTGCCGGTCGACGTGCCGATGATCCACGAGGACGAGCACCTCCTCGCCGTGTCCAAGCCCGCCCTTTTGCCCGTGCACCCGACGGCGCGCTACCACAGGAACACCCTGATCAAGGTGCTCGCCGCGGCGCGCCCAGACTGCGCCTTCCTGTCGCTCGGACACCGCCTCGACCGCGAGACCAGCGGAGTCATCCTGATCTCGAAGACGCGCGAGTGCGACCGGGCTCTCAAGAAGCTCTTCGAGGAGCGCGACGAGGTCGAGAAGACGTACGTCGCCTTCACGTGGGGAGTGCCGGACCGCGGCGACGGCGCGACGAGCTTCCGCTACGAGCGCTCGATGGAGCTCGATCCGACCAACGAGCTGCGCGTCAAGATGCGCCTGCGGGACGGCCCCGGGACGATGCGCTCGTCGACGCTGGTGAACGTCGTGGAGGTACGCGAGGGCCCCGCCGGGCGCCGGTACGCAAGGGTCAGGCTCGGGCTGGAGACGGGGCGCCAGCACCAGATCCGGCTGCACCTCGCGTCGCTCGGGGCCCCGGTCGTCGGGGACAAGCTCTACGGGCCGGACGAGCGCGCGTTCGCCCGCTCGGCGGACGGCGAGCTGACGGAGGACGATCTCGCCTGGCTCGAGCTGCCCCGCCACGCGCTCCACGCCGCGCGCATTGCGCTCCCCCACCCCATCACCGGCGTGCCGCTCGTCATCGAGGCGGCGCTCCCTCCCGACATGGAGGCTTTCTGGGCGACGCTCGCCAGCCAGGAGAGTCCGTGAATCAAAGACCGCGGGGAACCTTGTCCAGATCGAGCTGCTCGAGGGCGACGCGGATGAGGGCGCTGCGGTTGGCCTTGGTGATTCCGCGCGCCTTCAGCTTGTCGACGATCCCGTCGAGGCGCTCGAGGTCCTTGGTGTAGAGCGAGATGCAGATGACCTTGTAGTGAGTCGGAGCCGGCTTCGCTTCGGCCCTGCGCGAGCGCGCGAGCGGCGCCTCGGCGGCGTAGAACGCGCCGGACAGCACGCCCTGCACTTCGTCCGCGTCGAGGACGCGCGCGGCGCCGAGCCCAGTTTCTTCCTCTCGCCCTGCCATCGTCGCCTCCGGTTTCCGTCAGCCTCCCACCGCGTGAGCCAGCTGGGCACCCGGCGCCCCGGGCCCGTCGATCAGCAGGTCGACGGCCCGGCGGTAGTCCTCCGCGGCGTTGGACTCGGGCGCAAACTCGAAGATCGTCTTGCCCTGCGCCGGCGCTTCCTTCAGGCGCGTCGCCGACCTTATCGGGGGCAGGACGCGGTCGCCGAAGTGCTCCTTGAGCGCCTCGACGGCGTCGCGGCAGATGCGTGCGCGGCCGTCGAAGAACGTGGGCAAGACGCCGTAGATCTGCACGGGGTGGTGCAAGAGCGAGTTGACGTTCTTGACCGTCTTGACCACCTGCCGCACGCCCACGAGCGACAGGAAGTCGCAGCCGACGGGGACGACGATCCCGTCCGCGGCGACGAGCGCGTTCTGGTTCATCAGCGACAGCGACGGTGAACAGTCGAGGATGACGACGTCGTACCCGTCGAAGGCGGGGGCGAGGCGCTCGCGGAGGATGCGGTCGCGGTTCTGGCGACCGGCCAGGTAGAGCTCCGCGGCCGCCAGGGTCTCGTTGGAGGGGATGAGGTCGAGGTTCGGCCGCACCTGAACGGCGACGTCGCGGGGCCGGGCCCCCATCACGAGCACGTGATAGAGCGTCTTGTCGGCCTTGACGCCGAGCGAGACGCCGACGTTCCCCTGCGAGTCGGTGTCGACCAGGAGCACGCGCAGTCCGCGGGCCGCCATCCCGGCCGCCAGGCTGACGGACGTCGTGGTCTTGCCCGTGCCGCCCTTGTGATTGAACACGGCGAGCCGCGCGGGGGCGTGGATGCTCCGTCGAGCGCGAGGCGCCTCGACGACAGCGTCGGAGGGAGCGGCGGGCGCCCCGGCGGCCTCGCGGGCCTCGGGCGGCGGCGGAGGCGCGGCCATGGCACCGAGCCGTGCGCCCCCCGCCTCCGCCAGGACCTGTCGGCGGCAGTCCTCGGAGCACGCGTGACGGAGCTCGCCGCGGACGCGAACGACCTGCGACACCAGCTCGACGACGAAGCGCTTCCGGCACGCCGAGCAGGTCGCGCCGCCCGTCGTCTCGCCCCGCACCGCCTTGTCGTGGCAGGCGTGCGAGCAGTAGAAGGCGAAGCCCCCGTCGCGCTCTTCCATCTGGTAGCGGAACTGCACCTCGAAGCGCTCCGCGCACACGCTGCAGCTCTCGCTCATCCCGGACATCGTGGATCATCCAGTAGCCACACGGGCCCCGAGAGGGCCAAGAAATCAGTGTCTGAAGTGGCGCACTCCGGTGAGCACCATCGCGAGGCCCGCCGCGTCGGCGGCGGCGATGACTTCGGCGTCCTTCACGCTGCCCCCCGGCTGGGCGACGGCCGTGATGCCGGCGCGGGCGGCGGCCTCGACGCCATCGGGGAACGGGAAGAAAGCATCGGAGGCAAGCACGCTTCCGCGTGACTTCTCACCCGCCTTCTCGCACGCGATCTGAACCGAGATCACGCGCGACATCTGCCCGGCCCCCACGCCGACGGTGACCTCGCCCTGCGCGAGCACGATGGCATTGGACTTCACGTGCTTGCACACGCGCCAGGCGAACTCCAGGCTCGACAGCTCGGCGGCGCTCGGCGCGCGCTTCGTGACGACCTTCCCGCGCGTCACCTCCCCTGCCGCCGTGGCGTCCCGGTCCTGCACCACCAGGCCGCCGCCGACGCGCTTGTACGTCAGCCCGGTGTGCTCGGGCCCGAGCCACCCGCGCGTCTCCAGCAGGCGCAGGTTCTTCTTCGTCCGGAGGAGCTCGAGCGCCGCGGGCGCGAAAGACGGCGCGACGACGCACTCGAGGAACGTCTCGGACAGTACCCTGGCCGTGGCCTCGTCCACCTCGCGGTTCAAGGCGACGATCCCGCCGAATGCGCTCACTGGGTCGGCCTCGCGCGCCGCGCGGTACGCCTCGACCAGGGCTCCGGACGAGGAGACGCCGCACGGGTTCGTGTGCTTGACGACGACCGCCGCCGGGCGGTCGAACTCCCGCACGGCATCGAGCGCGGCGTCGACGTCGACCAGGTTGTTGAAGCTCAGCTCCTTGCCCCCGGCGCCCACGCTCTCGGCGCGCGCGAGCGACCCGGGCGGCGCGACCCGCTCGACGTAGAAGGCCCCCGCCTGGTGCGGGTTCTCGCCGTAACGCAGGCCGTACGCGCGCTCGAAGGGCAGCGTGAGGTACCTCGGGAAGCGGGACTTGCTGCCGTCGGCTTCGCGGGCGGAAAGGTACCCGCTGATGGCCGCGTCGTAGGCGGCCGTGTGGGCGTACGCCTTCGCCGCTAGATCGGCCCGGGTCGCGGGGGTCGTGTCCCCGGCCCGGGTGATCTCGTCGAGCACGCGGGCGTAGTCGGCGGGGTCGCATACGATCGTGACGCGGGCGTGATTCTTCGCCGCCGAGCGGACCATCGACGGCCCGCCGATGTCGATGTTCTCGATGATGTGCTCGTGGCTCGACGCCGGGTCGGCGGCGACGCGCTCGAACGGGTACAGGTTGACGACGACGAGATCGATCTCCCGGGCGCCGAGGCGGTCGAGGTCGCCAGCGTCTCGCGGGCCCCGCGACAGGATGCCGCCGTGGACGCGCGGGTGCAGCGTCTTGACCCGGCCGTCCATCACCTCGGGTGAGCCGGTGTAGCTCTCGACGGTCTCGACCGCGAGCCCCGCGGCGGACAGAGCCTTCGCCGTGCCGCCGCTGGAGAGCACGCGCACGCCGCGCTCGACCAGAGCGCGGGTGAACGGGACGAGACCTGACTTGTCGGATACCGAAACGAGCGCCGTGCGGATCGCCATGAAGCGCGCGGTACCGTGACCGCATCTCGCGGTCAATGCCGAGCCGTTCCGGGGGTCAGTCCAGATCGAGATCGCCGGCGGGGAGCACGGCGGCCTCCACCTCCACCGGCTCCTCTTCGGCGTCGGCCTCGTCCTCGTCGGCGTCCGACTCGGCCGCTAGCACCGGCAGGCGCCGTTTACCCATGGGCCCCTCGTCGACGTAGTCGCGGAGCGCGTTCATGTCGCGCAGGGCCGCCAGCTTGGCCAGCCCCTTCACCTCGACCTGTCGGATCCGCTCCCGCGTGAGGTTCATGATGGCGCCGACCTCTTCGAGCGTCGTCCCCCCACGGTCCGCCACGTCCAGCGCGCAGGTCTCGGTCATCTCCCAGACGTCGAGGTCGGGGAAGTTCAGCTTGATGGCCCCCGTCCGGGCGGAGACGTCCAGGTACAGGTGGTGCTGGCACGAGACGAACGGGCACGGGCGCGCTCCGTTGGCGCAGTCGGCACGCGCCTGGGGCCGCTCGGCCTCCTCGACGTCCGGGTAGAGGAGCCGCCCGAGCTCGAGCTCCCGCTTGGTCATCCTCTTGACGCTGATGGTGCGGGCGCGCACGGGTCGCTTGCGCCGCGACCGGCGCTGCTCCCGCGTCACCGGCGCTGACGTCTCCTCGGCCTGCAGGGCCAGGGCACCCTCGGTGCCGCACTCGATCTGTTCCTCGGGCGCATCGTTCGGCTCGTGCTTCGGGTCCATGCTCGATTCCTCCCGGCCCATCGGCGTGCTTGAATTAGCGGCGCTGCCGCGCCGGCCGCCTTGCGCCCGCACACGACCCACTCCATCTCGCGTTGCGCAGCATTCTGGCGCCCGGCCGCGAAACCTGGCTTCTTTCGGACTGCGCGAACCGTCGCGACAACCGCCGCACGATCGCTTGAATGATCGCCACGGTAAGGCAACGCAAAGATCGCGGTCAATCCATCGTTTCCCTTTTTTTTGAGCTTTTCCATTATGGAACTCGTTTCGCGTGGTTAGATCGTCGCCGTGACAAGAAATGTCATGGGCCGCGCGCCGGAACGAGGCGCGTCGATGCCGCGCGGGGCTTCGGCGAGGCACGCTTGCGGCAGACTCCGCCGGCGGCCTATCTTGCGGGCGCAGCACGCGTCATGCACGAGGAGCGTCGCGACCCCCGACCGCCCGCCGTACGCGACGTCGCGGCACGCGGGGCCCGCATTCGGTTCGTGGACGCGGGGCGCGGCGCCCCGCTCGTGCTGGTCCACGACTACCTCGCCAGCCACGTCACGTGGGACGACGTGCTCGCCCCCCTGTCCCGGCGGTTCCGCGTGATAGCCCCCGACCTGCCCGGGTTCGGCGAGAGCGAGAAGCCGCCGCCCGGCAGGTACCGCTACGACTTCGAAGCCTTCTCCGAGTCGCTGGTCGACCTCGTCGCCGCGGTCGGCCTGCGGCGCGTGTCCCTCTGCGGACACGGGATGGGAGGCGCAGTCGCTCTCACTGTGGCCGCCACGCACGCACACATCGTCGACAGACTCGTGCTCGTCAACCCGCTGGTGTATCCGCCGCGGCCCGACGCTCTGTCTCGCATCGCCGAGATCCCTGTCCTCGGGCCCCTGTTCTTCAAGCAGCTCTACGGGCGAACCCTCTTCCGCAACCGTTTCTTGCCGTACGCGCGGTCCGCGACGAACGCCGCCGCGACGCGGCGGGTGGACTACCTCTTCGATCTGTTCGACGTCCCGGCCGCTCGCGAGGCGGCTTACGCGACCATGCGGGCCATGCTCGACACGCGACCGCTCACCGCGAGCGTGCCGCGAGTGACGGCTCCGACCCTCGTCGCGTGGGGCCGCGAGAACGTGGCTGCGCCCCTGGAGCAGGGGCGAAAGCTGGCCCGCGCCCTCGCGGGCGCCCGCTTCGAGGTCTTCGACTGCGGACGATCGCCCGCCGAGGAGTGCCCCGATGCCTTCGCGAGCATCGTCACGGCGTTCCTCGCCGAAGGCACGGTAGGGTAGCGCCTTGCTCGACTCGCGGGCATTCGGCCGCTTCGCCCGCAGCCCCTCGGGGGTCGCGGGAGCGGCCATCGTCGCGGCTCTGATCACGTTCGCGCTGCTGGGGCCCGCCCTCGCCGGCCACGGCCCGCTCGACAGCGATTTCGCGCGCGGCATGGGGCCCGGCGGGATGCCCGTCGGCCCGGGCGCCGCGTTCCCCCTGGGCGCGGACCGGCTCTTCCGCGATGTCTTCGCCCGCCTGGCCACGGCGGGACGCCTGTCTCTGCTCATCGCGACGGCGGCGACGCTCATCGCCGCGGCGCTCGGCGCCTTCGTCGGCATCGTGTCCGGCTGGTACGAGGGGGCACGGGTGCCCGTCCCGTGGCCGGCGGCCATCGGCGTCGCCACGGGCCTCGGCGCTCTCGGGCTCGGGCAGCGCGGCGTGGCGGCGATCGCCGCGGGGGCCGGGCTGGCGGCCGCCATCTGGCGGAGATCCCCCGGACCACGCGTCGACCTCGACGCGCTGCTCATGCGCCTGGTCGACGCCATGCTCGCCTTCCCGTTTCTGCTCCTGGTCATGGCCGTCGGCGCGGCCCTCGACCGGACGAGCGCCCTGACGATGCTGGTCACGCTCGGGGCCACCGGCTGGCTCGGCATCGCGCGGCTTCTTCGCGCGAAGACGATGCAAGTGCGCGCCCTGGACTACGTCGAGGCGTCGCGGGCGCTCGGCCAGTCGACGGGCCAGATCATGCTGCGCCACGTGCTGCCGAACGTCGCCGGGCCGCTCATCGTGACGGCCACCGTGCAGGTGGCCCAGATGATCGTCGCCGACAGCGTCCTCAGTTACCTGGGCGTCGGGATCTCACCGCCGACGCCGACGTGGGGGCGGATGCTGCTGGAGGGGCAAGACTACTACCTCGCCGCGCCGTGGCTCGTCGCTGCGCCGGGGCTCGCGATCCTTCTGGCCGTCTGGGGCTTCAACATGCTCGGGGAGGGGCTGCGGGATGCCATCGATCCTCGGGAAGCTTGAGTCGGTCGGCGCCGCGCCGGCGATTCTCTGCGCCGCCATCGCCGGGGCGGGCCTGCCGGGGTGCCACGAGCCGCTGGCGGCCCCGCTCCCGGCCGGGCACGCCCCCGATGCCGCCCCCCTTCGCGGGGGCACGCTCCGACTGGCGGCTTGGCAGGACGTCCGCAACCTCGACCCCGCGGGCCCGAGCGACGGGCTCGCGCTGCAGGCAGAACACCTGATCTTCTCGGGGCTGGTCGACTTCGACTTCAGCGGCAAGCTGTCCGCAGACCTGGCCGACCACTGGGAGGTCGAGGAGGACGGGCGCAGCGTCGTCTTCTTCCTGCGCCGCGGCGTCACGATGCACGACGGCGAGGAGCTGACCGCCGACGACGTGAAGCGCTCGGCCGAGCGCGCCCTGCACCCGACGACGCCCGACCCCAACGCGAGCTACTACGCCGGCATCGTCGGGTACGATGCGTACACGGGGGGTCGCGCTGGCCACCTGGACGGAGTCGTCGTCGAGGGACGCTACGTCGTCCGCTTCCGCCTCGCCGAGCCCGACGCGACGTTCCTGCCGGTCATGGCGATGCACACGCTCCGGCCGGTGTGCAGGACCGGCGGCGATCGGTACTCGGACACGTGGGTCCCGTGCGGCGCGGGGCCGTTCAAGCTCTTGCCCGGCGGCTGGCAGCGCGGTAGCGCGCTGCGCCTGGTGCGGCACGAGGGGTACTTCCGCCCCGGGCTGCCGCGTCTGGACGCCGTGGAGTGGACGTTCAACATGCAGACCCTCGCGCAGCGCTTCCGGTTCGAGAGCGGACAGATCGACCTCTTGCGGGACATCACGCAGGCCGACCTGTCTCGCTTCGCCGCGGACCCGCGATGGGCCCCGTACGGCACGGCCGGCGCCGACATCCGCGTCGTCGGCGAGGTGATGAACACCCGCGTGCCGCCGTTCGACCGCGTGGAGGTCCGCCGCGCCGTCGCCGCCGCGATCGACCGGGCGCACTACCGGACGCTGAAGCCCGCTTACATGACCGTCCTCTCTCAGCTGTTGCCCCCCGGCGCACCCGGCTACGACCCGGGCGTCCCGGGCCAGCGCTACGACTACGCGGCGGCCCTCGAGCACATGCGCAAGGCCGGGTATCCCTACGACCCGGCCACGGGCAGAGGGGGCTGGCCCGAGCCCGTCGTCTATCCGCTCTTCGACGGCGGGACGCTCGTGTACACGGCCCAGCTCCTCCAGCAGGACCTGGCGAAGATCGGCCTGCGCCTCGTGCTCAGGATGATGAGCTGGCCCGCCTTCCTGGCGACGCAGCAGCGCCCGGGGGGCGCGGCGATCTCGCAGGCGGGCTGGGAGATGGATTACCCCGACCCGAGCTCGTACTTCGACCCGCTCTTCGCTACGAGCTCGATCGGGGTCGAGTCGAGCAACAACGCCTCCTTCTATTCCAATCCGACCTTCGACGACCTCATCGCGCGCGCCCACCGCGAGGTCGACGCGAACCGCCGCGCCGCCCTCTACCGCGAGGCCAGCGCCATCCTGTCCGACGACGCGCCCTGGGCGTTCGTGTACGCGTACCACGAGTACTACCTCCGGCAGCCCTACGTCCGCGAGTTCGCGCTGCACCCCGTCTGGACGCTGGACCTCACGCGGACCTGGGTCGACCGCGCGACCGGTACGCCCGGAAGCGAGCGCGCGCCGTGAATCGCTTCGCCCGGAGGCTCGCCTGGAGCGCCGTCGTCGTGTGGGCCGCCGTGTCGGTCGCCTTCGCGCTGAACACCCTGCTCCCGGGCGACCCGGCGCGGATGGTCTCCGGGCCCCAGGCGAGGCCGGCCGACGTCGCCCGCATCCGCGAGCAGCTCGGCCTCGATCGCGCACCGCTCGTGCAGTACGCGCGCTTCTGGAGGCGCCTCGTCCACCTCGGCCCTCGCGTCGTCGAGCGCGACGGCGCTCCGGAGCACGCCGGGTGCGTGGCGGTCCTCCCGCTCGGCCCGTCTGCCGTACACGTCAGCCTCGGCAAGAGCTTCCAGATGCGCCAGCCGGTGGTCGAGATCATCGCGGTCCGGCTGCCGCGCACCCTCGCGCTCGCGGTCGCCGGGCTGCTCGTGCAGCTCTCGCTCGGGGTGGCTGCCGGGACGTTCGCGGCGGTCCGGCGCGGCGCATGGATCGACCGGGCGCTGGTCGGAACCAGCCTCCTGGGGGTGAGCGCACCGACGTTCCTGATCGCGCTCTTGCTCCAGTACGTCTTCTCGCGCCAGCTACGGTGGCTTCCCCTGGACGGGTTCGGCTCGACGCTGGCGGACCACGCGCGCTGCCTCGTCCTTCCGGCGCTGACTCTCGGGATCTACGGCGCGGCCTTCTACACGCGGCTCGTGCGCGACGAGATGCTCGTACTGCTTCGCCAGGACTGGGTCAGAACGGCGTACGCGAAGGGCCTCCCCCGGTGGCAGGTCGTCGTCCGGCACGGCCTGCGCAACGCGGCCGTGCCCGTCGTGACGGCCCTGGGCCTCGATTTCGGCTCGCTGATGGGCGGCGCGATCGTGACGGAGACGGTGTTCCGGTGGCCGGGGCTCGGAGAGCTGAGCGTGCGCGCGATGCTGGACCGGGACGGGCCGGTGGTGTGCGGCTGCGTCGTCGTGACCGCCGTGGCGATCGTCGCGACGAATCTCGCGGTGGACCTCGTGTACGCGCGGCTCGACCCGCGCGTCACTGTCCCGCGAGCACCCCGCACTCGCTGACGTTCGCCGTGTGCGCCTGGGCGACGCAGCTCCGGTACGTATCCTTGGCGGCCACGGGGTTTCCCGACGCCTGGTATGCGGCTCCGAGCGTCAGCCAGGCGTCGGCGTTGCGCGGGTTGGCCGAGACGGCCTGGCGCGCGAGCTGGACTGCGCGAGTCGGTGCGCCCTCGGCGAGGGCCCGACTCGCCTGGGCCAACAGTGCGGCGGGGGAGACGGCGGGAGCTGGCCTGGGCTCGGCGGCGGTGGGGGCGAGGGGGCGAGGGGTCGCGGTCGGGGTCGGGG
>PLYU01000316.1 GCA_003153495.1 Myxococcales bacterium
TTGACGGCCTCTTCGCGGCGGCCGGACTCAAAAGCGACGCGAGCGTCGTCCAACAGGTCGGCGCGCGCCGGCGCGCTCCACGCCAGACCGACGAGCACCGCCGCCCAGGCTCGCCTCGGAACGTTCGCTCTCATCGCCGCTCTCCCGGAAGGGTGCGCAGCTCCGCGCATGCGGGCATCATAACCGACCGGAGGCAGCGACGCATGGCATCCAGACCCTGGAGAGACATCGGGCGATACGGCAGCGTGGGCATCGAGCTCGTGCTCACGATTGGCCTCGTCGCGGGCCTCGGGCAATGGCTCGACGTGCGCTACTGGGGTGGCCGCGGCTGGGGGCTCGCGGCGGGGTTCTTCCTGGGGGTGGCGGTGGCGTTCCGCAACCTGGTGAGGACCGCGCGGGGCATGCAGGCCGACATCGAGCGCGCCGAAGCGCGCGATCCGGAGGGAAGCCGTTGGACGGTGGACGAAAGCTGGGTCAATAGGAACGATGACGCCCCCACGGAACGAGAAGATGACCCCGACCGCTGACGCGCCGCCCGCTCGATTCGACCCCCCCCTGCGCGCCTCGCTGCGCGCCGTCGGGCTTGCGGGCTGCCTGCTGGCCGCGGGCGCGCTGGAGCTCGCAGGCGCCCGGGCGGCGATCTCGGTGGCGCTCGGGGCTGCACTGGCCGCCGGGAATCTCTGGGCGCTGGCGCGCGTCGTCACCGCCCTGTTGCCCGACGAGGGCGCCGCGCCGGACGCCCGGAGCCGCGCCGCTCGGAGCTCCGCCCGCAACCGCGGGGGGTGGGCCGCCGTCGCCCTGACGAAGACGTTCGGCCTCCTGGCGGTCGCCTGGCTGCTCATGCGTCACGGGATCGTCTCGCCACTCCCCATGCTGATAGGGTTCGGCTCGCTGCCGATCGGCATTGCCATCGGGTCGCTGGTGAGCAATAGAGGGCGCCAGTAGTTCCGGCCAATCGACCATCATGCCCGAGCACACCTCCTTCTTCAGCTACCTCCTCGCGCAGTTCCCTGCCCTGCAGCAGAACATGAGCGTCTTCGGCGAGAGCTTCGTAGGCCACCAGCCGGTGGACGCGCACGGGGCCGAGCCGCTGGCCGCCAGCCTGGCGCTGATGCTGCTCATCGTCCTGCTCACGTTGCTGGTCCGGCCCGCCCTGGCCAACCGCGACAGCGCCGTCATCCCCGAGGCGAAGCTCTCGCTGCGCACGGCGTTCGAGGTGTGGATCGGCTACTGGTACGGCCTGATGAAGGACATGATGGGACCGAAGCGCGCCAAGCGGTACTTCCCGCTGGTCGGCTCGCTGTCCATCTTCATCCTGCTGGGAAACCTCATCGGCCTGGTCCCCGGCTTCTCGCCGCCCACGTCCAACTGGAACATCACCCTCGGGTGCGCGGCCGTGGTGTTCGTGATGTTCAACTACTACGGGATCAAGGAGAACGGCCTCGGCTACTTCAAGCACCTGTTCGGCCCGTGGCTCGGCTGGCCGCTGATCCCCGTCAACCTGCTCCTGTTCGTGGTCGAGACGTTCTCGCTCTTCATTCGCCCGCTCACCCTCAGCATCCGTCTGATGCTCAACATGGCGGTCGATCACCTGCTGGCGACGATCGCGGTGACCTCGATCGCCCTCTTCCTTCCGCTGCCGGTGCTCGTCCTCGGCACCCTCGTGTGCATCATCCAGGTCCTGGTCTTCTGCCTACTTACGTCGATCTACATCACGCTCTCCACCGAGCACGAAGAGCACGAAGAGCACGCCAAGGGCCACGGCGCCGGCGCGCCGCACGCGGCCTGAGTCGGCACCCGAGACGAACGCCCTAGCCAGGCGATGGAAAAGAGACTAAGAGCCCGGCCGGGAACTCCCCCTAACCGCACACTTCTCTCAATCGAAAGCACAAGGAGCACAGTGACGATGTCGACCTCGAAGAAGCTCGCCCTTGCGGCGCTCTCGTTCGCCGCCACTTTCCTCGTTCCGCTCGCAGCCTTCGCGCAGGGCGACGAGAGCCGGGCCGGCTCCAACATCTTCGACGTCCGAGGATGGGCCGGCATCGGTGCAGGTCTCGCCATCGGCCTCGGGGTCGTGGGCGGCACGCTCGGCCAGGGTCGCGCGGCCGCAGCCGCGCTCGAAGGCATCGCGCGCAACCCGGGCGCGGCCGCTCGCATCCAGACGCCGATGATCCTCGGCCTGGCGCTCATCGAGTCGCTGGTGCTCATCGCGTTCGTGGTCGCGTTCATGCTCCAGGGCATCGCAAAAGGCTGATGCCGAAGCGACGCGCCGCGGGCTGAGCCGTCGTGCAGATGGCACGACGGCGCGTCGCCGGCGCTAGTCCGCGGCGCCGTCGGCCGTGCGCGCGTCGATCGACGCGTCCCCGCCAGGAGAGGCCGCTTCGGCCGGCGAGTCGGGTCGTGCGTCCGCAGGAGCCGCCTCGGCCTCCGTGTCGGCCCCTGAGTCGACGGGGAGGGCCGACGCGTCGCCGGCCGGGCAGGCGGTGCTGCACTGGAAATGCAGGGAGCTGGTGCCCGCCGCATTCTTCCCCGTGAAGCACTCGCACGTGTCCAGATAGCGAGCTTCCGGGCAGGTGCTCGGGTACGAGCAGAGAAGCCCCGGCTCGGTGCAGTTCGACAGCTTCGCCGCGCTCTCGGTGGCCGGGCACGACTGCCCCGCCCCGAGCGGGGGGCACGCCGGCGCGTCGCCCGCGCCGAGCGCCTTGCCCATGACATCCGCGCACGAGAAGAGGCCGCCCTGGCAGGTGCACGTGGCCGTCGCCGCGACCAGGCCGCAAGCGTAGAGGGGCGAGCAGCTGAGGCCTTCGACGCCGCAGGCATGTCCGACCGCGGCGTCGACCGTCGCGGGACAGACCGCCCCGGCGTCGGCGGCGGGCGAGCCCGACGAGCTCTCGCTGCAGCCGGCAGCGGTGCCGACGCACGCGAGGGCCCCCAGGACGAGACCGGCAAGGGACCTCATAGGCACCGGGGGCTGCACGCGGGGCCAAGCTTGCTTGGATCCGCGCGAGGCGTCAACGAACGCGCACGACCGTCCCTTCGCCAGCGGCGCTCGGGTAGACCGCCACCCAGCCGGGCAGGAGCCTGGGCTCGGTGAACGAGAAGAGCCAGCGCGCGTCGAGCGGCGCCAGGTTCACGCAGCCGTGGCTGCGGGCATGGCCGAAGTCCTGGTGCCAGTACGCTCCGTGGAGCGCAGTCGCCTCGTCGAAGAACTGCACGTACGGCACGTCCTCGATCGAGTAGTGCGCCTCCAGATCGCCCCGCTCGACGTTGTCCATGTCGGACGAGAAGAGCTTGACCCAGATCCGGTGCACGCCGGGCCGCGTGGCGCTCCCCTCGCGGCCCGAGGAGACGAGCGTCGCGTAGACCGGGCGCGCGCCCTCGTAGGCGACGAGCGTTTGCGACGCGACATTCACGTCGATCCAGCGCTCGCCCGGAACGGTGACCTCGGCCGGCGGCGCAGCGAGGCTCGGGCGCGCCAGGTCGCGCGCGATCATCCACGTGTCGTCGTCGAGGTGCAGCATCGCGCCGACCTGTTCTCTGACGTGGACGGGCTGGAAGCGGCTGCGAAGCGACGCGGGCTTTTCGCGCGGGGGCCTGTCCGCGACCGGCGGCGGGGATGACCAGACCCCCGCGCGGTCGGCGAGGACCCACGCCACGTCGAGGCCGTGGTCGCCCGGGGCCTCGCCCTGGAAGAGCGACGGGCGGGCCGGGACGAGGTCGCGCTGGGCGATCCAGAGGCCCTTGCTCGTGCGCGCCCACGACTCCCCGGCGGCGACGCGACGCTCGACCACGGCGACCGCCCAGCCGGCCTCGAGCTCGCGGTCGGACGTCCCCTCGCCCGCGGCGTCGAGGTCTGCGTACGCGCTGGCACCCGGGCTCCGGACGAACGCATACGGCGAGGGCAGGGCGTCGGCGCCGACGGTGCGGGGCGGAACGCTCGGGTCGGCCGCGGCGAGCACGGCGTCGTCCGAGCAAGTCCACGCGAGGGGCCCGACGAGCCACCACGGGCCGGTGCAGCCCGACCCTCGCTTCTGCGCGAAGAACGGCAGCGTCGCGCCCGCCGCCGTCACGCCTCGCCGCCCGCTCGCGCGGCCGGGGCCCGCGAAGAGCACCAGGTCTCCCGGGCCGCCGCCGGCCCCGGGCCGCGGCGCCACCGAG
>PLYU01000157.1 GCA_003153495.1 Myxococcales bacterium
GGGGGGGCCGCCGGGGTAGGGTCGGGGTCGGGGTCGAGGTCGAGGGTCGAGGGTCGAGGGTCCGTCTGGCAAGAGGCCGACGAGTTCTGCTTCCGCTACGACGACGCCTTCCGGGCGTCACCCGGCGCGGAGCCAATCTCCGCCTTCCCCGATCTCCGCGAGACGTACCGGTCTCGCTATCTGTGGCCTTTCTTCGCGGTGCGGATTCCTCCGGCGACTCGCTCGGACGTGCACGAGGCCATGGACCGCCTGGGGCTGAAGCCCGATCAGACGCTGGAGGTCCTAGGCAAGCTGGCCAAGCGGTCGATCTCGAACCCGTATCGGCTGGATCTTGCCGGCACCCGGTAAGGTCCCTTCCTCGCCCCTCCTTGGTCTCCGGTTAACGTTCCAGCCATGGGGCCACCTGAATCTCATGCCACGCGTTCGAACACATGCGCTCGATGCCATTCGAGGGCCTCTCGGCTCGGAAGTAGCCGTGGGTCGTCGGGGAGCGACACGAGTGACCGGCCGTTGAAATCGTTGTAGCGACGTCCGTTCTTCCAGCGCTCATGGATCCTGCCTGAGACGCGAACGCGGTAGTCAGAACGGGAAGCTTGCGGCGGATCGATGGTCACCAACCCCTTGTCGAAGAGCGCGTGGAATTCCTTCGTCAAGATCAGACCGTTGCACGGATGATTGCTCTTCGGACCGAGGTAGCTCTGGATGTGCGCGGCGTCGAGAACGGGCTCCGTGTGCTCCCCCGTGATGGCGCACGCGCGATAGGCCTCCAGCAGACGCAGGCGAAAGGTGTTCTGCCCCTCTCGGATAGCTCGTTCCGCGAGCGCAACCTGGCGCTCGTCGGCTACCAGCGGGTCGAAGCGGTCGAGCAACTCGGGCGGTGCTCCGGCGGCATCACGCCCAAGCTCCGCGAGCAGAAAGTCCACGTTCCCCGCATCCCTCTCCGTCCTTCCCACCTGGATCCCAGTGTCCGCATATCCCCGGGACACGCCCCACGGCAGCCAGCGTCGATCTGGCCAGAAATGAGCGTTCAGCAGGATCATGCACGCGAGCGGAAGCGCCCTCTCCTTCTCGGTGAAGCGCCCCAGCATCCGGCAGAAGGTCGATCGATCCACGGCTCCGTTTCGATAGCCGAACGAATCCCATGCGAGGTCGAGAGGCAAGAGCTGAAAGGACGCAAAGAACCCGTAGCCGGCGATCTGGCGCTCCGGCGCGCCGATCCGGAAGAAGACTGGCTCGCCCGAGAGAAGGCGCTTCGGCGCCCGCTGTTGCTTCGGGAACCAGAAGTTCACCTCGTCGAGCCGGCCATCGGTCGCATGCCGGGACAGAAAATCGAACCACTCTCGATGCGTGTGCGCGATGAAGAGGTCAGCCCCTGCCATGAAGCATTGTGCGCTCACGCCCCGCTGACTGACAACCTCGCAACTGATCGAAAGCCGTCCCCTGGTCAATCATCCTCGCGCAAGCTCGCGCATCGCTGCGCCCAGCTCTCCGCCGATCGAAGACCGGCCATAGGAGACGTGCTGGCCTCGCTGCGACAGATGGGTGGCACACCTCCCTCCTAAAGGCTGCGACCCCGCCGCGACCCCGACCCCTACCCCGACCGCGACCTCGACCTCGACCTCGACNNGCGACCTCGACCGCGACCCCGACCCAGACGCGCCGCCCCGTAGGCGCGCCGTGCGCATCCGTCGGCCTCACGCGTACCCGCGCGAGCGCGACGGGCGCATCCGTCGACCTCACGCGCCCCCGCGTGAGCGCGACGCGCGCATCCGTCGGCCTCACGCATGCCTGCGTATGCGTGACGCGCGCATCCGTCGCCGTCACGCGTGCCCGCGTGAGCGTGACGCGCATGTCCGTCAGCGTGACGCATGCCCGCCTATGCGTGACGCGCGCGCAGGTCAGCCTCACGCCCGCCCGCGTGAGCAAGACGGACGCATCGCTCCCCAGCTATTTTGCTTCGTAACCGCTCGATATCCCTCGCGTCCCGAAAATAGTCGAGCCCCTCCGCGGCAAATCGGGGGTCCACGCGAGCTTAACAGAGTGAAGGCAGTCGATGAGCTCCGCCGCGCATGGTGCCCGGCGTCGCTCGGCCAGTCCCGGCCCCGGCGCGAACGTCCTACGAGCGCCGGGTCGCCCGCCTTCGGAAAGGAGAGAAACGAACATGGCAACCAGGAAAGACACGAAAGCCACGGTGGTCGTCCTCGCGAAGACGTTGATCGCGGGGACGGCAAAGCACCTCGCGAACGTCCCGCAAGTGACGTTCACGGGGGGCACGTACACTCCGGCGCAAATCACGGCCAATCTCGATCGGCTCGTGACCCTGCGCACCGGCGTGGACGCCGCCAAGGCTTCGACCAAGGCGAGGCTCGCTGACGAGAAGGCCGAACTTCCGGCGCTGCGCACCTTCATGGGTGCGCTGGTGTCGTACGTGAAGGCCGTCCACGGCAACGAGCCCGAAGTCCTCGCCGATTTCGGAGTTCATCCGAAGGCGCGGACCCCGCTGACCGTCGAAGCCAAGGTCGCCGCGGCCGCCAAGCGCGATGCGACGCGCAAGGCGAGAAGCACGATGGGATCGAAGCAAAAGAAGGGAGTCAAAGGAGCCGTCACCGGCATCACCGTGACCCCCATCACTGCGGACAAACCCGTCGTGACACCGGCGACGCCGACCGTACCGGCGTCGCGCACCACGTAGCCACGTGGTGACGACCAGGGAAGGGGGGCGCCGCGTCTCTGCGGAGCGCGGCGCTCCCCGGCCCACTTTCGGGGTCGGGGTCGGGGTCGAGGTCGAGGTCGAGGTCGAGGTCGAGGTCGAGGTCGAGGTCGAGGTCGAGGTCGAGGGTGGCGCCCTAGGCCGATCGGTTCCACGAGGCAATCTCGTGCCGCCGCTTTGCGGCGTCACTTCGATTGCTCACCGAGGGACGCTCGCTCGCTCGTGGGCTCGGCGGGCGGGGTCACGGGCCGTGTTCCTTCCGTGGGCGAAAGGAACACGGCCCATGACCCCGATACTTCTTCCCCATCACAAGCTGAAGGCGTTTGGCGTGGCGATGCAGCTGCTCGAGGCGGTGCGCGAGGCGCGGATACGCGATAGCCATCTGAGAGATCAGGCGATGAGGGCTGCGAAGAGCGCGGCGTTGAACTCGGCCGAGGGCGCCGGGCGCGTGAGCCGGGCGGACAAGGCGCGGGTCTTTGCGATTGCGCGGGCGGAGGCGGTCGAGGCGGCGGCGGCGGTGGAGATCGCCGTGGCGGCGGGCGACGCTCCGGCGGAGGCGCTCGGGGCGGTGCTCCGGCACGCCGATCGGTTCGTGGCGATGATGACCGGGCTGATTCGGTAGCAGACGCTGGCCGCGCGCGGTCGACGGCGCGCGCAGCCACCGAGGGGTCAGCGGCTGAGGGCCCGGAGCATCCGCTTCAGCCGGGTCGCCAGCTCGAGAATGTCGCCGGTGACCCCCGTGTCGAGAGCCGCCGATCGCCTCTGCGAGGTCGACGGCACCCGCGACTTCGTGCACCGAGTTGTTCGCGATGCGCGCCCGCGCCTCGCGGAGCCTCCCCGCGTGACGCAGATCGTGCGCGTTCTCGTCCGACGTCCGACCCTGACATAGCGCTCGCGCCTCCAGCGTTCGTTCCCGGAACCGCCGGACCGCGCGGCTCGACTGTCCGTTCAGACGTTCGCAAGCTCCCGGAGCAGATTCGCGAGCTGCGCTTTCGTCATCTTCCGTTCGGCGATATCGATCATGGCCAAGTAGAGCACGTCCTCCTGGTTGTGGACTCGTACCCCGTTCGTATCGAGGAAGATGACGGCCGCAAACACTCCGGTGCGCTTGTTGCCGTCGAGGAAGCCTTGCGACTGGGCGATGTGGAACGCGTACGTTGCAGCCATCGAGAATAGGTCGCCGTGAAGGTACTTGCCGTCGAAGGTCTGCGCTGCCGCCCCTATCGCTGCCTCGAGTGCACCTCGATCTCGGATGCCGTCCAAGCCGCCCCAACGCTCAAGCGCCGTCTTGTGGAACTCGAACACGTCCTCCAAGTCGAGGAACTCGGGGTCCATGCCTTCGACGCGACCCCGCCCCCGCGCCGGTCTTTTTACTTGGCGAGCTTCGCCATCGTCGACGCGAACTCCTTGGCAGCCCATGCCAAAGAGATGCGCACGCGCTCTCGGTGCGCTCTGCGGGCCTGCTCGTCCCTCGGGAGACGCACGTCTTCCTCGCGCGGCGAGGTCGGCGCGGGCTCGTGCAGCGGTCGGGAGGGCATCGAGGCCATGCCCAAACCATACGGCAAAATTAGAAAAAGTCATTATTCGGGATCTCAAAACACCCCGCGCGCGGTTGGGGCGGCCACCCGGAGCGCCCTTCCCCGCCGAGCCCATCGCCAAGGCATGGGCGACGGAGCCGGTCGTCCCGGAAGTACACTACCGGCCCGCCCCCTGCTGACGCATCGCGAGCCGCGGAGATCCGGGCCCCGCGGGCGGGGAGGTTTTCGGGACGCTACGACGACGGCCACGAGGTCGAGGTCGCGGTCGCGGTCGCGGTCGAGGTCGAGGTCGAGGTCGAGGCCGCGTCGTCCCGGGTCGAGGCCGGGCCCGATCGAGACGTGCTAACTTGCGCTCGCGCTCGGGCTCACGGCGCCGTACCTGGGCTCATCGAGCCGACCCAGCCCCCCATGACCACCCGTCCCCCCCGCACCGAACGACCGCTCATCGACGCCGTCCGGGCCGGGGTGCTCATCCTCGACGGCGCCATGGGCACGCAGCTCTACGAGCGCGGCGTCCTCTTCAACTCCTGCTTCGAGGAGCTCAACGTCTCCCGGCCCCAGCTCGTGTCCAAGGTGCACGAGGACTACCTGCGCGCCGGCGCCCAGGTGATCGAGACCAACACGTTCGGCGCGAACGCCCTGAGGCTCGAGAAGCACGGCCTCGCCTCGCGCGTGCGCGAGCTGAACGTGGCGGGCGTGAAGCTCGCTCGCGCTGCGGCGGCCGGCCAGGCGTACGTCGTCGGCGCCCTCGGCCCGAGCGGCTACTTCCTCGGCGAGGGGGGCGACGGCGGCGCGGAGGACCGGGCGAAGGTGCGGGCCGTCCTGCTCGAGCAGGCGCGCGCCCTGCTCGAGGCCGGAGTCGACGCGCTCCTCATCGAGACCATCCGTCAGACCCCCGAGCTGCGGGTCGCCGTCGAGGCTGCGGTCGAGGCGGCCGAGGGGCGCGTCCCGATCATCGCCAGCGCCTCGCTCGACGAAGCCGGCCGGATGGCGGAGGGGACGAGCGCCGAGGAGGTCGCGCGGCTGGCGAAGGAGTGGGGCGCGAGCATCGTCGGCGTGAACTGCTCCGACGGTCCGATGGCCGTCCTGGCGGCGGCCGAGAAGATGGTCCCCGTCGGCCTGCCCGTGCTCGCCTCGCCCAACGCCGGCCTCCCGAGGCGCGTCGACGAGCGGATGGTCTACGTGTCGACGCCGGAGTACTTCGGCGTCTACGCGCAGCGCATGTTCCGCGTCGGCGTCCGGCTCGTCGGCGGCTGCTGCGGCACGACGCCCGAGCACATCCGGCGCATCGCCGCGTCCGCGCGCATGATGGCGGGCTTCGCGGGGCACATCGAGCCGGGGTCGGACGCGTCCGCGTCCGCCACCCTCGTCGGCGGCGCGACGGTGACCGCGAACGCGACGGTCACTGCGGGCGACGAGGCTCCCGCCGTCCTGCCCGGCGCGCTCCAGCCGATCCCCTTCGAGCAGAGGAGCGAGCTTGCGGCGAAGCTGGCCCGGAAGCGGTTCGTCGTGTCGGTCGAGGTCAGCCCCCCGATGGGGCTCGACGCCGCGCGCGCCGTGGCGGCTGCGAAGAGTCTCAAGGCGGGGGGCGTCGACGTCGTGAACATCGCCGACGGCGCGCGCGCGCAGGCCCGGATGGGCAACCTCGCGCTCGCCGTCCGCGTCCAGCGCGAGGCGGGCGTCGAGACGATCCTGCACGTGTGCGGCCGGGACCGCAACCTGCTGGGGACCATCGCCCACCTCCTCGGCGCCCACGATCTCGGGGTGCGTAACCTCGTCGTGATCACCGGCGATCCTCCCAAGATGGGCGACTATCCTGACGCCACGGCGGTGTACGATGTCGACTCGATCGGGATCCTCAAGCTCGCGGCGCGCCTGAACCACGGCGTCGACCCAGGCGGCAAGCCTCTCGGCGCGACGACGCGGTTCCTGCTGGCGACGGGCGCGGAGCCGGCGGCCCTCAACTACCCGCGGGAGCTCGCCCGCCTGCGCGAGAAGAAGGCCGCGGGGGCCGAGGTCGTGATGACCCAGCCGGTGTACTCCCCCGAGATGCTCGACCGGTTCCTCGACGACGTCGCCCCCCTGGGGTTGCCGGTGCTCGTGGGCCTCTTGCCCCTGGCGAGCTTCCGGAACGCGGAGTTCTTGCACAACGAGGTCCCCGGGATGCAGGTGCCCGACGCGATCCGCGAGCGAATGCGCAAGGCGGGCAGCGGCCCGGACGCGCGCAAGGAGGGCGTCGCCATCGCGCGAGAGATGCTGGGGGCGGTGCGCCACCGGGTCGCCGGGGCGTACGTGATGCCGCCCCTCGAGCGATACGAGCTCGCGCTCGAAGTGATCGACGGGTTCCTGGACCCGGCATGAGGGGGCGGACGGTACGGCTGTCGTTCGCCCTCGCGCTGGTCGCGTCGAGCGCATGCCGCAAGGCGGCCGTCGACGCGGTCGCGCCGGCCGACGCCGGCGCCGCCGAGGTCGTCCCCGACGCCAGGCCTCCGGCGGGGGTAGCGATTGCGCAGGCCCGGTGTCGTCCTGTCCCTGGAAGCGTCGCCCTCGACGACGGGCGCGGGCTCGACGACCTGGAGATCGGCGAT
>PLYU01000039.1 GCA_003153495.1 Myxococcales bacterium
AAAGGACGGACGAGATGCTCAGGATCTATACGACAATCATCGAAGTGCTTCGGATGCGACGGGATGCGAGTCGTCGAACGTCGAATGCAGCTCCGCGACCGGAAGCGGCGGATCGAGCCCCGTGCCGTTCCACGCCGCCCGGTAGACGCGGCACTGGCCCGGACTGGCGCGGTCGGAGCAGAAGTAGAGGACGCGCCCGTCCTCGCGCAAGAACGGATTCGAGTCGGACCATGCGCCGGCTGGGAAGAGCAGGCCTGCGTAGGCGAAGGGAGCCGTCGTGCTCGTACGAGTACGTCTTCGCCGGGCTCCTAGGCCACGCTCCGCAGAACCGCTCCCGCGACCGCGCCGCCGAGGACGAGCCACGTGGAGCTCACGCCGGTGAGCAGTAGCAGCGCGCCGCTGGCCACCCCGAGGAGGAGGGTCGGGACGTCGACGATGGCCGCCCTCGTCAGCTGCACGGTCACGACCGCCATCAGGCCGAGCGAGGCCACGTTCACGCCGTCGAGGAAGGCGCCGGCCGCCGCAGACCGCCGGACCCGCGCGATCAGCGGGCGCGTCGCGGCGACCAGAATGAAGCCGGGGAGGAAGATGCCCGCGGTCGCTAGCACTGCGCCCCACGCGCCGCCCACGACGTAGCCGATGAACGTCGCCGCCGTGAACACGGGTCCCGGCGTCACCTGGCCGACGGCCACCGCGTCGAGCAGCTGCGACTCGGTGAGCCAGTGGAGCCGGTCCACGAAGTCTGCCCGCAGGAACGCGAGGAGCACGTAGCCGCTGCCGTAGACGACGGCGCCGATCTTCACGAACGTGAAGAAGAGCGTCAGCAGGCCGACCGACGCAGGCGCGCTCGCCGCCGCGCCGCCGGTGAGGGTCGCCAGCGCGGGCGCGCCGAAGACACGCTCGCCGGCGTGCCCGGCTCCCCGGCGGGCCGCGATCGACGCGACTCCCGCCCCCAGCAGGATCGCCAGGGGGCTGACCGCCATCGCGGAGGCCACGCCGGCGGCCGCGCCGACGCACGCGAGGCCCCACGACCTGCGGACTGCCTTCGGGGCCAGCCGCCACAGCGCCTGGACGACGATCGCGATGACCACCGGCTTGATCCCGTAGAGAACCCCGCCGACCTGCAGCACGTTGCCCAGGCGCACGTACGCCCACGCGATGACCGCCGTCAGCGCGGCGGCCGGCAGGATGAAGCATCCGCCCGCCACCAGGAGCCCTCGCCAGCCGGCGGCCTCGTATCCGATGTAGATCGCCAGCTCGCTCGAGCTCGGCCCGGGAATGAGGTTCGCCGCCCCGAGCAGGTCGACGAACCTCTCCGGCGTCAGCCAGCGCCGCCGGCGCACGACCTCGTTCTCCATGATGGCGACGTGAACGGCGGGCCCGCCGAACGCCGTCACCCCGAGTCGAAGAAAGAGGAGCGCCAGCGCGCTCAGCGAGCCTCGAACTTCTCCGTCTCCTTGCTCTGTCTGTAGCGTGCGCTGCACGTCTCGCCCTTCGCGGGTTTCCACTTCTTGTCGATCACGAACTTGCCGTCGTCGCACTTGACCTGCTTGCCGTCCGGCGAGCACGAGACCGAGCCGCCCTCGTCGCACGCCTCGCCGATCTCGACGATGCTCTTGTCGCACCTCACGCTGTAGTTGCCGGGCAGTTCGCAGCCCACCGGTCCCAGGCAGTGCATCTGGGTTCTGAAGTGGCCGCCCTGGCACACCAGGACGTTCTTCTTCGACATGTCGCACGCGCCCGACCCCTCGTCGCGGCAGTCCTCTCCCTCGAGGGCCTGCGTCCGGTCGCAGCGCACGCCTCCGCCGGGGACCGTCTGGCAGCCGAGGGCGCCGTGACAGGTGCGCTGCGCGACGAGCTTGCCGTCGGCGCAGGCGAGCTGGATCTTCTGGGAGCCGTCGCACACGATCGAGTCCGCCCGGCACACGTCGCCCGGCTCGCCGGTCGGCGTGCACTTGGGGTTGTTGCTCTCGTCCAGGGTGCAGCCACCGCGGCAGCTCCACTCGACGGCGAACTTGCCGTCGAGACAGCGAAGCTCCTTCGTGCCGTCCGTGCTGCACGCGCGCGAGCCGAAGTGCCCGCAGCCGTCGCCCACGTCGGCCTTGGAGTTGTCGCACACGAGCGATTTGTCGTCCGTGCAACCACCCGCGCCCTTGCACGTCTCGAGGACGTACTTCTGCTTCACGCAGACCAGGTGCGACGCCTTGTCGGCGCAGCTGCCCGGCGTGTCGGAGCAGGCGTCGCCGGGCTTCGCGCAGCCGGCGAGGGTCCAGAACAGAAGGAGGCACGCGGCGGCGAGGAGGCGATCGGACATGGGGCCGCGCATCCTAAGCCCGACGGTCGGCCGAAAGAAGAGTGCGTTTTTGCACGGCTTGGCCGCGCCCCGGCCGGTGATACCCTCGGCGCGCCCACACCAAAGAGGAGCAAGCCATGACCCCCGGTCGAATGATGCACTTCCCGCTCACGTTGACGCACCTGCTGGAGCGCGCGCGGACGTACTTCCCGCGCGGCGAGATCGTCAGCCGCGAGCCCGGCGGAGCGCTTCACCGCGAGACGTGGAAGGACGTCTATGAGCGGGCCGGCAAGCTCGCGCACGCGCTCGAGCGCCTCGGCGTGAAGCCTGGCGACCGCGTCGCCACGCTCGCCTGGAATCACCACCGGCACCTCGAGGCGTACTTCGCGGTGCCGATGATGGGGGCCGTCGTGCACACGCTGAACCTCCGCCTGCACCCGAAGGAGCTGGCCTACATCGCGCGCCACGCGGAGGACTCGGTCGTGCTCGTGGACCGCTCGCTGTTGCCGCTGCTCGATCAGTTCGTCTCGGACGTCCCCTCGATCCGGCACGTCGTGGTGATCCCCGACGACGGACCCACGCCGCAGGGCAAGCTCGACTACGAGCAGCTCATCGCCCCCGAGCGGCCCGACTACGCGTGGCCAACGCTCGACGAGCACTCGGCGGCGACCATCTGCTACACGTCCGGAACGACCGGCAACCCGAAGGGCGTCGTCTACAGCCACCGGTCGAGCGTCCTGCACGCGCTCACGGCGTGCATGGTCGACTCGATGGGGGCGTCGGAGCACGACGTGCTGATGCCGGTCGTGCCGATGTTCCACGCGAACGCGTGGGGCTGGCCCCACACCGCCGCGTGCGTGGGGGCGAAGCTCGTCTTCCCGGGGCCGAAGCTCGATCCGGAGAGCCTGCTCGACCTGATGGCCAGGGAGAAGGTCACCTCGACCGCGGGCGTGCCGACGATCTGGCTCGGGATCCTCGCGATGCTCGACGCGAACCCGAAGAAGTGGGACCTCTCGAGGCTGCGCCAGATGGTGGTGGGCGGCTCGGCGGCGCCGCCGTCGATGATGGAGGGCTTCCAGAAGCGGCACGGGATCACCGTGACGCACGCGTGGGGCATGACGGAGACCAACCCGCTCGGCACGATCGCCCGGGTGAAGCGCGAGCTCGAGACAGGGACCGAGGAGGAGCGCATGGCCGTGCGCGCCTCGCAGGGGTACGCGGTGCCGTTCGTCGAGACGCGGCACACGTCCGACGACGGGAAGATCCTCCCGTGGGACGCCGAGACCATGGGCGAGCTCGAGGTGCGCGGGCCGTGGGTGGCGTCGTCGTACCTCGGCGAGGAAGGGAAGGACCGCTGGACGAAGGACGGCTGGTTCAAGACCGGAGACGTCGTGACGATCGACGCCCATGGGTACGTGCGCATCTGCGACCGCTCGAAGGACGTCATCAAGTCGGGCGGCGAGTGGATCAGCAGCGTGGCGCTCGAGAACGCCCTCATGAGCCACCCGGCGGTGCTGGAGGCGGCCGTGTTCGCAGGGCGGCACGCGAAGTGGGACGAGCGGCCCATAGCCGCCATCGTCCTGAAGAAGGGCATGACCGTGACGGAGGCCGACCTCACGAAGCACCTCGAGGGCAAGTTCGCCAAGTTCTGGATGCCGGACGCGTACGTGCTCACCGAGCAGATCCCCCGGACGTCGACAGGCAAGTTCCTCAAGACCAAGCTGCGGGAGCTCTACGGGGAGATGCTCATCAAGCCCGCCAAGCCAGAGAAATGAGCGAAATCAATTGCTCAAATGCTTGTCTTCACTGGAGATTCCTCCCTGGAGGGGCCTGGTCCTTCGGCGCGCGCTCGGGGCCGCGACCTCACCGGCCGACGTACCTGCCCGCTCGCCGCTCCAGGAATGACTGCACGCCCTCGCGCGCGTCCTCGGTCTTCATCAGGGGGACGATGTCCGCACGCAGGGCCTTCGCGGCCGCTCGCGGCCCTTCGTTGATCGCTCTTCTCGCCGACGCCAGCGTCGCCTTGACCCCGAGCGGCGCCTGCGCGGCGATCTTCTCCGCGAGCGCCGCCCCTCGCTCGAGGAGCGCGTCGCGCGCCACGACCTCCTGCACCAGGCCGATGCGGAGCGCCTCGGACGCGCCGAAGGGCTCCGCGGTCAGCAGAAAGCGCATCGCGTTCCCCCAGCCGAGCTGCAGCGGGGCGCGGACCGTGGCCCCGCCGAAGGGGAATATGCCACGCGCGATCTCGAGCTGCGCGAACGTCGCGTCGTCGGCACAGAGGCGAACGTCGCTCGCCAGCGCGAGCTCGATGCCGAGCGTGAACACCCGCCCTTGCATCGCGCACACCACGGGCTTGGTGCGCTCGCGCCCCTCGATGCCGAGCGGGTCGACCTCGCCGACGGGGAAGAGCGGCGCGCCCTCGGCCGTCAGCGGCGCCATCTTCGCCAGATCGAGCCCGCTGGTGAAGTCCTTCCCGTGGGCGAAGAGGACGGCGCAGCGAAGCCGGGCGTCGTCCTCGTAGCGAGAGTACGCGAGCGCGAGCTCGCGGAGCATCTCCGGCGTGAACGAGTTGAGCTTCTGCGGGCGGTTCAGCCCCACGAGAAGAACGTGGCCTCGTGTCTCGGTCGTGATCGTGGGGGCGTCGGACATGGCCGAATGCTCGGTAGCACAAAGCTTCTCGTCACGGCCCGGCCTTGGTATCAGAGGACGCTCCGAACATGGGATCCAGCGACGCGCGCGGCCTCGGTGTGCTCGACGCCTCGCTCATCGTCGTGGGGAGCATCGTCGGCGCGGGGATCTTCCTCGTGAGCCCCTACGTCGCGCAGGACGTGCGCTCGCCGGCGGCCTTCCTCGCCGCCTGGCTCCTGGGGGGCGTCGTCGCCCTCTCGGGGGCGCTGAGCAACGGAGAGCTGGGGGGCCTCTTTCCGCGCTCGGGGGGCGAGTACGTCTACCTCCGGGAAGCCTACGGCCCGGGCCTGGGCTTCCTGAGCGGCTGGACCAGCTTCTGGATCGCCTTCCCCGGCTCGATCGCCGCGCTGGCGGCCGGCTTCGGGGGAGCGCTCGCCGCCATGCTGGGCATCGCGAGCAAGAGCGCTCCGACCGAGATCGGGGCCGCGGCGATCGTCGTCCTCACGCTGGTCAACTCGCTCGGCGTGCGCACGGGGCGGTGGACGCAGAACACTCTGTCGGCGGCCAAGCTCGCCGCATTCGCCGTCCTGCTCGGGCTCGGTCTGCTCGTGAGGCGCCAGGGCTGGGGCGGTCTCTCCCCGTTCTTCGTCGCGGGCGATCAGGCGAGCGGTATCGCGTCCGCCCTCGTCCCGGTCCTGTTCGCGTACAGCGGGTGGAACGCGGCGACGTACGTCACCGGAGAGATGCGCGATCCGGCGCGCGGCCTCGGAAGGGCGCTGGTGCTGGGAACGGCCGTGTGCGTCGTGCTCTATCTGGCGATCAACGTCGCGTACCTCCGCGCGATGCCGCTCGCCGAGCTCGCGAAGGCGACCGACCCCGCGCGGGCGACGGCCGTGCGGCTCGGAGGAGGCGCCGCCGGGGGCTTGCTGTCGCCGCTCGTGGCCGTGTGCGTCCTCAGCTCGCTGCAGGCGACCGTGCTCGTCGGCCCGCGCGTGTACCACGCGATGGCCATCGACGGCGTGTTCTTCCGGCCGCTCGGGCGTCTCCACGCGAACACCGGAGCGCCGGTCGTCGCCCTCGGCGTGCAGGGCGTGATCGCGGTGGTGGAGCTGGTCACGGGCAGGTTCGACCAGCTGCTGGCCTTCGCGATGTTCGCGATCGTATCGTTCTCCATCTTCACCACGTTCGCGGTGTTCGTGCTGCGCGTGCGCCGCCCTTCCGCTGCGCGTCCGTTCCGCGTCCCCGGCTACCCTTTCGTGCCGGGCCTCTTCGTTGCGGTCAACGCGTGGGTGCTCTGGAACGTCTTCGACTATGGCGGCGCCCAGGGGCATCGCGCCGCCCTCTACGGCCTCGGCATCGTGGCGACGGGCGTCCCCGCCTACGTCGCGTTCCGCTCGCGCAACCACCCTCAGGAGACCGCTCGATGACCCGCCAATGTGCCGTGCTGCTCGTGCTCGTGTCGTCGTGCGCGCGCGCGGCGACGGGCGACGTCGCGACGTCGACGCCGACTGCGACTGCGACTGCGACCCTGACCGCGACCGCGACCGCGACCGCGACCGCGACCGCGACCGCGACCGCGACCGCGACCGCGACCGCGACCGCGACCCCGACCGCGACCCCGACCCCGACCCCGACCGAAGCCC
>PLYU01000121.1 GCA_003153495.1 Myxococcales bacterium
GTGTACGTCGTGTGCAGCGTGCTGCGCGAGGAGGGCGAGGACGTCATCGAGGCCCTGCTGCGCGCGCGCCCCGAGCTGTCGCCGGCGCCGTTCGACGCCCCCGAGGCCCGCGCCGTGGCGGGCGACGCGCCGATCTTCCGCCTCCTGCCGCACGTCCACGGCACCGACGGCTACTTCGTCGCGCGGCTGGTGCGAGCCACCTAGCGCAGCGATTCTATGGAGGGAACGGCCCGGCCGCCGTCCACGACACCGCTCGCGACGCCCGAGGTCGAGCACCCTACCGCCATCCCCGCCCCTTCCCTCCTCCCAGCACGCCTGGTAGCGAAACCCCAATGGAATGGGACGATGTCCTGCGGGAGATCTCGGCGACAAACGGGGCCGTGACGGAGCTGCGGCTCAGCCACCTCGCGGACCTGCCGGGCCCCCCCGTCGTGGCGCTTGGCATCGAGCTGCTTGGCACCTCGACGGGCGCGCAGACGGTCGGCGATCTGGTCCGCTCGGCGGACGTCGAAGAGATCCTGCGCGACGTGCTCCCGCGTGGAGAGCGCCGCGCCTTTCTGCGCGCCCTGCCGGCGGCTATCCGGAGGGTCGCTGCCGAGGCCGCCCGATCCAGAGCCGCGAGCACTACCGGAGACCGCGCTCCGGCCGCCTTCGACCCGGACCAGGTCCCGCAGGGGGGAGAGGCCCTGGACGTCTGGGCTGCCCACTTCGGTCTCGAGGAGGCGCTGAGGCGGCGCGTCAGGGTCCAGATCGGCCCGCGAAAGAGAGACTCCCTTGAGCTGTCCGCGGTGCAGTGCGTGGATCTGACGCGCCACCCGCAGCCGGGCGGTCAGCTCGCCATCGACCGGCAGGCGCTCCGCCGCCCGGTCGAGGAGCAGCTCCGTCGCCTGGCCGCCCAGAATGCGCCCCTCATCGCTCGGCGCGCGGAGTTTCTCGCACGCCGACGGGCCCCCGGCGACGCATGGATCGCGGAGCGAATCCACGCGCTCACCCAGCTCGCGCAGCCGCGCGGGCTCGCGCCGAGGGCGCCGCTCTCGCTCGCGTATCCGCTCGTCTCGGTCGCGTTCCATCCCGACCCGATCACGTTGGTCATCACCGACGAGCAGAGGTGTGTGCATCGCGTGGAGCTGGAGAGCGGGGCGCTCCACAACGATGGATTCTACTGGCACGGAAGCGAGCAGCGCGCGCACCAGGACGCGGCGATCCTCCAGTGCGCGATCGACGCGCTGTCCGATCCTGAAGGCAAGGCCCTGTCCGACCTGCTCGCGTGGCGCGCCGTGCCTGCCTGGCGTCACATGCTCGACGCGTTCGAAGGCACCGCCCGGTCCCTCGGAGCCGCGCGCCGCGCGGGCGCCGGCGATCCCGTGGAGCAGCTCGCGTTCCGCTTCCCACCCGCGGTCGACGACCTGCCCGTCGTGCTGGTGCAGAAGGCGCGCAAGGGGGGGGCCGGCTTCACCGCGGGACGGCAGACGGATCTTTCGACGGCGCGTGCGACGCCCGGCCTCACGCCGCTGGAGCACGAGATCCTCGACATGCTCGCGCTCCTGCAGCCGGCGTCCCCTTACCGCGCGGGCGAGCACGTGCAAGCACGCCTTCGCCTTTTCGAGCTGCTCGCAGAGCACCCGAGGGTCCTGCTCGCTGGCGAAGCCGGGACCGCCGTCCGCCTGCGCCGCGTGCGCGCCGCGCTGCGGGTCATCGCCGTCGGGTGTTCGAGTCCGCTCTCTGGCGAGCGTGCGGACTCCGCCGGAGCCGCCTTTCGCGTCGAGATCGGCGTCGGGGCCGTCTCGCTGCCCCCGGCCGACGCGCTCCGGCGATGCCGCGGTACCGGGACCCTCGCAGCGCTCGAGCCGGGCGATCGCGTCGTGTCCTTCGCCGAGGTCGACGACATGTCGGCCGCGCTCTTCGGCGCGCTCGCAGCGAACCCCGGCGAGTTGCCCGACCAGGGACTCGACGCGCTTCTGGGGGTGATCGCGACGTGCCCATCGATGGCTCTCGATCTCGACCTGCCGGAGCAAGCGCGCGGCAAGCCGGTGGCGGGCGATCCGCGACTCGTCGTGCAACTCTCCCTCGCCCCCGACGGCGGCCTCACTCTGGCCCTGCGCGCCCGCCCACTGCCCGCCGCCCCGGCGGTCTCGCCGGGGGCGCCGCCGCGTCACGTGTTCGGGACCGGCCCCGATGGAGCGCGGATCTTCGCGACGCGCGACCTCGACGACGAGGAGGCGCGCGCGGAGCGCCTACTGGCGGAGCTGCCGATCGCCGGCGCGGCGCGGCACGGCCCGTTCGACGTCCGGATCGACGATCTCGATCGCGCCTGCGACGTCGTCGCGACCCTCGCGGAGCTGGGCGACCAGGTCGTGACCGAGTGGCCGGAGGGACAGAAGCTCCGCGTCGCGTCGACGCTGGACAGGCGTTCGCTCAAGCTTCGCATCGCGCGCAAACGAGACTGGTTCGGGATCGAGGGTGGCGCCGAGCTGGAAGGAGCGACCATCGGGATCCACGCGCTGCTCGAAGCGGTACGCGCCGGGCGCCGCTTCGTGCGCCTGCAGGGCGGCGCGCTCGTCGCGCTCGGTCGAGATCTTCGCACGCGCCTCGCGCGCGCCGATGACGTGCTCCACGACGCGCAGGGCGGGCTGGCCGTCCACCCTCCCGCCGTGACGGCGGTCTGCGAGCTCGTGGAGGACGAGGACCAGCAGCTCGCGGCGGCCCGCGAGTGGCTCGAGCTGCGCGCGCGGATGAGGCGCGCCGAGACGTTCGAGCCAGCGCTTCCGACGGGCCTCACCGCCGACCTTCGCCCCTACCAGATCGAAGGCTACCGCTGGCTCATGCGCCTCGCGGAGTGCGGGGCGGGCGCGTGCCTGGCCGACGACATGGGGCTCGGCAAGACGCTCCAGTCGCTGGCCGTGCTCGAGGCGAGAAAGGCGCTGGGGCCCGCGCTCGTCGTCGCGCCGATGTCGGTGTGCTCCAACTGGGCCGACGAGGCGGCGCGCTTCGCAGGGGACCTGGTCGTCGTGCCCTACCGCGGCGCGGATCGCGGCGAGCGGCTGAAGAGCCTGGGGCCGGGCGTCGTTCTGGTCACGAGCTACGATCTCATGCTTCGAGACATCGACGCGCTCGAGTCGCTGGAGCTCGCGACGGCGGTCTTCGACGAGGCGCACGCGCTGAAGAACGGCGCCTCCAAGCGCTCGGTGGCCGCGCGCCGCATTCGCGCCGACTTCCGCGTCGCGCTGAGCGGCACACCCATCGAGAACCACACCGGCGAGCTGTGGAGCCTCTTCCGCATCGTCGTTCCCGGACTGTTTGGCTCCTGGGACCGGTTTCGCGAGCGCTTCGCCGCGCCGATCGAGCGCGACCGAGATCCGGCGCGGCGCGCGGCACTGGCGTCGGTCGTCCGGCCGTACCTCCTGCGGCGCACCAAGCGCGAGGTCGCGCCCGAGCTCCCCGCGCGCACCGAGATCGTGCGCTTCGTCGTCCTGTCGCCGGTGGAGCGGGAGCTCTACGAGCACGAGCGGCTGCGCGGCGTCGCGGCCGCGGAGAGCGCCGGGGCGGGCGAGGACGCGCGGTTCGCCTTGCTGGCGGCACTGACGCGCCTGCGCCAGCTCGCGTGCCATCCCCGCCTGCGTCATCCCGAGTCGACGGTGGCCTCGTCGAAGCTCGCCAGCGTCGTGGGGCTCGTGGGCGAGCTGCGCGAGGCCGGTCATCGCGCGCTCGTCTTCAGCCAGTTCACCAGCCACCTCGCGCTGGTGGCCGAGGCCCTGGCTGCGCGCGGCGTGACGTGCCTGCAGCTCGAGGGTTCGACGCCTGCCGACGCGCGCGCCGATCGCGTCCGGCGCTTCCAGGCCGGCGAGGCCGACGTGTTCCTGATCTCGCTCAAGGCCGGGGGCGTGGGCCTGAACCTCACGGCGGCCGACTACGTGCTTCACCTGGATCCGTGGTGGAACCCGGCGGCCGAGGACCAGGCGAGCGACCGTGCACACCGCATCGGACAGGACAAGCCGGTCACGGTCGTGCGCTTCATCGCGCGCGCGACGATCGAGGAGTCGGTGCTCGCGCTGCATGCCGAGAAGCGCGAGCTGGCCGAAGCGCTGCTCTCGGGCGGTGACATGGCCGCCCGGCTGACGACGCGCCAGCTCGTGGAGCTGATGCAGAGCAGCGCGGCGGCCGAGTCGGCCGACGAGGGCGCGAGCGTCGAAGCGGGCGACGAGGAGTGAGGCGCTCAGCGCCTTGGCGGCGTGACTCAAGCAAGGTCTTCGAGGCGCCGGTCAGTGCTACCGCCCCTTGCCGCCCGCCTTGCGCCGCGCCGTCGGCGCGGTCCCGATCATTCGCAGGGCGCGACACGTCTCGGTCTCCTTGCAAGGCCCGACGTCGCCACCGTGCGACGGCCACGCGATGGTCCAGGTGCCGTCGTCGGCGTGCGCCAGCACGCTCCGATCGCGCACGTCGGGACCCCGCCAATCTAGTCCGCGGCTTGTACGACTTCGTTCGAACCGTTACGGCGACAGGGCCGGCGATGCGCCTTGACCGGCGAACAGGTCAAGGACCAGCTACCCGCCCCGCTGACGTCGACGCTCGACCCGAACGCCCCGCCGATCGCCAACGGGGCCAACATCGGGGGCAACATGGAGGCGTACGAGAACCTGCCCTGGGTCATCCCTCGCTCTGCTCGGGGTGACATGATGACATAAGGGGAGGCCTTCTCTCGTCATGGGGGAGCCCTTCCTCAACGCGAGGAGGCGCTGTCCGGCGCGGGGAAGGCCCTTGCCCCTCGCG
>PLYU01000143.1 GCA_003153495.1 Myxococcales bacterium
GGCGGCGGCACGTTCGACATCTCGATGCTCGAGATCGGCTCGAGCGGGGTGTTCAAGGTCATCGCCACCGCCGGCGACACGTTCCTCGGCGGCGAGGACGTGGACGCGCGCATCGTCGACTGGCTCGTGCAGGGCTTCAAGGAGGAGCACGGGCTCGACCTCAGGCAGGACCGGATGGCCCTCCAGCGGCTGAAGGACTCCGCAGAGAAGGCCAAGTGCGAGCTGTCGAGCGTGCGCGAGACCGAGATCAACCTCCCCTTCATCATCTCGAGCGGCCGCAACGAGGCGCTCCACCTGCAGCGGACGATCGACCGCGCGACGCTGGAAGAGCTCTCGGCCGACCTGATCGAGAGGACGATCGACATCTGCCGGCAGACCCTCTCCGATGCCCGGCTGGAGAAGGAGGACATCCAGGAGGTGATCCTCGTGGGGGGAATGACACGCATGCCCCGGATCCAGCAGGCCGTCGCCGACTTCTTCGAGCGACAGCCCTGCAAGGGCGTCCACCCGGACGAGAGCGTCGCTCTCGGGGCCGGGATCCAGGGCTCGTCGCTCGTCGACGACAAGCCCCACATGGTGCTGCTCGACGTCACCCCGCACGCGCTCGGCATCATGACGCAGGGCGGCTACTTCGAGGAGCTCATCCCGCAGAACACGACCGTGCCGACGCACCGCATGAAGATCTTCACGACGAGCCGCGACAACCAGACGGCCGTGAAGATCGTCGTCATGCAGGGCGAGAGCGAGCGCGCAGAGGGCAACGAGCTGCTGGGCGAGTTCATCCTGACGGGGCTGCGTCGCGCGCCCAAGGGCGCCGTCGAGATCGAGGTCATCTTCGAGATCAACGCCGACGGCATCGTCAGCGTCCACGCGAAGGATCTGGAGACGGGCAAGGAGCAATCCATCGAGGTCACTGCGTCCAGCGGGCTCACGAAGGACGAGATCCGCGACATGATGGACCACGCCAAGGACTACATGGTCGAGCGGCGCTCGACCGAGGAGCTCGAGGCGGCCAAGCAGGAGGCGGAGAAGGCCATCGGAGAGATCGAGCGCCTGCTCCCACAGGTCCAGCAGATCGTCGCCGCGAGCGACTTCGGCCGCGACGCGATCGACAAGGCCCGCGCCATCGTGGCCAAGGCGCGCCAGGCGATAGCGAAGCGCGACGTCGCGGCCATCAAGGCCGAGATCGACGGCCTGTCGCGCACGCACAGGATGTTCAAGGGAGTCGCGGCCAAGACGCACTGAGAGCCGGCGGATGAGCGAACCACCTCCCAGCAAGACCAAGCCCCCGCCCCCCCCGTCGCCGGGGGACGAGGAGAACGAGCGCCCGACGTTCAAGCCGCCGTTCGACGTCGAGGAGTTCGCGCGCGCGACCGCCGACCGGGGCGCCGACACCGCCGCGGGCGCCGGCGTCACCGCGCGCCCCCCGCCGCTGCCGGCGGTGCTCGACGAGGACCCGGCGGAGGAGAGGCGGGGCTCGGATCGCCCGACGCTCACCAATCGCCAGGAGATCGAAGCGGCGCGCGTCCGGTCGGCTCGCCACGGAGACACCCCGCGCTCGCGGCCGAGCGTGCTCTCGATGGCGAACGCACGAGCCCCGAGCGGCCCGATCCCTCCCCCGCCGGTGCGCAACCTGTCGCCGTCGAGCATCGAGGCGGCGGTGCTCGGCGCCCTCGGAGGCTCGCCCGCCCCGGAAAGCGCCCAGCACAAGGTCGCCGATCCGCTCGGTGAGATGCGCGACCGCTTCTCTCTCGGCGACTACACGGGCGCGCTCGAGATGGCCGAGACGATCCTCGCGCAGGACCCGAGCAACCTCGAGGCCGCAGAGTGCGGAGAGAACTGCCGCAGCGTGCTCGAGAACATGTACGCGGCGAGGCTCGGGCCGCTCGACCGGATACCCTTGGTGATCGTCCCGCAGACGCAGATCCGCTGGCTGTCGATGGATCACAGGGCCGGTTTCGTCCTTTCGCTCATCGACGGGTCGTCGAGCGTCGAGATGGTCCTCGACGTCTCCGGCATGGCCAGGATCGACGCGCTCAGGATCCTCAACGATCTCGTGCAGCAGAAGATCGTCGGCTTCCGCTGACCGGGGGGGCGACCCCTTGACTCAGAAACGACGAAGCGCAAGCGAAAGGTGAGCGGGCCATTGCCACCGGGGTTTTGCGCGTTGCGTGACCACGGCGCGGCAGCTACACCGTGGGGGAAGCGGATGGAAGCGCGTCGCCAACAAGCGGTGGAGCTGCGCCGTCAGATCGAGTGGACCCTGGCGCGGGCCGTCGACCCGAGCGACGTCCTGCCGATGCTCCACCGCCTGGTCCGGCTCGCGACCGACGGCTCGGACGAGAGCCTGTTCGCCAACCTGCACCTCGCCGAGCTGCTGGTCGAGCGAGACCCCTGGCGCGCCGCGCTCAGCGCTCGCAGGGTGCTCGCCCACCGCCCCGACGACGGCCGCGGCTGGGCCACGCTCGCCCTGTGTCAGACGATGCTGGGGAACTACAAGTCTGCCGTGAGCGCGTATCACCGCGCGCTCGCCGCAGCGCCGGCCAACCCCTGGTATGCCCACAACCTGGGGCACCTGCTCGACGTCGCCCTCGGGCGCGCGAAGGACGCGGTCGGTTGGCTCGGGCGGGCCTACAAGAGCGCTGGTCACAGTGGCGAGGTGGCGGCCAGCTACGCCCACGCCCTGGCGCGCGCCGGGCAGATACCCGAGGCGCGCAAGGTGCTGACGCGCGCGATGAAGCGGACGGCCTCGCGCGAGCACGCGGCGCTGCTCAAGTGGGTCGAGCTGGGGGCCCCCGCCGACAAGGATCACCCGTTACCCCGGCCCGCCCCGGTGCACGCGATCGCTGTGCGACGCCAGGACGCCGACCGCACCGACGCGCGACGCGTGAAGCGCGAGGGCGGCGCCGCGTCGTCCCGGCGGCCCGGCAAGCCGCCGGCCGTCCCGGAGCTCGAGGCGGTGCTCGCGCGCGGCCTGTCCAGCCTTCCGCTCGACGCCAGGCAGCGCGCGCGGGCGAAGGCCCTCGCGCGCGACGCCGTGACCTACTTCTCGTGTCCCCTCCCCTCGCGGACGGTCGGGGGCTCGCGCGTCGCGGTGGACGCGATCGCAGCGGCCATCGCCTACGCGATAGCGTTCGTCGATCACGTACCCCTCACGCAGGCCGACGTGGCCGCGTGCTTCCGTGTCAGCGTCGCGAGCCTGCGTGGTCGCTTCGGCGAGCTGCGCGCCCACCTGGACCTGACGCCCGGCGACGCTCGCTACGCCACCCTTCGTCGCCGCTGACGCGCCCATCACCGTCTTTCACGTGCACCGAGGCGGCCACATGGGCTAGCCCATGTCCATGCGCAAGGTCGTACTCTCGCTGCCGCCGCTCGTGTTCGCCGCGTCCACCGCCCTCGCACAGCCGGCGGGGACCGCTCCGAGCGCCCATGCGCTGCCGCCGCCGCCCGCCGTGAGCGACGCCATGCTCACGCCGGTGCCCCAGCCGAAGCGGGTGATCGCGACGTGGGACGAGGCGCTCGGGTATCTGCGCGCGCGCTCGACCGACCTGCGGGTCGCGCTCGACCAGGTGCTCCAGGCCGAGGCGCAGACGCGGACCGCGCTCGCGGCGTACCTGCCGACGATCAACGCCACCGGCACGTACATGCACAACTTCCTGACCTCGACCGCCCTGCAGCTGACGAAGGACGCCGCCGGCAACCCGGCGGGGGTCACGACGTACACGATCCCCACGGAGAACAGCCTGGGCGGCAGCATCCAGCTCCAGCAAGCCTTGATCAACGTGCAGGCCTTCGATCTCATCAGCATCGACGAGCTCGGGGGCGATGCCGCGAAGCTATCCGTCGACGATCAGAAGCGGACGCTCCTGCTCGGCGTGGCCAACCAGATCGTCAGCGTCGTCACGGCCGAGCGCGAGGCGGAGATCAACCGGGGCGGTCTGCGCGTGGCCCTGCAGCAGGCCGAGATCACGAGCCGCAAGCAAGCGCTTGGGGCGGCGAACGGGCTGGACGTGGTGCGCGCCAAGCAGAACGCGGCCAACGCGCGCGCGGCCCTGGTGACCGGCGACGAGGCGCTGCGCGAGGCTCGCGAGGCGCTCGGGCTGGCCCTCGGCATCCCGGAGGAGACGGGGGTGGCCCCCGACATCAACGTCGACGGAATGGTGCAGAGCGCGATGGCTTCGTGCAGGGTCGCCCCTTCGGTCGATGACAGGGCCGACGTCGCCGCCGCGCACACGAAGCTGCAGGCGGCCAAGCGCAGCCTGCGAAACGTCTACTTCCAGTTTCTCCCGACAGTCTATGCGCAGAGCGCAGTGAGCACCACCAGCCAGAACACCGGCTTCGCGCCGTCGACCACATGGAACATCCAGGGCATCCTGTCGGTCCCGATCTGGGACGGCGGCGCCCGCTACGGAGCGCTCCGCAGCGCCCGCGCGGCCGAGGACATCGCCTCGCAGCAGCTCGAGGCGCTCCGCCGGCAGGCCATCGTGCAGGTCGAGCAGGCGCAGCGCCAGCTCCTTGTGGCCGAGCAGTCCGCCGTCGTCGCGCGGGAGCAGCGCGACCTGGCCGCCCAGAACGACAACATGACGCAGGCCGCTTACATGGCCGGCCAGGGCACCAGCCTGGAGCTGGTGACGGCCTCCGAGGCCCACCGGCAGGCAGAGCTGAACCTCACCCTCCAGGAGTTCACCGTCGTGAAGGCGCGCGTCCTGGCGATGCTCGCGCTCGCGAGCTGCCCCTGGTGAAGCTCACCCCGCGGTCGGGGCCGCGCTGTCCCAGCCGCTGACGAGCGCGAGGTTGCTCATCGCGACGTTGTAGTCCATCAGCGCGGTCAGGTGCTGCACGCGGGCGTTGCCGTAGGCGCGAAGCGGCTCCAGGAGTGAACGCTCGTCCCACGTCCCCAGGTCGATGTGATCCTCGACCGTGGAGATCCACTCCTTCGCGATGTGCTCGGCCTTGTCCCAGGCCTCTTCGCGCCCCTTCGCCTCGACGGCGTCGGCGTACGCCTTCTCGACCTCGTACATCGCGTTGCCCAGGCTCAGGCGCTCGAGAGCGCGCGTCTCTTCCAGCTGCGACTCGGCCTGGTGCACGCGGGCCGCCTGGGGCAAGAGGTCGAGGCTCCAGCGCAGGCCGAGGCCGAAGTAGTAGTAGAAGTGGTTGAAGCCATCGTTCGCCCACAGGTCCTGCTGCGGGGCGGCGCTCGGCGTCGAGATGAAGTCCGCCCCCAGGCCCAGCCCGAGGTCCGGGAAGAGCTTGGCCCGCCCGTAGTCCGCGAGCGCCTTGCGTGCGACCACCCCCGCGCGCGCCATGTTCACGTCCGGGCGCAGCACGCGCGCCGCCTCGAGGTACTGCGCGATGGACACGAGCGGCCGGTCGGGGCGCTTGAGGGGCTGATCGACGATGTCGAAGCTGGTCTGGACGCCGGTCATGAAGCGCAGCGCCCCCAGCGCGTACGCCTCGCCCTTGGGCGCCTGGAGCGACTGCGAGACGATCTCCTGCCTGTACGCCTCGAGGCGCAGGCGATCGACGTCCGACACGTTCGCGTCGCCCTTGGTGAGCTTCTCCCGTATGCCGCGGAGCCCCTTGTCCAGGTGGTCCATCGCCTCGTCGATGACGTACATGGCGTCGCGGGCGAGCCCGAGGCCGTAGTACGCCCGCCGGACGTCCATGCGCATCGACTGGTGCCACTTCTCCATGTCCCACTCGGCGACGCGGACTCCAGCCTCGGCGGCGTCGCGCGACGAGTCGATCTTGCCGAACGTGTAGAGCGGCACCACGCCGCTGACGCCGAAGCTCGCGAACGGCTGCAGCCCCTCGAGCCCCGTGATGTTGCGCGCCGCGAGCGTGCTCCCTAGGGGGTACGTCACCGTCCCCGTCAGCGACGGGGCGACGCCGAACGACGACTGCGCCGACCACTGGAACCAGGGCGTCCACTTCGCCTCCTCGAGCTGCGCGTGCGCGTACGCGAGGCGCGCGCGGGCCGCCCAGAGGTTCGGGAAGTTCCTGTCGGCGAGCGCCAGGCACTCCTCGAGCGTGTACTGGTGCGGGCGGATGGTCGCGGGGGCGGATTCACCCACCACGAACGGCGCCCCGGGGCTGGCGTCGTCTCCACGGGCGTCCCTGGCCGCCGGCGCCAGCGCTAGGGCGACCATGACCCAGTGGAAGCACCGCCGCCGAAGCATCGCTGCCGCGACCTTATAACGGGCGCGACGCGTGCCGCCACCGTCACGGACCGCCGGGCACTCCCGCGAGCGCGAGGATCTTGCGGGTGAGCGCCGAGTGAGCTCCGCGAGCGAGGCGGCTCACCGGGACGGCCTCCACCGCGTCGTACTCCGGACCGGGCAAAGGCCAGCTGCGCCGGCGGCCCAGGCCACCCCGGACCACCTCGACCTGCATGCGCCTGTGCGACAGAACGTGCACGAGCTCTCCCCGGCGCTCGAGGGCGCCCACGTCCAGCCCGAGAGACGCCGCGAGGGCCTCCAGCGGCCCGTCGGTGCCCGGCGGCTCCCACAGGCCTCCGAACAGCGCGCCGGCTCTCCGCCGCGCGAGGAGCACCGAGGTCCTCGACGCGAGCACGATCGCCACGCGCCTCACGGGCCTCGGCGCCTTCTTCCGGACCATGCGCGGCAGCCCCGCGGCGAGCCCGCGCGCTCGTCCCGTGCAGAGCGCCTCGACGGGACAGCGCTCGCACCTGGGCTCGCGCGGGACGCACACGGTGGCCCCGAGGTCCATCAGCGCCTGGTTCCAGTCGCCTGCCTGGCCCTCCCCGTCCGGGAGGAGGTCCCCGGCGAGCGCCCAGACGCGCGCGCTCCCGCGAGCGCTCTTCACGTCCTCCTCGATGGCGAAGAGGCGTGCCAGCACCCGGGCCACGTTGCCGTCCACGACGGCCGCGCGCCGTCCGAAGGCGATGCTCGACACCGCGCCGGCCGTGTACGCGCCGACCCCCTCCAGCCGCCGGAGGTCATCGACCGAGGCCGGGAGCCGCCCGCCGTGCTCGCGAACGACGCGCCGGGCGGCGGCGTGCAGCATGCGCGCTCGCCGGTAGTAACCGAGCCCGCTCCAGAGAGACAGCACTCGCTCCTCGGTCGCCTCGGCGAGCTCGCGGACGGTCGGCAGCTCCCGCAGGAACCGCTGATAGTAGGGGATGACGGTCTCGACGCGCGTCTGCTGCAGCATCGTCTCGCTGAGCCAGATCGCATACGGATCGCGGGCCCCGCGCCAGGGAAGGTCGCGCTTCGAAGCGGCGTACCACGAGAGGAGCTTCCGCTGGAGCGCGCGCGCCGCCGGGCGAGTCAACGGACCACCCGGTACTCGAGCGTGAACGGCCCCTGGTCGGCGGGCGTCTGCCCGTCCACGACGACCCAGTACGTCCCCGCCTCGAGGGGCCGTTCGACGGTGACGCGGTGGTTTCCGTCCACGGCCGAGTCGCAGGCCAGCTCGGCGATCCCCCCGCCGCCCGACGTGTCGGGACATGCCTTGCGCAGCGAGAGCGCCGGGTCGAACGTCGGCGCGGTCGCCACGAGGCGCACGGCCGCCCGGGCGGACAGGACCAGCTTGAAGACGCGGTCCGCGCCGCTCGCGCCCGCGTCGGTGCCCCCGCACGAGGTGACGAAGCGGTCGGCGCCGCCCCCCGTGCTCGCGTTGACCGTCCGCCCGTCCACGAGGGTCGGCGCCGCCGCACACGCGCTCGCCTGGCCAGACAGATCGCGAAGCCACCACCGGAGCGTGAACCGCCCGAAGGCCTCCGGCGAGGTCCCGTCCACGGCGACGAAGTACGTCCCGGGCGCCAGGATCTCATCGACGGCGCGCCCGCACGCCACCTCGCTCCCCCGGTCGGCGCACCGGCGCCAGACGATCGCCACGTGCGGCGCCTCCTCGTCGTCGAACGACGCGACGAGACGCGACCTCCTCGGAACGTCGAGCCGGTAGACCACGTCGGGGGCGCCCGCGCCGCCGCAGGTGCCCGCCACGTCGTCGCGCGCCGCGAACGTGTCCCCGGCCAGGCTCCCCGACGACGCCGCCCCGATGGGCATCGCGTCGCCGCACCCGTCGCCGCTCGTGCCCGAGCCGGCCACGGGGGCCGTCTCGAGCGTGAGGGCGTAGTGACCCGACGACTCGTGCTCGTGCCCGTCGGCGAAGACGGTGTATGAGCCCGCGTCGAGCACCCCGGTCACCGTCGCATCGCCCGACGCGGCGCCGCTGTCCCCGCACGCGACCTCGCTGAGCTCGTCCACGCACGCTCGCCTCACGTGGACGACGGGCGTCATGTCGTCCGAGTGCTCCACGAGGCGCACGCGGGAGCGCGCGGCGAGCTCCGTCCGCCACGCCGCGTCCGCGCCGCCGGCACCGCCCCCGCACGTCGCCTGCGCGTCGTCCGCCAGGCCCTCGGTCGTGGCGGTCTGCGTCGCCCCCGCGACGAGCACCGGCGCCCGCCGGCACACGTCGGCCAGGGCGAGAACATCCGAGGCGGTCACGGTCATCTTGAAGGCCCCGGCGTCGTGGCCGTAGCCGTCGACGAATACGAAATACTTCCCGGGATCGAGCACGCTCTCGACGCGCGAGTGAGCGCGGTCCTGCGCGTCGTCGTTGCAGGCGACCTCGGCGTCGGGGTCGGCGCAATCGTCCTTGCGTATGTAGAGAACGGAGTCGAAGCGCGCCTCCACGTCGACCACGACGCGCTGCCGCTCCCGGACGTCCAGCTCGTACACCAGCTCGCGCGACTCGCTCGGCCCACACGACCCGGCGTTCTCCCGCTCTCCGTGGGCGGTCGTACCCGTGAAGACGCCCGGCGACAGGGGGATGGGCGACTCGCACGTCCCGCGCGCCTCCGCCGGCGGCGACCCGCCGGCCGCGCTCGACGCCGCAGCGCCACCCGCGCCACCCGACCACGCCGCGACGATCCACGAGCCGCCCCCCGACGCGGCCTTCACGAGGAGCGTGTACGTACCCGCCGCGTCGAGACAGGGTCGCAGCACAGCCTGCGGCTCCGCCGTGGTGTCGTGCGCCACGGGCGCCCCGGCCGCATCGAGGAGCGTTGCGTCGAGATCCCGGATCCCGTCGCCACCGAGCGCGACGAGCGTGGGACACCCGCCCGGCAGCTCGACGGCGACGCGCACCTCTCCGCCCTGCGCCACGGTCCCTGTCTGGATGGGCCCGATCTGCGCCAGCCCCATGGCGACCAGAGCGTTGTGCACGGCCACGAACCGCGGCTCGAGCAGCGCACCGGCGCCGGGCGGCCGCGTGGAGGCGCACGCGAGCAACAGCGGGAGGCCGGTGCACGCTGCGACGAGGCCGCGGGGGCGGACGGACGGCATCGGCTAGCGGTACGGGTTGCGCGAAATGTCGTCGGGGGGCGGGGCGCTCGGTGTCGCGGGGGGATGCGAGACCGCCGCGGGCGCGTCCGGCGCGCGGGGAATGTGCGGAGGGCGCGAGGGGGTCGGGGTCGGGGTCGGGGTCGGGGTCGGGGTCGAGGTCGAGGTCGAGGTCGAGGTCGAGGTCGAGGTCGAGGTCGAGGTCGGGGTCGGGGTCGAGGTCGAGGTCGAGGTCGAGGTCGAGCCGGCGAGCGTGGTCCTCG
>PLYU01000263.1 GCA_003153495.1 Myxococcales bacterium
CCGAGCGCGGCGAGCGCGCCGAGCATCAGCGCCCCGGCGAGCCATGCCTTCGCGATGGCGCCTGCGCGCTGCGCCGCGACGAGGCTGGCCAGCTCCGCGTGCGAGCGCGGCACGTCGTCCGGCAGGGGGACGACGGGCCCCCCGCAGACGCCGCAGCGCCACCGCATCGCCGCGTCGGGCTCCGGGAGCGCCGCAGCGCGGCAGTGGGGGCAGGGGGGCATGAGCAAGAAGAGGGAGCAGGAGAGAGATAGACTGCCGCCCTGTCCCGGCGCCAGGCCAGGCCAGGCGAGGCGAGGGCGGTGTGGGCAAAGAGACACATCGCGCCCGGCAGCGGCCGCCGATACCTGTGAAGGTAGGGGGCCATCCGAGCCCACCTCGAAACGGCAAACCCCGAGCGATCGGGGGACGCAAAGCCCACGGGACTCACTGAGTCGGCCGGGTTTCCGAAAGGGAGGGGACGATGATCACACCGAGGTTCTCCGCGCTGGCGCTCTCGCTCGCGCTTCCGCTGGTCGCCGGCGCCTGCACCGTAGCGACCGCGCCCGCGCCGACGCCGACGCCTCCGACCGTGGTCTGGCCGCAGGGGACCCCCGTCGCCAGGCGCATCACCATCACCAATGACGTGGCCGCGCTGAGCGCGCGGCTGCACATCAATCCGACGGCGGTCGGGCTCAGGGCGGTAGGTCTGAAGACGCAGGCCGTATCGCTCTCGCTCGGCGCGCCGCCGCCCGCGCCCATCACCCTTCACTCCGTCGGGCAGCTGGACCCGCCGCAGGCCGTCGCGGAGATCGTGAACAACTCGGGCAACGGGCACGAGACGTCGTCGGGGCCCATACCGCTCTACGCCGTGACCGTGTCGATCGCCGCGAACGTCGCGCTCGTGAGCTACATGCTGACCGGCACGTACTTCGCGGGCGCGGTCGACGTGCTCGACATCACGAACGTGGAGGCGCCCGTGCTGCGCGCGTCCGCGCTCTTCGATCACATGAACATCGCGACCGCCGAGTTCGTCCCGGACGACCCGACGAGTGGCAGCGGGGACGTGTACCTGGTGGCTGGCACGTGCGACGCGAGCTACCCCGCGACGGCCCTCATGGAGCGGCTGCGCCTCGATAACTTCCAGATGAGCGCTGCCGCGGACTACCGCCTCCCGCTGCTCGGCGGGAGCGGCGAGGGGCTCGCCATCGCGGGAGGGCGCCTCTACGGCACCGCCGGCGTGCAGGGAGGCGTGCGGATGTTCGATCAGGCCACGCAGGCGCTCCTCGGCGAGCAGGCCGTGGGGGGAGACGGGGACGCCCGGTGGGTCTCCGTCGCCGGCGGGATGGCCGTCGTGGTCTCCGGGGGCTTGGCGGGCCGCCTCGACGTCTTCGACGACCAGTCGCTGCGTCCGCTCGGGTCGTTCCCCTTCGACGGCGCGACTGTCCCGGAGTCCAAGTCGACCGTGCAGCTCGTGGGCGCCCGGGCGTTCGTCGCGGCGGGCCCCGGTGGCATGCAGGTGCTCAGCACGCGCACCGGCCACCTGCTCGGTCAGATCCCCGTACCGGCGGATCCGAACTATGGCCCCGCGGATCTCGTGAACAACGCGGTCTCGATCGACCGGGACCTCGTCGTCATGTCGATGGGCGGGCCCGGGGTGTACGTCGCCGGCTCGGCCGCTCCGCTCGATACGCCCGACAGCGAGGCGCCCTTCAGCGCGGCGTGGCTGACGGGCCTGGACATCCCCGGATCGGTGAACCACGTTTCGTTCCGCGGACACGCGCTCCTCGTCGCCTCCGGCGCCTCCGGGCTCCAGATCCTCAGCATCGACTGAGGACGCGCCTCGGTCGGGGGCTGCACCAAAACACCGGGCTCCTACGGCCGTACGATCGACGTCCCCGGCGGGGGCGTGAACGCGAACTCCGCCGGCGCGACGGGCTCGTTCACCCTGGGGTCGACGAAGTCGAAGCGGTTGCGGTTTCCCTGGCCGTCGATGACCATCACGCGCCGCACCTGCGACGTCGCGGCGTCGACGTAGAAGAGAACCTTGGAGTAGGCGGGCGTCGCCTGCTTCGGGGTGCCGACGAGGACGTATCCGCCGGGGAACTTCATGGTCTCACCCGGGACGAGCTCGAAGTCGAAGCTGTCGGAGAGCTTGCCGGTGCCGGTGAGGAAGGACAGCGCCGCGGGGTACTGCGACTTGTCGATCGGCTGCTCGTACATCTGCTTGTTGGCCGCCTCGTACACCTTGATCACGACCCCGTCGGAGACCACCCGGTTGTCCTTCGGGTCTTCGTACACCCAGTCCATCTTGCCGGGCTTCGAGAAGGTCACGTGCCCGCGAGAGCTCTTCTCCTGGTTGTACGCCTTGACCCAGAACTTCTGCTGGAAGGTGCTCTTGAACGTCTTCGAGCGGTCGTAGAACGCCTGGACGCTCTCGACGGCCCTGTCGACGGCGGCAGTCGAGGGGGCGGGCGCCGCCGGGGGTGCCGGGGCCGAGCCGGCGTCGGCGCGGCAGGGCGCCGCAGACGCGACGAGCGCGGCGAGCACGGGGACCAGGAGGTGGCTGGGGGAGAGGCGCATGTCCGTTGGACGCGGGAGGCGCCGCCGGTATTGCGGCGGGGTGCGTGTCTCTTAGCATTTACCGCGGCGGGACGTTCCCTCCAGCCGCCCTCGCCTTCAGGATGGGCGCTCGCTGGAGGTGAGTGAGGGCGAGCGCGAGAGCGTCGGCGGCATCGGCCGCGGGCGCCGCGGCCAGGCTCAGCACGACCCGCACCATCTGCGCGACCTGCGATTTCTCCGCGCGCCCGCTGCCGGCCACCGCCCGCTTGACGAGCGCGGGCGCATACTCGTGCACCGCCAGGCCCGCGCGCGCGCACACCAGCAACCCGACGCCCCGGGCCTGGCCGAGCTTGGCGGCCGCCTGCGGATCCTTGGCGAAGAAGAGCGACTCGACGCTCGCCTCGTCCGGCTCGTGGACCCGCAGCACCTCGACGAGCGCGATCTCGATCGCGACGAGCCGCTCCGCCATGGGGGCGCCATCGCGCGTGTGGACGATGCCGTGCGCGACGTGAAAGAGCCGGGTGCCGCGCTGCTCGACGACGCCCCACCCGAAGTGACGGGTGCCCGGATCCAGCCCGAGCACGGTCGTCATGCGCGAGCGCCGCTATTCCACGCCGACGAGAGCCGCTAGCTCCTCGTCGGAGATGTCGAAGTCGGCGTAGACGTTCTGCACGTCGTCGTGATCGTCGAGCGCCTCGACCAGGTTGAGCGCGACCTGGGCGTCCCGCCCGGTGAGCGGCTTCTTGATCTTCGGGACGTAGGCCAGGCCGCTCGACTTCGGCTTGACCCCCGCCTTCTCGAGCGCCTCGACCACGGCGTTGAGGGCCTCGGGCCGCGTCGTCAGCTGCCACTCGTCGCCGGCGTCCTGGTAGTCCTCGGCGCCCGCGCCGACCGCGACCTCCATGAGCTGGTCCTCGGTCGCGTCCTTGCCCGTCGAGACGAGGCCCTTGCGATCGAACGCCCAGCCCGCGGCGCCCGCGCCGCCGAGCAGGCCGCTGTGCCTCTCGAAGATCTTCCGGATCTCGGCGACCGTCCGGTTGCGGTTGTCGGTCATGCCCTCGACGAGGAAGAGCGTCCCGGCCGGGCCCGTCCCCTCGTACATGACCTCTTCGTACGCGGCGCCTTCGATCTCGCCGGTGCCCCGCTTGACCGCGCGGTGGATCGTGTCGTTGGGCATCGACTGGTTCTTCGCGTCGGCGATGGCGTTTCGCAGGCGCGGATTGCCGCCCGGATCACCCCCGCCCATGCGGGCGGCGACTGTCAGCTCCTTGATCAGCTTCGTGAAGAGTTTCCCCCGCTTGGCGTCGAGGGCACCCTTCTTGTGCTTGATCGTGGCCCACTTCGAATGGCCGCTCATGATCCGGTAGGGCCTCCCATAGCCGAAAGACGGAAGATCGCCAAGGCGCTCAGGGCATCGTGACGCGAGTCGTCCCGAGGAAGCCGTCGTCGGCGGCGTGGGCTTGCTCGACGAAGGCGTCGTAGTCGCTGGCCGCGATCGTCCCGGTCCTGACGCCGAGGACGAAGTCGTCCTCGAGGGTCTGCGCCGAGACGCTCATCTTGCGCGACGCCTCCAGGAAGCCGGCCTTCACGTCGACCGGGCCGGGCATGCGCGCGAGGATCGCCCCCTTGGGAAGCTCGATGCGCCGGTGGACGTGGTACTGGACCGCGGCGGCCAGGGCGAGCGCGCTCTCGCGGCCCGCGCGCGCCGCGAACGTCGCCGCGAGGCTCGAGACCCGCGCCCGCGGCCACGCCCTGTGAAGCGTGTCCAGCCCGGGCAAGAGCCACGTCTTGCCGCCGTCGAGCTGCGCGTAGCCGCTCACGCTGACCGAGGCGCGCAGGCCGATCTGCCAGCTGCCCTCCGTCGAGGCGAGCTGCACGTCGTCCACGTTGGCCCACGGCAGCCACGCGAGGACGACCTCGCGCAGCGCGCGCTGCCGCTCGGCGCCGACGATCCGGAAGAGCGCCTCGGCGAGCTCCTGGGCTTCCCGTCCGCGCAGCACGACGGCCAACGTCCCGGTCGCGTCGCCCCGGGCATCGAGGGCGAGGCGGATGTCCACCTCGTCTCGCTCGTCCTCGCCGGCGCCGACGGCGGGCAGGGGCGCGATGCGACCGTCCGCCGCGAGCGCCAGGCGCCCGCGCAGCTCCGGCGAGATGCGCCCCGCCGGCAGCGGCGGACCGGAGACGTCGGCGTCTATCCACACGTCCTTCCCGTCCACCCTGGCGACGACGAGCGGATGGACGAAGCGCCCGAAGTGGGGCGGGAACGCAGGGTCCGCGCTGTACGGGTCGTTCTCGGCGATCATCAGGTCGCAGGGCACTCCGAGCTCGCGCAGGCTGCGGAGCACCAGCCACGAGCGGCTCCCGTCGTGCGACGTGAGGAAGCTGCGCGCCGTCCGCGCCTGGACCGACACGACCCCGCCGCCGTAGTCGCTCAGCGTCCCCGGGTCCGCTTCGCGCAGCGCCTTGCCCGCGGCGGTCACGACCGCGTCGACCGTCGCGCGCGTCGCCTGCCCGCCCGCCGGGAGCCCGCCGGCCTCGCGGGCCCACGCGCCGATCTCGGGGTCCCGGTCCTCGAGCGCGGCCATCGTCTCTCTCATCGCGCGTGCGACGTCCGTCCACTGCGCCGTCGAGAAGCTCACGCCGACGCTGCGGTCCATCCTGGGCACGCCGTCCTCGACGCGGCGCGCCTGATGGTCGACGACGTGCCAGGTGAGGACCCGCGCCGCCCCCTCCGCGCGCTCGCTGGCCTTGCCCAGCAGGGCGTGGCTCCAGAGCGAGCCGCGCAGGCCGGCGGGCAGGCGGAGCTCCACGGTCGCCTCGTGGACGGCCGTGCGCTCGGGGAGCAGATCCGGCGTATCGACGCCCACGTCCCCGGTGTCTCCCGGGAGACTCCATCCCTCGTAGAGGGCCTCGACGAGGTCGCCCTGCTCGAGCTGCGAGAGGTCGGCGTGCGCCTGCGACGCCCGCGGCGTGCGATCCGGCTCGATGATCCGGCCGTCCTTCTTCAGGATGCGGCGCCTGAGCGCGCGCATGACCTCCCGGCCGTACACCTCGGGCGGTGCCGCCTGCGCGTTCTGCTCGACGTCGGTGGTGCCGCTCACGCGGCGCACGTCGAAGAGCACCCAGTGCACCAGCCCGTCCGGGGAGACCTCGTAGCGCTCGGTGTGCGACAGTACGGCCGTCGCCGCGGTCGGGAGGACGGGCTGCGCGCGGTCCTCGGTGGCGAGGCGCTCGGCCAGGCCCTCGAACTCGCGCGCCGGGTCGGCGCCGGCCGCGCGCATGAGAGGGCCCAGGGCGGAGGGGGCGTCGCGCGCGGACGCCGCGGAGTCCAGGAGCCGCCTGACACCCGCCGGGCCTGGCTCGGGGGCGGTGAAGTCTCCGAGGACGTGCTCGCCCGGAAGCAGCAGCCCCTCGGCCTCCTTGCGCGCTGCTGCGTCGTCGTGCGCGGCCGCCTCGCGGAGTTGCAGCAGAGCGAAGCGCGCGCGCGCGCCGAGCAACGTCCGCAGGCGTGACAGCTCCTGTTTCGCCCGGACCGCGTCGCCGCTCGCGCGCAGCGCGTCGAA
>PLYU01000126.1:0-2034 GCA_003153495.1 Myxococcales bacterium
CAGCCCGGCGAGCGCGCCCCGGTCCTCTGCGATGCCGACGGTCGTCACGGCCACGGCCACGGCGCCGCGGGCGTCCCCTTCGCGCGCGACGACGGCGAGCGGGGGCCGCCCGTCTCCGGTGCTGCGGACCGGCAGCGCGCTCGACGGATCGTTGACGCGGGCCGACGTGGCCCGGCCGCCTCCGCAGCCGACCGCCGCGCCGCAGGCCAGCAGCAGGACCCCGAGCAGCGCGTACGGGCGGTCCATCGAGGCAGGGGAGAGATAAACAGGAAGACGAGAGGACGGGAAGGTCTGCGTCCGCCTCCGGCGCGCAGGCCTCTTGACTCCGCCGGCGTTTCACCCGATGTCGGTCCGGGCATGCTCCCCATCGATCTCACGGGCAAACGGGCGTTCGTCGCCGGTGTCGCCGACGACGGCGGCTTCGNNTCGGGTTCGCCATCGCCAAGGCGCTGGCGGAGGCTGGCGCGAGCGTCTGCGTCGGGACGTGGCCTCCGGCGCTCGGCATCTTCCAGACCTTGCTGCGCCGCGGCAAGCTCGATGCGTCGCTGCAGCTCGCCGACGGCCGCAAGCTGGAGCTCGAGCGGATCTTCGCCCTCGACGCCGAGTACGACGTGCTCGCCGACGTACCCGCCGAGGTGCGCGAGAACAAGCGCTACAAGGACCACGGCGACTTCACCGTGCAGGGCTGCGCCGACCGGCTGCGGACGGACTTCGGCGAGCCCTGCCTCGACGTCGTCGTCCACTCCCTGGCCAACGGCCCGGAGGTGACGAAGGACCTGCTCGCTACCAGCCGCAATGGCTACCTAGGGGCCGTGAGCGTCAGCGCGTACTCGATGGTCTCCCTGGTCCAGCGCCTGGGGCCGCTCGTGCGACCGGGCGGAGCGTTCGTCAGCCTCTCGTACCTGGCGAGCGAGCGCGTCATCCCCGGCTACGGCGGCGGGATGTCGAGCGCCAAGGCCGCGCTCGAGAGCGACACGCGCGTGCTGGCGTGGGAGGCGGGCCGGCGGTGGGGCCACCGCGTCAACTGCATCAGCGCGGGCCCGCTCGCCTCGCGCGCGGCCAGCGCGATCGGGCGAGAGCAGCCCGCGGAGGGCGCCGAGCGGGGCAAGCCGTTCATCGAGCAGATGATCGAGTATGCCCGGACGAGCTCGCCGCTCCCGGAGGCGCTGGCGGCGCACGAGGTGGGCGCCACCGCGGCCTTCCTCTGCAGCCCGCTGGCGAGCGGGATCACGGGCTGCGTGCTGCACGTCGACAAGGGCTTCCACGCGATGGGCAAAGCCCCGGGGTGACCGCTGTTGTACCGCGACAGCGCCGGAGGGATACTCGTCGTCACCATGACGACGCCCTTCACTCCCCCCGCCAGCGGTCAGCCCATCTCGATGGGCGCGAACAACCAGCTCGTCGTCCCGGACAACCCGATCGTTCCCTTCATCGAGGGCGACGGCACCGGGCGCGACATCTGGCGCGCATCGGTCCGGGTGCTCGACGCCGCGGTGGCCAAGGCCTACGGCGGCAAGCGCAAGATCGCATGGTACGAGGTGTACGCGGGCGAGAAGGCGTTCAAGCAGTTCAATAGCTGGCTGCCCGACGAGACGGTCGCCGCGTTCAGGAAGTACCTGATCGGCATCAAGGGCCCGCTCACGACGCCCATCGGCGGCGGCATCCGCTCGCTCAACGTGGCGCTCCGGCAGCTGCTCGATCTCTACGTGTGCCTCCGCCCGGTGCGCTGGTTCAAGGGCGTCCCCAGCCCCGTCAAGCGCCCGGAGGACGTGGACATGGTGATCTTCCGCGAGAACACGGAGGATATCTACGCCGGCATCGAGTTCGAGGCGGAGAGCGAGGCCGCGAAGAAGATCATGGCCTTCATCGAGAAGGAGTTCCCGTCCGACTTCCGGAAGATCCGCTTCCCGGCGACGTCGGGCGTCGGCATCAAGCCGGTGAGCCGCGACGGGACCGAGCGCCTGGTGCGCGCAGCGATCGAGTACGCGGTCCAGCAGAAGCGCAAGAGCGTGACCTTCGTGCACAAGGGCAACA
>PLYU01000126.1:2091-4903 GCA_003153495.1 Myxococcales bacterium
GGCGGCAACATCAACTACGTCACCGGCCACGCGATCTTCGAGGCGACGCACGGGACGGCGCCGAAGTACGCGGACCTCGACAAGGTCAACCCGGGGTCGGTCATCCTGAGCGGCGAGATGATGCTCCGGCACATGGGCTGGCGGGAGGCCGCCGACCTGATCCTCAAGGGGGTCGACGGCGCCATCGCGAGCAAGCGCGTGACCTACGACTTCGCCCGCCAGATGGAAGGCTCCACCGAGATCAAGTGCTCGGAGTTCGGCGACAACATCATCAAGCACATGTGAGCCACGCTGCGACGGCGGAAATTCTCTCTCTCGAACGCCCCGCAATGCTAGGGATGGCGCTCGAAGGAGCCGTGCATGCCTACGCGCAAGAAGATCGGTCTCATCGGTGCAGGAAACATCGGCGGCGAGCTCGCGCGCCTCTGTGCGAACGAGGAGCTCGGCGACGTCTTTCTCTACGACATCCCCGCGAAGGAGAACTTCGCCAAGGGCAAGGCGCTCGACCTCGAGCAGAACGGCTCGGTCCTCGCGTACGACTCGAACATCCGCGGCACGTCCAGCTGGGCCGATCTCGAGGGCGCCGACGTGCTCATCATCACCGCGGGCGTCCCGCGCAAGCCGGGTCAGTCGCGCGACGACCTCGTGGCAATCAACCTCCCGATCATCCGCGACGTCGCGAATAGTGCGAAGAAGGTGTGCCCGAACGCGTTCGTCATCGTCATCAGCAACCCGCTCGACGCGATGGTCTACGAGTACAAGCGCGTCGTCGGCGCGCCGAAGGGCCTCGTCGCCGGCATGGCGGGCGTGCTCGACAGCGCGCGGTTCCAGCTGTTCCTCGCCCGCGAGGCGAACGTGAGCGTGAAGGACGTGCGCGCGATGGTGCTCGGCGGCCACGGCGACGACATGGTGCCCGTGCTCTCGATGACCACCATCAACGGCGTTCCGGCCTCGGCGCTCATCGCCAAGGACAAGCTGGACAAGATCATCGACCGTACGCGCAAGGGCGGCGGCGAGATCGTCAACCTGATGGGGACGAGCGCGTACTACGCGCCCGCGTCGAGCGCCGTGGCGATGGCCAAGGCCTACCTGCGCGACGAGAAGCGCCTGCTCCCGTGCGCGGCGTACCTCGACGGGGAGTACGGCTACAAGGACCTCTTCATGGGCGTCCCCTGCGTCATCGGCGGCAAGGGCGTCGAGCGGATCGTCGAGGTCTCGCTCACCGAGGAGGAGAAGGGGATGCTCGCCAAGAGCGCCAAGAGCGTCCAGGCGGTCGTCGACATCTGCAAGAAGGGCTAGGAGGCAGGTGTCTTTCGTCCGATCCCTTCGCGATGGCGTCGTCGGCCTCGCTCGAGCTACGCGCAGTAGCCCTCGCTCGGCCTCCTAGCCCTCGCTCGGTCTCGAACGGAATCCACCTACCTCCTGCAGAGAACTTGACGTTTTCTCCGGTTCGAGGCGATCTCGACAGGGTGATGCACCGCCGTACCTTCCTCGGGGCGCTGGCCGTGGCGCCGCTGCTTTCGCTGGCCCGCACGGCGCGCGCCCAGTCGACCACGCGCGTCAAGGCGCTTGCGCGCGACGCGCGCGGCACCACGCTCACGCTCTCGCTCGACCACGCGCCGTTCGCCGGGGGCGGCTATCGCGACGACTCGGTCGTCGTCTTCGTCCCCGCTCACTACCGGTACCGCCCCGACGAGGGGGTGGCGACGCTGGTCCACTTCCACGGCCACAACACCACGGCCGAGCGCGCGCTGGCCGCGCACGAGCTACGCGAGCAGCTCTCCGACAGCAAGCAGAACGCGCTGCTCGTCGTCCCCCAGCTGGCGGTCCTGGCGGCCGACTCGTCGTGCGGCAACCTCGAGGCGCCCGGTGGGCTCGAGCGGCTGCTCGACGAGGCCCTCGTGACGACGGCCCGCGAGGGCCGCGCGACGCTGGGGGATACCGGGTTCCCATCGAAGGCTCCTCTCGGCACCGTTTGCGTGAGCGCGCACTCGGGCGGCTACCACGCGGCGGCTTGCTGTCTGCGGGCCGGCGGGGTGGACGTCCGCGAGACGTACCTGTTCGACGCCCTCTACGCCGAGACCGACGCCTTCCGTGACTGGGTGATCGCGCGCCGGGGCGAGCCGCTGCACCGGCGACACAAGCTCGTCAGCTACTTCACCGAGGGGGGAACGACCGAGGCGAACGACGTCGTCCTGCGCACGCAGCTCGAGCGAGCCGGGGTCCTGATCGAGGCCGAGGTGCGCGAGGGCGAGCTGTCGCGCCACGATCTGTCGCACGCCGAGGCCGTCTTCGTCCGCACGGGCCTGTGGCACTCGAACGTGACCTGGGAGACCAACTCGCTGCGCGACAGCCTCTTCGCGTCGGCCCTGCCGCGGCACCTGGGGTCGAGCTGGTTCGCGAACAAGAACGGGGCGCGGCCGATCGAGCGACGGCGGTAGCGCTCCCCCCGTTTGTCATCCCGAGCGAAGCGAGGGACCCCCCGGAAGGCTCCCGCGAGCGCAGTTCGGGCATGGCTGTGATTGGCGTGGACGAGAGCCACGCGCGCCCGGCTCGCGCGGAAGGCCTCCGGGGGGTCCCTCGCTTCGCTCGGGATGACAAGCGGGGCGGCGGCCGCTCTGTGCTAGGTTGCGGCCGCGCGAATGAAGATCCACGAGTACCAGGGCAAGCAGCTCTTTCTCCGCCACGGCGTCCCCATTCCTCGCGGCTATCCGGCGATGACGGCCGACGAGGCCGAGGCCGCCGCCAAGAAGCTCGCGCAGGAGACCGGCATCCCCGTCGTCGTCGTCAAGGCGCAGATCCATGCCGGCGG
>PLYU01000365.1 GCA_003153495.1 Myxococcales bacterium
GGGACGTCAACCACCGATGGCTTACGATGAGCCTCGTCGAAGTCATCGAAAGGCTTCGTATGCTGGCCGTCCGAGCCCGACTTACGAAAACGCCAGATGGACCAGTCGTTCCGAACTAAGTGGCGACATTGTGTCGTTCCTGCTCATGGCACTAGGTCCAAAATGAGCTCAATGGTGCTTGGGTGAGTAGGTAGCGCTTGGTACCGCGGTCGAGCAAGGCACGTCGAGTTGACGGAACCAGTAGGCGATGGGTCATCCACTCGTTCCGCTGACGGCAGAATCGCGTACCATTTTGGCGATCGCCAAGGCGGGAGGGTAATGCGGCCCGCCGGCCCCGCTCTCGTCACACGCGCCACCCCCGCAACCGTCATCCCGAGCGGAGCGAGGGACCCCCCAGAGGCCTCCCGCGCGCGCCGGGCGCGGGTGGCTCTCTTCCACGCGGCCTTCCAGCCACGCGCGATCGGCGCCTGCGGGGGGCAGCCGGGGGGTCCCTCGCTTCCGCTCGGGATGACAGTTACTTCGTGGTGAACGTGATGTTCACGTCGACCGCCGCGCCGCCGGAGCCGGTGCCCGCGACGTGGACGCGGTACTTCGTGCCCGACGTGAGCGGGGTGTTCGCGTAGAGGACGACGGCGTCCTGGATCACGGCGTTCGGCGTCTGCGCGGTGACGAACTGGTGCGCGATCTGCGCGCCGCCGTCGATGCTGAATTCGTGCGTGGTGATCGTCGTGCTGCTCGCGCCCTTGACGAACACCGTCACCGGGTAGCCGCTCGGCCAGCCGGCCGGCGGCGCCGGCGGCGTGGGCCCCTCGCGGCTGCCGTCGAACGAGAGCGGCACCCCGGTCTGGCCCGCGTACGGATACGTCAGCACCTGGGTGCTCGGCGACGCCGCGCCCACCCCGAAGTCCATCGTGTCGCAGGCGGTCGCGGCGCCGTAGCCGGCGTCGCGCACCCACGGGCTCAGGACGGGGGTGCGGTGCCACACCGAGTCGATCCACGTCTGGACGGCGCCTGCGCCGTTGTCGAGGAACGCCATGGTCTCCGAGTCGGGCCGGCCCGTGTAGCCCGCGCTGGTCTCGCGCGCGGCGAAGCTCGCGGCCACGAAGCCGGTGCAGCCGGACGTCTCGCCGTGAGGGTTGGTCTTGGAGCTGCAGGTCCCCGCGGCGTTCACGTTCGCGTCGTAGTACGCGCAGTGCTTTGCGGCGGACGTGTCGAGCGCGGGCACCAGCGTCGCGCAGGGCGACCCCATGGCGGCGCGCGTCTGGTTCATCAGCTGCAGGGCGGCGGCGGTGTTCGCGTCGATGCCGCCGGGCGCCGGGCACACGCCCGCGTCGCCGGCGAGGACCGTCCCGGCCTCCTGGTTGCCGCTGCCCGCATCGGTGCTCCCGCTCGCGCTCGCGTCGCTGCCGCTGCTTGCGCCGCTCGAGCCGGAGGAGCCGCTGGCACCGCTCGAGCCGCTGGAGCCACTCGACCCGCTCGACGCGTCGCCGTGCGCCGACCCCGCGCTGCTCCCGCTTCCGCCGCCGCTCGATGCCCCCGAGGCGGAGCCGGAGCCGCCGCCGCCGTCGCCGTTACCGAACGGGTCGGTCGACGCGGTGGACGAGCATCCGATCCCGATGGCGACGATGGCGCCCCCGAAGACAGTTGCGCGCGCGAGGCGCGCGAGCGAAGCAGTTCGACAGAACATGTATGGCGCGCTACCGCGCTTGTGGCGCTCGCGCAATGCGTATGGTCCTATTCGTCGCGTTTCGCGCAATGTCGCCGTGACTTTCTACGAATACTGTCCGTCCAACTCCTCATGGAGGGACCCTCATGAAACTTCACCCTTCGTCTCGTACGAGTCGCACGCGACCTTCTCGGCCGCCACGCGACGCACCACGTGCGAGTACATCTCGCACGGCAGGTTGAGCGCCGCGTCCATCGGGCGCAGCCCCTCGACGCCATGGGCCTGGTAGGCGAGCCGAGGATTGTCCACCAGCGCCACGATCGACAGCATCAGCCGGCTGCTCGGGCGCCGAAACGTGCGCAGCACCCCGTCGCTGCCGCGCGCTCGCACGGCGCGCTCGACCGCGCCACGCAGCTCGTAGTGGCCCTGCAGCATCCGCCGGATCCACTCGCGCCCTTCGCGCTCGGCGTACTCCTCCAGGTCTTCGTGCCGTTGCCCCAGCGCCTGCTTGGACGCCAGGTACGTCATCATCATCTCTGCCGCCTGCTGCGCCGCCGACGCGAGAATCTCCGCGGTCGTCGGCTCGCTCGCGGGTAGCTGCGTTCATCGGGGCCTCTCGGGGGTGGGGGTTGTCTTCGACAAGCCGCCCCTACCTCGAAAGGCCCCGCTCTTTCATCCCCCCTGTGTCAGAGCAGTTGTCCGGTCCGTAGCCTCACGTTGAGGCGGCGGATCGAGCTGAGGCAGGGGGCGTCTGAGGTGGACCGTGACCGAGTACAGCGAGGCCTTCAAGGCGAGCATAGTGAAGAAGCTGATGGTGCCCGGGGGGCCGACGGCGTCGGCGCTCTCGATTCGCACGGGGGTCTGTCAACCGACGTTGTCGAGGTGGCTGCGGGATGCGAAAGAGGAGGGCATGCCGCAATCGAAGTCGCTGGTGAGAGGCGCCCGTCGCCCGGAGGAGTGGAGGCCCGAGGAGAAGCTCGCGCTGCTCACGCAGGCCGACGGCCTGGCGGGGGCGGAGCTGGGGGAGGGAGTAGGTAGCGCTTGGTACCGCGGTCGAGCAAGGCACGTCGAGTGGACGGAAAACGCGTTAGTCGACGGTAACGGCTTCCGCTCGGACTGGAAGCGACTATGTGACCACGTCCAAGGCAGGCGCCGCCCGCACCGCGCACGCCCCCGGCGGGGTCTGGCAGTCAGGCAACGTCGGCGTCGCCCAGGAGCTCGGTCGGGTCGCGGGCGCGTGCTGCCGCGGGCGCGGCGGTAGGTAGGCCGAGGCGGTCGAGCACGAGGCGCACCGCGGCCGGCTCGCTGACTTCCTCGAGGACGCGCAGGCGGCCGCCGCAGCTCGCGCAGCGGAGGACATCGACGTCGAAGGTAGGGCGCAGGAGCGAGGCCCAGTCCACGCGCGGCGTCGCGGCGTACAGGGCGCCGCCGAGGAGGCGAGCCCAGTGGCGGACGCTCAGGACGCCGGGGCTGAGAAGCACGACTCCTGCCGGAGAGGACTCCGGCGGAGAACGGCGGACAGCGCCCCAGGGTTCGCGCAGCGTGATG
>PLYU01000246.1 GCA_003153495.1 Myxococcales bacterium
GCTTCCGCCGCACGCGCCACAGCAGCCGGTGCTTCGCCGCGATGAACAGCCGGACGAGGAAGTAGCCCGCGCCGCCGGCGACGGCGAGCGCCGTGCGCGCGAGGCGCGGCAGGTTGCGCCACCTTCCGTTGACCCGACCCTTTTCCGGGGCGACGGCGCTCGCGAGGCTCGAGGTCGAGGCCCGCACGGCCTCGGTCGTCTCGACGGCCGGAGGAGAGCTCTCGGCGCCGTCGGGCGCGGGCGCGGGCGCGTCGGTGCCCCCTTCTGTAGCGCCTTCTGGCGTACCGGCCGGCGGTACCTTTCGCTCCGAATCCTCCACGCTCGCCCGCTGCCTTAGCGGCATAAGGGGAGGCGCGCAACCGTGCCCGCGATCGCGCGGTGCGTCGGTGGTGTGCGGAAGTGCGCGCTACTGGCCCGTGCCCTCGCGGAAAGAAGCGGACGCTGGCGGGGGCGCGCAGCCAAGACTCTCGAGCCCGCGCGAAATTGTCCCTCCCTTTTCGGAGGCGTTTCGGCGTACCCTCGCCGATCAGGGCAGTTCGGGGGAGACGGCGTTACCCACGATGGACGAGCACACCAAACAAGGGCTGCTCATCGGCCGCGAGCATTACCAGAAGCGCGAGTTCGACAAGGCCGAGCCCGTCCTGAGGCAGGTCCTCGAGAAGCACGAGCGCCTGGCGGACGTGCACGACATGCTCGGCGTCATCTGCCACTCGAGGGGTAACTTCGCCCAGGCGGAGCACCATTTCGAGCGCGCGCTCTCGATCAACCCGGCGTACACCGAGGCTGCGCTCAACCTCGCGGTCACGTACAACGATCGCGGAAAGTACGACGCCGCGCGTCAGGTGTACGCGCGCATCAAGGGGGCGCCCAGCGGGACCCTTCAGGCGCTCGACCCGTTCGCACGCGGCAAGATCGCCAACATGCACGCCGAGGTCGGCCAGGCCTACGCCGACGCGGGGCTCGTGCGCGAGGCGATCGCGGAGTACGAGAAGGCCGTCGCCCTCTGCCCGCAGTTCGCCGACCTTCGCACCAGGCTCGGCACGCTGCTGCGCGAGACAAACGATCTGCCGAGCGCGCGCCGGCAATACGAAGCCGCCGTCGCGGCGCGGCCGGGCTACGTACCGGCGCGCATCCAGCTCGGGGTCACGCTGCTGTCGCTCGGCGAGGCCGAGGCCGCGGCGGAACAGTGGCAGAAGGCGCTGGACCTCGAGCCGGACAACGTCCGGGCCAGGATGTACCTGCGGGTCATGCCTGTCGCCCCCGAGAGGTGAAACCGCGAAGCGTCGCGGTCTCCACGGTATCGGCCAGCGCGCCGGTCGCCTCGAACACCTGCTCGAAGTGCGCGATGGACGCGCGCGCGACGTCCTCTACCGCCGGCGCGCGCGCCCCGAGCGCCGCGAGGGACGTGACCCCGTACTGACCGATTCCGCAGGGGACGATGAGCCGGAACCCCTCGAGGTCGGTCGACACGTTGAAGGCGAAGCCGTGCATCGTGATCCACCGCGACAGCCGTACGCCGATGGCGCCGAGCTTGGCCGGACGCGCCGCGCCGGCCTGGCCACGCGGATCGCCCGGCCACTTCGACGGGCTCGCGGCGTCGGTCCACACCCCGACCAGCTTGGGATCCCCCTCGAGGAACGCAGCCTGCACGCCGTGGGCGCCGGCGAGCGCGATCATCACCCGCGCCAGGTCGCGCACGTAGCGGCGAACGTCGCACCGGTCCGGGCTCAGATCGAAGATGGGATAGGCCACCAGCTGGCCCGGCCCGTGGTAGGTGACGTCCCCTCCCCTCGTCGTCTCGTGGACGTCCACGCCGAGGCTCTCGAGTCGGGCCCGTGGCAAGAGGACGTTCTCCTCGTGGGCGCTCCGGCCCAGGGTGACCACCGGCTCGTGCTCGAGGAGCAGCAAGGTGTCGGGACAGGCGCCGCGCGCGCGCTCCTCGACGAGCCGCTCCTGCAGCGCGTGGGCGTCCGCGTAGCGTACGCGGCCCAACCAGTGGGCTAGAAAGCGGCGCACGGACGGCCCGCGGTCACGAGCGGAAGTAGTTCGGCGCTTCCTCGGTGACGATGACGTCGTGCACGTGACTCTCGCGGAGCCCCTGCGACGTGATGCGCACGAATCGCGCGTTGGAGCGGAGCTCCTGGATGCTCGAGCACCCGGTGTACCCCATTCCGCTCCGGAGCCCTCCGACGAGCTGGTAGAGAATCGAAGCGAGCGAGCCCCGGTGCGGTACGCGCCCCTCGATCCCCTCGGGGACGAGCTTCTCGTCCGCAGTGCCCGCCTGGCCGTACCGGTCGCGGCTCCCCTTCCGCATCGCCCCGAGGCTCCCCATGCCCCGGTAGACCTTGTAGCTGCGGCCCTGGTAGAGCACGAGCTCACCCGGCGCCTCGTCGGTGCCCGCGAAGAGCGAGCCGATCATGACGGTGCTCGCGCCAGCCGCGATGGCCTTGGTCACGTCGCCGGAGTGCTTGACGCCGCCGTCGGCGATGATCGGGATCCCGCGGCGATCGGCGACCCTCGCGCAGTCGCTCACGGCGCTGATCTGCGGCACGCCCACCCCGGCCACGACGCGGGTCGTGCAGATGCTCCCCGGACCGATGCCGACCTTCACCGCGTCGACGCCCGCCTCGATGAGCGCCTCGGTGCCCTCCGGAGTGGCGACGTTGCCCGCGATCACCTTCACCCCGGGGAACTCTTTCTTGGTCGCCCGCACCGCGTCGATGACGCCGGTCGAGTGCCCGTGCGCCGTGTCGATCACGAGCACGTCCACGCCGGCCGAGACCAGCGCCGCAGTCCTCTCCGCGCGATCCGGCCCGGGGCCGATGGCGGCGCCCACCCGGAGGCGCCGCTGCTCGTCCTTCACGGCCTGCGGGTACTTGTCTGCCTGGAGAATGTCCTTGATCGTGATGAGCCCCACCAGCTTGCCGCCCTCGACGACGAGCAGCTTCTCGATGCGGTGCTTGTGCAGCAGGCGCTTCGCCTCGTCGACGCCTACCCCCGGGGAGACGGTCACGAGCTCCTTGGTCATCAGGGCGCTGACCGGCTGATCCAGGTTCTGCTCGAAGCGAATGTCGCGCGCGGTCAGGATGCCGACGGGGCGGTCGCCCTCGGTCACCGGCACGCCGCTGATGTCGTGCTCGCGCATCACCTCGAGCGCCGCCCGCAGCGACTGGGAGGGCCGCGCGGTGACCGGGTCCACGATCATCCCGCTCTCGGCGCGCTTCACGCGCTCGACCTCTCGCGCCTGTTGCTCGATGGGGAGGTTCTTGTGGATGATGCCGATGCCGCCCTCGCGGGCCATCATGATCGCGGCGCGGCCCTCGGTCACCGAGTCCATGGCCGCGGACAGCAGGGGGATGTTCAGATCGAGACCGCGGCAGAGGCGCGTTCTCACGTCGACGTCCTTCGGCAGCACCGCGCTGTGGGAGGGGAGCAGCAGGACGTCGTCGAACGTCAGGCACTCGCGGAGCTTGTCGTCGAGCATGCCCCTGTATAGCGCGAGGGGCGCGCCGTGCGAAAGACGGGGGCCCGCCCACTTGATGGCGTCGAAGGGCCGTCACTTGATGATCGGGTTGTTCGCGACGAACGGCGCGCGGATCTTCAGGCTGCGCGTCCCGAGCTCCGGCGGGATGCGCGGAAAGGGGGCCGCCCGGCGGATCGCCTCGGCGCAGTTGCGGTCGAACTCGTCGACGCCGCTCGGCCGCAGCGGCGGCCACGAGACCTGCACCTGCCCGTCCGCGAAGACCGTCATCTCCAGGATCACCGTGCCCTGCTTCAGCTCGAGCAGCGCGCTCCTAGGAAAGGCGTCGGCCCACATCGGGTCGATCTTGGCGTGGAGGCGGCGGAAGTACGGGAGCAAGCGCGGGTCGCTCGTCCAGTAGTCGTACACGTCGGACGCTCCGACCCCCAGCGGGCGGGCGAGCGCGCCGGGGCCAGTCGCCGCGCCCGCGCCCGGCTCGCCGCCGCCGCCGGCGCCTCCGGTCCCCTCCCCCGCGAGCCCGCCCGCGGTGCTCGCGTACACGAGAGACCGCGTCGTCGTCGCCACCTCCTGCGCGCTGTCCACGTCGTCTCTGGGGAGAGCGCGCGCGTCGGCGAGTACGGCCACGGGACCCGCGGTCACGGCTGGACGCGCCATCCCGATCGGCGCAGAGGTGCGGTGATCGAACCCCACGCGACCGTCGGCCATGCCGGGACCCGGGGCGCCCTGGAGCGAGCCCGTGCTCGCGCCACCGGACCGGCTCTCCCCTTCGCCCTCGTCGCGCCGGGCGACGTCCCCGAGCGCTCCCCCCGTGACGCTCGCCGCGGGCGAGCGAAGGACCCCGCGGCTCGGCGCGGATACGGCGGAGGGACGGCGGGCGCCGACCGAGCCGGGCCCCGTGGTCACGATGGTCAGGTCGGCCGGGTGCGTCGTCGAGCGGCGGTCCTCCCACGAGGCGCGCGTGCGCGCGACGCGGAGGCGCTGCACCTGGTCGCGATCGAAGCGGTTGATGAGATCGGGCGAGAGGCGCAGGCGCTCGTCTCCGTCCGCGAGGTTCAGGGCGGGGACGCGCGCGCACGCGTCGCCGCCGTGACCCGGGGTCCCGGTGTCGATGCGGGCCACGACCTCGCCGCCAGCGACGCGCGGAGGATCGCCAGTGGGATCCACCTGCGGCGCGTCGACAATGAAGGCCTCGCCCGCGGCGCTGACGTCGACGGGGATGGGCGCCCGTGAATGCGACGCCGGTGCGTTCACCCGGGACGCCTCGGCGCTCTCGGGCTGGTGGTCGGCCCGGGAAGCCCCGCGCATCAGGCCAACGCTCAGAGCGCCGTGAAAGGCGAGCGAGGCGATGATCGCCGCAACCTTCACCTTCGTCGTCGGCGCCACGGTCTTGCCGATCTCCCTCACCTTGTAGGGTGCGGCATCGCGGGGCGCACCGCCAGTGGGACATGGGAACAGCTAGTGGGTGAAACTCTGGCCGAAGCGGCGCTCGGTCGTGGCCAGGGTCGCCGCGGCGAGGGCCTCGGCCGGGATGCCCCTCAGCTCCGCGACGCAGCGCGCCGTGTGCGCCACGTAGGCCGGCTCGCACTTCTTGCCCCGGAGCGGCACCGGCGCGAGGTAGGGGCTGTCGGTCTCGACGAGCAGGCGGTCGAGCGGGGCCCAGGCGGCGACCTCGCGCACGGCGACGGCGCTCTTGAAGGTGACGATGCCGGAGAAGGAGAGGTCGAAGCCCAGGTCGAGTGCGCGGGCGGCGAAGGCGCGGTCCTCGCTGAAGCAGTGGATGATGCCGCCGACGTCCCGGGCGCTCTCGCGCTCGAGGATGGCGAGCGTGTCCTCGGGCGCGGTGCGGGTGTGCACGACGATGGGCTTGCGCACGTCGCGGGCGAGGCCGATGAGGCGCGCGAAGACGTCGCGCTGCGTCTCGCGCGGGGAGTGATCGTAGTGGTAGTCGAGGCCGATCTCGCCGACCGCCGCGACGCAGGGCTGGAGGGCGAAGGCGCGGAGCTCCTCGTGGAGGGCCTCGGTCCAGCAGAGAGCGTCATGAGGGTGCAGGCCGACGCACGCGGTGACTCGCCCGGGCAGGCGGCGAGCGAGGTCCATGGCGAAGCGGACGGGGTCGAGCGCCTCGTGGTGGGTGGCCCCGTCGGGGCGGGCGAGGCCGACGACGACCAAGCCGACGACCCCCGCGGCGGCGGCGCGGGCCATGACGGCGTCGGGGCCTTCGGCGAAGTGGTGCGGGTCGAGGTGGCAGTGCGCGTCGGCGAGGGGGATCATCGGCGATGCGGGAGCTTAGCTCAGCCCGGCGTCATGGCCTCGCCTGGCGACGGGCGCGCCGAACGCTGATACGCAGAAGGGGTTGCCCCACGAAGACGCCCTGACCCGCGACTCAGCTTTCCTCGTGTTCGCCCAGCGCGCCGAGGCGCGCGTCGACGCCGACGCGTGGGACGCGCAAGGGTCGCGCTTCTTCGCGACGCGCGTCCGCGTGGAGGAGCCGGGCGAGATCGCCGCGGCGGCACGGCTGCTCGTGGTGCCCGAGGGCGCGAGCCACGGAGTGCGCCGGGTGCTCGGCCGGCAGCGCGCGGCGGAGGACCTCGCCCTCGCGGAAAAGGCGGACGCGCGCGCCGGAGACACGGGCCTCGCGCTGCTGGCGCGCAGGTGCCAGACGGTGTGGCTGGTCGAGCGCGTGGGGGACGACGACGCGCTCGCCCTCCGTCTCGCGGCGGTGCTCGCCAGCGCCATGCTGGGCCCGATCCTCGACGTGCATCACGACGAGCTGTTCGGGGTGAAGACGGCGCGAGCCAAGCTCGAGAGAGGCGCCGCGAAGGCGTAGGGTGCACCTGGCGACGTGAGCCAGGCCTTCACCCGGCCAGCGCCGCCCGCACCGTTCCCCCGCCCACCACCGACGCGCGGCGACTCGGCGGGCGCTGCTCGAGCGCCGCGTCGATCACCTCGCTCATGTGCGAGACCAGGACGATCTCCAGCTCGCGCCTGACGTCCTCGGGGACCTCCTCGAGATCCGCGCGGTTGCGCTCGGGGACGATCACCCGCTTGATTCCGGCGCGGTGCGCGGCCAGAAGCTTCTCCTTGAGCCCGCCGATGGGCAGGACGCGGCCTCGCAGAGTGATCTCTCCGGTCATCGCCACGTCGTGGCGCGCCCGCACCCCCGAGAGCACCGAGACCAGCGCCGTCAGCATGGTGACGCCGGCGCTCGGCCCGTCCTTCGGCATCCCTCCGGCGGGAACGTGGACGTGGATGTCGCTCTTGTCGAGGAAGTCGCTCGGGATCCCCCAGCGATCCGTGTTCGCGCGCACGTAGCTCAGCGCGGCGTGGGCGCTCTCCTTCATCACGTCGCCCAGCTGGCCGGTCAAGGTCAGCTTGCCGCTCCCGGGCATCTTCGTCGCCTCGACGAAGAGCACCTGGCCACCCACCGGCGTCCACGCGAGGCCGACGGCCACGCCCGGTTCCGACGCGCGCTCCACGCGCTGATCCTCGTGGGGCGCCGCGCCCAGGAACGCGCGGACGTCTTCCTCGGTTCGCACGACCGCCGGCTCCTCCCGGCCCTCGGCGAACTGGACGGCGACGCCCCGGACCACTGCCGCGATCTTCTTCTCGAGCGACCGCACCCCCGCCTCGCGGGTGTACCGCTCGACGATCACCTTGAGAGCCTCGTCGGTGACGTCCAGCTTGTCGGCGCCGACACCGTGCTCGGCCAGCTGCTTGGGCACCAGGTGCCGCCGCGCGATGGCGAGCTTCTCCTGCCGCGTGTAGCTGGGGATCTCGATTATCTCCATCCGGTCGCGCAGCGGCGCAGGGATGGTGTCCCCCACGTTCGCCGTCGCGACGAACATGACGTTCGACAGGTCGTAAGGGATCTCGACGTAGTGATCGGTGAACGAGTCGTTCTGCTCCGGGTCGAGCACCTCGAGCAGCGCCGACGACGGATCTCCGTGCATCCCGCTGTGCCCGAGCTTGTCCACCTCGTCGAGCATGAAGACCGGGTTGGTGACGCCGACCTTCTTCAGACCCTGGATGACATTGCCCGGCAGCGCGCCGACGTACGTCCGCCGGTGCCCGCGGATGGCGGCCTCGTCGTGCACCCCGCCGAGCGAGATCCTGTGGAACTTGCGCCCGAGCGCGCGAGCGATGCTCTTGCCGAGCGAGGTCTTGCCGACCCCGGGCGGCCCGATGAGGCAGAGGATCGGCCCCTTCTTGTCGCTCTTGAGCTTGCGCACGGCCAGGTACTCGAGGATGCGCTTCTTGACCTTCTCGAGCCCGTAGTGATCGGCGTCGAGCACCGCCCGGACCGCCGCGATGTCGGGGTTGTCCTCGCTCGCCTCCGTCCAGGGCAGGTCGACGAGCCACTCGACGTAGGTGCGCACCATCGAGAACTCCGGAGAGCCCGGCTGCATCGACTGCAGGCGGTGCAGCTGCCTGGTCGCCACGGCGCGCGCCTCTTGCGAGAGGCCGGCCGCGGCGATGCGCTTCTCGAGCGCGTCGAGGTCGTCCTCCCCGTCGTCGTCGGCTGCGCCGGCGAGCTCGCGCTCGATCGCCCTCTTCTGCTCGCGCAGGATGTGCTCGCGCTGCTTCTTGTCCATCGCCTCGCTCACCGTGGCGTCGATGCTCGCGCGGGTCTCGAGCACCTGGGTGCGGCGCAAGACTCGCTCGAGGACGGCCCTGACCCGCGCCTTCACGTCCAGCGTACCGAGGAGGGCCAGCTTCTCTTCCCTGGTCGCGTCCATGCGGCTGGCGATCACGTCGGCGAGAACGGCGGCCCTGTCGATCGAGCCCAGCTGCGCGGCGACCTCGCGCGGTAGACGCAGCAGCTCCACCACCCGCCGCGAGGCGGCGCGAAGATTCTGGAAGAGCGCGTCGAGCTCCTCGTCGGCGGCCTCGATCTGCTCGAGCCGGCGCACCCGGGCCATGAGCGGCGGGCTGGGCGCCGTGACCTGGATGAGCTCGGCCCTCTCGACCCCCTGAAGGATGACGACGTGCTTTCCGTCCTGCTCGCCGGCGGTGACCACCCGGGCGAGCGCGCCGATGGGATGAAAGTCGTCCGTCGACTGCGGACCGGGATGTGCGTTTCTCTGCGCAAAGACCGCGACGAACGCGCCGGGGGTGGACGTCTGATGCTCCGGACTGTCGGTCGGGCCGGGGTTCGATAGCTCGATCCGCGCGATTGTACCGGGAAAGAGGACCGCGTCTGGCAGGGCCAGGAGGGGCAGCTCGAGCTCGGCGGGACTGGCTATGGTGGACATCTCCACTCACCCTAAGCACGCCCGTTGCATCCGCTAGTGTCCGGTTTCCGACGTCCGGACCAGGCGGGCAGGACGAGACGCGCGGCCCACATCGCGATAACGTTCCGTCCATGGCGGACCTCACCCTCCCGACGCGATCGTTTCTCGCCCTGGCGGCGATTGGCTGGGCCGACGGATCCATGCGACGCATCGAGGCTGCCGGGCTCGTGCGGGCCGCGAAGGAGTGCGGCATCGCCGGTGCCGACGTCACCGAGATCGAGCGCGCGCTCACGCAGCACCTGGGCCTCGAGTCGGTCGACCTCGCCGGGATGCCCAAGTGGCAGCAGGTGCTCACCTACGCGCTCGCCTCCTGGTTTGCCTGGCTCGACGGCGTCGCGTCGACCGACGAGCAAGAGGCGCTCGCGAAGCTGGGCGACGCCCTCGGCCTCGAGGAGCCGCTCCGCGTCCGCGCCGCGGCGGCTGCAGGGGACATCGCCTGCCTGCCCGAGGGCGGCCGCCCCGACCGCTACGACTTCATCAAGCTCATCGCGCGCCTGCGCGAGCGCCTGCCGCAGCTCAAGGTGTAAGAGAATCTCTAGCCCTACTTTCGCAAAGAGGCGCCGAGTCTACGCACGAAAGGCCGTAATTTAGGGTGCGCCACGACGTCGCGCGCCTAGCGGAAAGAAGNNCACGCTGCCAAGGTGCTCGGCGATTTAGGGCTAGAACGTGAGGTCGTCGAAGCGCTTGCGGAGCAGCATGCTCGCCGCGTCGACGGCGCACTCGCGGCAGTAGCCGAAGCGCGAGACGAGGCGCTCGAGCGTCCCTTCGGCCTCTCGCCGCCGCTGCGCGTCGAGCCCGGAGCCGTCTTCCCTCACGAAGAGCACGATGTCGCGCGCGAGCGTCGCCACGGCCTGCCGCCTCTCGACGAAGATCGACTCGCGCATCCGCTTCAGGTGCTGCGGGAAGACCGCGGCCGGGCCGACCTTCTGGCCGGGGTGGTCGATCGCCCAGGCGGCGACGCCGCTGATGAGCTGCCGCCGCCACTCGAGCGGCTCACCCTGCACGTCGAGCAGGCGCTCGACCTCGCCCATCAGGTCCTCGCTCGGCTCCTCGGACTTCTGCGTGGCACGGTTGTAGAGGCGCTCCTTCTTGACCCACGCGCTCACGTGCTGGACGTACCGTTCGAGCAGCTCGGCGTACTTCTCTTCGTCGACGACACCGCTCGCGACGTAAAGCTCGTACTCCGACGCCCCGAGGAGGCGTTCGTCGAGCGTGTCGCGGAACGACGTCACGTCGTGGTAGCCCCCGGTGACGATGTCCTGCTGCAGCCAGTCGAACTCGTTCTTGCGCTGGCAGAGGGCGTAGATCTCCTCGACCACCGCGAGCGGGTTGAGGCACTTGAAGGCCGTCGACTGCGCGGCGTCGAGCAGCACGCCGCGCATCTCGCGCGGACTGGCCCCGACGCGTCCTTCGTAAATCGGGTACGCGTCGCTCTCGCTCCAGACTTCCTTGATGGAGGCGCGCAGCACCTTCTGGCTGTCGGCGTCCAGCCGCTCGGGGGCCTTGCCCGTCGCGTAGAGGTCAGCCTTCTCGACGCCGGTCAGCGTCGANNTGCGTGTCGTAGATGAGCCGCTCCTGCTCGTAGCTCTTGAGGTACGGCACGCGGGCGAAGTCGAGCCGCCCGCGGAACGACGCGAACTCCGGGTGCTCGCGGAAGGCATCGAGGTGAAGCTCGTTGGCGCTGCCGAGCATCACGCAGTTCAGCTGCAGGTTCTGGGCGGTGAGGGCGGCCTCGCCGGTCTCCACGGAGAGCTGGAGGTACTTGAACGCGTCCAGCGGGCGCTTCAACAGATCGCTGAACTCGAGGACGCCGCCCGCGGCGTCGACCAGCTCGCCCTTCGCCTCGTAGAGCGTCACCGCCTGCAGGGACGCCGGGAGCGACTGGAGCGACCGGTCCATGGTGATCTGCCGCTCCGCTGCGTCGACGCTCAGCTGCGGGCCGATGGTGACGGCGCCGACGCGGTAGCGGCGCGAGACGAAGTAACGCTCGACCTGCACGTGCTTGAGCACCGCCGCGTACGACCCGTCGTACGACGAGAGCAGCGCCTCGAAGACCTGCTGGCTCTTGTGCGAGAGCTGGCCGCGCATGAGCCAGTCGTTCGGCGGCTCCGTCGCGCCGACCCTCTTGTAGGCGGCCTCGAGGAGCTGCTGGCGCTCCGGGACCGGCACGAGGAAGAGCGGGTGGTCACGCACCTCGACCAGCAGCTTGACGTCGATGTCCTCGTCGGGCAGGTGCGCGTACGACGCGGCCCCCTTGCCGGACCCGGGCTTCTCCGGGCCGAACCCGAGCGAGCCGCGCACGGTCTTCTGCGACGGAAAGACCCAGTGGAACCTGTAGAGCGCGCCCTGGTCGAGGGTCGAGTAGTTCTCGAGCGCCGCCATGATGCAGGCCGCGATGGTCGACTTGGCCGAGCCGTTCGGGCCGTGCAAGAGGACCAGCCGGTTGGGGCGCCCCTCGCGGACGAAGTTCGACAGCGCGCGGTAGATCTCCTCCTGCACCTGCTCTTGCCCGACCAGCGCGCCGCGCGGCAGCGCCCGCGTCTCGGGGGTCTCCCAGGGCTGGTCGAACAGCTTGAAGCGGGTGAACTCTCCCCACGGATGGCGCACCGTGGCCTTGCCATAGTGGTCGAAGACGTCGCGCAGGTAGCGGCTCGCGTCGCGCGAGTAGCGGACGGGCTCCGCGCCGAACAGCTCGAGGAACTCGGCGAACGAGAGAACGCGCCGGCCAGCCCGGAAGCGCTGCTCGACGTGCTCTGCGATCGCCGAGACCTGCGATGCGACGTCTCGCTGTTCGCTCATGCTCGCCTCAGGGTAGCACTTTCACTTCACATATAGCTCGAGCCGCGGCCCCGCGGCGGCTCCCCCGGAGGCCAGGGCAAGAGCCACGCCGGACGCGCCCGGCGGTCCGTTCGCTTCCGCGACGATCGCCACCCCCTGCTCCGAGTCTCCCCGGTCGCGCCAGCGGCGCACGAGCGCGCGCGCGTCGAGCCGTACCCACGGACCCGACGCGGGCCGCACGAGCGTCACCGGGGAGCCCGTCCCCTCGGTGCGCGGCCGGCGCGCCCACGACACGGACCGCCCGTCCCACGGATCGAGCACGCGCACAGCCCTGAGGGCGACCGGAGCCGGATCGACGTCCACCTCGGCGGCCCGCTCGAACAGGATGTACGCCTCGACCACGCGGGCCTCGGGCGGCAGGGGGACGAAGAAGCGAAGGAGCGCGACCGCTCCGTCGCTCCCCCCGAGCGTCGCGATCGCCGGCACCCCCGCGCTCTCCCCGCGGCGCACGTACGCGACCTCGACAGGCTCGTAGAGCAGCCGCCGCGCCGTCTCGACGTCCGCCGCGGCCCCCTTCGCCAGACACCGCCCCGCCACGCACTGCCCCTGCGCCCCGCACGCCCCCTCCCCCACGCACATCCGCTGCGGCGTGGAGCAGCACACGAGCAGCACGGGGAGCATCGACCGCCAGGACGCCACGGACGGGACGCTATCATCGGTGCTATCCCTATGGCTCGGGATGGACGACGGGCCGCTGCTGCGCGTGCGCGAACTCGTGACGAGCTTCCGCACGGACTCGGGAACCCTCCGCGCGGTCGACCAGGTCTCCTTCGACGTGCCGCCGCGGACGACCGTGGCCGTGGTCGGCGAGAGCGGGTGCGGCAAGAGCGTCACCGCCCTGTCGATCCTGCGCCTGGTCGGCTCGCCCGGCCGTATCGAATCCGGCGTCGTCGAGCTCGAGGGCCGCGACCTGCTCCAGCTGCCGGAGCGGGCGATGCGCGACGTGCGAGGCAACGCCGTGTCGATGATCTTCCAGGAGCCGATGACCAGCCTCAACCCGGTCTACTCGGTGGGCTGGCAGATCATGGAAGCGGTGCGGCTTCACCAGAAGAGGTCTCGCAGGGAGGCGCGCGCGCGCGCGGTCGAGTTGCTGCGCCTGGTGGGCATCCCGGAGCCGGAGACCAGCGTCGACGCCTACCCGCACCAGCTCTCCGGCGGCCAGCAACAGCGCGTGATGATCGCCATGGCGCTCGGCTGCGAACCGAAGCTGCTCATCGCCGACGAGCCGACGACCGCGCTCGACGTGACGATCCAGCGGCAGATCCTCGAGCTGCTCGCCAGGCTGAAGGAACAGCATCGCATGAGCATGCTCTTCATCAGCCACGATCTCGGCGTCGTCGGCGAGATCGCCGACCACGTCGTCGTCATGCGCCACGGCATCGTGCGCGAGCAGGGGCCCGTCGACGCCATCTTCTCGAGTCCGCAGGACGCCTACACGAAGGCCTTGCTCGCCTGCCGGCCGACGCTCGAGCAGCACGCGCCGCGCCTGCGCGTCGTCGACGACCACATCGCGGGGCACGCGGCGGCGGTCGGCGGCAAGGCGAAGGATCCCGAAGCGCCCGTCATCGTCGAGGCGATCGGGCTGACGAAGAGTTTCTGGATTCGCAGCGGCCTCTTCGGGCGCAGGGAATTCCAGGCGGTGAAGGGCGCGACCTTTGGCCTGCGCGCCGGCCATACGCTGGGCATCGTCGGCGAATCGGGCTCGGGCAAGACGACGCTCGGCCTGACGCTCCTGCGTCTGCACGAGGCGAGCGGTGGCCCGGTCGGCGGCCGGGCGATCTTCGACGGACGCGATCTGCTCGCCCTCTCGAAGTCCGAGATGCTGGCCATGCGAAAGCGCATCCAGGTCGTCTTCCAGAACCCGTACGCCTCGCTCAACCCGCGCTTCACGATCGGCCAGACGCTGGTCGAGCCGATGACGATCCACGGCATCGGCAGCGGCGCGGCCGACCGCGAGGCGCGCGCCCGCGCCCTGCTCGACAAGGTCGGCCTCGACGAGACCGCGATGCACAAGTACCCGCACGAGTTTTCCGGCGGCCAGCGGCAGCGCGTCGCCATCGCTCGCTGCCTGGCGCTGGCCCCGGAAGTGCTCGTTCTCGACGAAGCCGTGAGCGCGCTCGACGTCTCGGTCCAGGCGCAGGTGCTCAATCTCCTGAAGGACCTGCAGGACGAGTTGGGTCTGGCCTACATCTTCATCAGCCACGATCTCGCCGTCGTCCGCTTCATGGCCGATGAAGTCATCGTCATGAAGGACGGCGACGTCGTCGAGCAGGCCGACGTGGAGCAGATCCTGGAGCGGCCGCAGCAGGAATACACGCGCCGCCTGCTGAGCGCGATTCCGCGCGGCCACCGCGCCGCCGCCTGAAGCGACGATCGGCCCGCCGAAACCGTAACGACTGCTTGCGAGATCGACACGACCGGTCGCGTTCGCATTGGCGTCGCCGCCCCGATGCGTCGCAGCACGTGATGGCTGCGACCCCGGCGTGAACCGCGTCACGTGGAAGCGCATGGCACGAACGTTGCGATCGATGGCAGGTAGCTCGCAGCCGCAACGAGATGTTGCGCGGCGCACCCGACCAGGAAAGTTCAGAGATGCCGCCTCGGCCCTTTTTATCCGCTGCATTGCCGATTCGCCGACCCGCCGGCCCACGCGGCCACGGTGGTGTTTCTTCGCTCCTGCGGCTCGGCGTCGGCGCAACGCCGCACCCCGCACCCGCCAGCCTCTCGCAGCGCCCTTTCGTGCTCACGCGGCCACATTCGGTGCCGCAGCAGCTGTCGTTGTTCGGCCCGCCGGGAGGCAGCCGCTGAGAAGGAACCGGTTTTTGGACGCAGCTGCGGACGCGCGCCAGTGACCGACACTGTCGCGCGCCTGATGCAGGCTGGGTGACCGATCGCCCGCCGACCTGCGTCCACGGGGGAGCGGGCGATTCGGGGCGGTTTCGAGAGCGAGCCCCGAGAATCCCGTCCCGCTCCCCTGTCCTTGTCATCCTGAGGGCGCGCCGCCATCGCCTATCCGGCCGCGCTCAGGCGCACGACTGCGGCTAGCTAGCGAGCTCCTCGGCCCCACAC